>JAYTDO010000279.1:0-40880 GCA_043735935.1 Chthoniobacteraceae bacterium
CCTTCGCGCGCCTTTGGGCGATCATCGTGAAGGAATTCACCCAGATGCGCCGGGACCGGCTCACGTTTGCGATGATGCTCGGCATCCCGCTCATCCAACTCACGCTTTTTGGCTACGCTATCAATTCCGACCCACGGCACCTTCCGGCTGCCGTGCTCCTCGCAGATCGCGGACCCTATGGACGCACGCTCCTTCATGCGCTGGAAAACAGCACCTACTATCGATTCACGCGCGAAGTCCGCACCGAGGCCGAAGGGCGCGACCTGCTGGCCCGCGGCCACGCCCAATTCGTCGTGAACATACCCGAGGATTTTTCTCGCAGCCTCCTGCGCGGCGAACGCCCGTCCCTCCTCATCGAAGCCGACGCCACCGATCCGTCGGCTACCGGCATCGCGCTCGGCACGCTCGGGACGCTGCTCGGCACCGCGTTGAGCCACGACTTTCAGGGCCCGCTCGACTTCCTCGCCACCGCTCCCGCTCCCATCGATCTCCGCGTCCACGCTCTCTACAATCCGGAGACCAATACCCAATTCAACATCGTCCCGGGCCTCATGGGTGTGATCCTCACGATGACGATGATCATGATCACCGGCCTCGCCATCACCCGCGAGCGCGAGCGCGGCACGATGGAAAACCTGCTCGCGATGCCCACGCGGCCCAGCGAGGTCCTCATCGGGAAAATCGCGCCTTACATCACCATCGGATACATTCAGGTCGGCGTCATCCTGGTCGCCGCGCGAGTCCTCTTTCACGTGCCGATGCACGGCAGCATCCCGCTCCTTCTCCTCGTCGCCCTCGTCTTCATTGCGGCCAATCTCGCGATGGGCATCACGTTTTCCACCATCGCGAAAAATCAGCTTCAGGCCATGCAGATGACCTTCTTCGTTTTCCTGCCGTCCATCCTGCTCTCGGGCTTCATGTTTCCCTTCCGCGGTATGCCGCACTGGGCGCAGATGATCGGCGAAGTCTTCCCGCTGACACACTTCCTGCGCATCGTCCGCGGCATCCTGCTCAAAGGAAACGGCCCCGCCGACATCGCCGGCGAACTCTGGCCCATCGCGCTCTTCGCCGCCGTCATCCTCACCATCGGAATGAAACGCTACCGGCAGACGCTCGACTAGACGTGCCTGGCGCCCGGTCGGCGTGTTTTCTTGCTAACGCGAAACGTCATGCGTGGTTCACCTTCCGCCGTCACGATGTCCGCCCGATTTCACTTAGCCGCTCTTTTGCTTCCGGCCCTCGCCCTGCCGGACATGGTTTACGCCGCCGCAACGGCCGCCGGTGACGGCGAATTCCAGCGGAAACTCAAGCCGCTACTGGAGGAGCATTGTTTTAAGTGCCACAACGCCGACAAACACAAAGGAGGGATCGATCTCACGCAGTTCGACAGCGAGGGCGCGGTCCTCAAGAAATTCAAACTCTGGCAACGCGTCGTCGAGGCGGTGCGGACGGAGGAGATGCCGCCGGATGATGATAAATTCACGCCGATGCACGGCGAGGTGGTGGTCGGTGGAGTAAAGAAAATCCTGGCGCTCCTCGATAGCGGGCATCCGTCGTTGATCGATCCGGGCCCGTCGCTCGCTCGGCGACTGAGTCGGTCGGAATACGGCTACGCGTTGCGGGATGTGACCGGGGTGGACTTGGATTTTCCCGCGCTCGTCGGCATTCCGGAAGACTCAACGGGAAGCAGCTTTGACAACGTGGCCGCGGCGTTGAACCTCCCGCCGTCGTTGCTTGAAAAGTATTTCGCGGCAGCGGACCTGGCGCTGACGCGGCTTTTTGGTGAACCCGATCCGCAGTGGGACGCAAAGCCCGATTGGGAGCGGAAACCGGTCGAGGAAAAGCTCAAGAAGGCGCGGGGGAAGTTTTTCGAAGGAGTACCGGACGACGCGGATCGTGCGACTTCGTTAAAGCTCGTGGCGCGGTTCGCGCGGCTGGCCTGGCGGCGGTCGCTCGCGCCGACGGAGACGGAGCGGCTGATGAAGCTTTACGACGCCGCGCTCGCGAAGGGGGATGCTCCGCGCGCAGCCTTGCGCAAGGCGCTCAAGCCCGTGCTCGTGTCGGCGAATTTTCTATTCCGCACCGAGGACGACCGCGCGCCGCAAAAACCGACGCCCGGAACGGTCGTGGCTGCGGCGAAGGTGAGCGAAGTCGAACTGGCGTCGCGGTTGTCCTTCTTTTTGTGGTCGTCCCTCCCGGACGATGAACTGCTCAGCGCAGCCGAACACGGAGATCTTTCTAAACCGGCGACGTTTGAAGCTCAGGTCAGGCGGCTGCTCGCGGACGAGAGGGCGAAGCGGTTTACGTCCGGATTTTTCATGCGATGGCTGGGCGCCGGCAAGGTCAGCGAAGCGCGGCCGAGCACGGAGTTTTTCCCGACCTTCAACGACAACATGAAGCGCGCGATGCGGGAGGAGGTGACCGCGTTTTGCGACAACCTGCGGGCAGAAGATCGTCCGGTGCTCGACCTGATCGCGAGCGATTACACCTTTGTGAATGCGGACCTCGCGAAGCAGTACGGCATCGACGGTGTGAACTCGAAGGAGTTGCAGCGCGTCGCGCTCCAGCCGGCGAATCATCGCGGAGGGGTGCTCGGGATGGGAGCGGTCCTGGCGGCCACTTCGCACACCAATCGTACGAGTCCGACCAAACGCGGCAAGTGGGTACTGGATGTCATCCTCGGCAATCCGCCGCCGCCACCGCCGGCGAATGCGGGCATGTTTAAGGATGAGGAGAAGAACAAAAAGGAGCCGAAGGATTTCCGGGAAAAGCTCGCGCAACATGCGAGCGATCCCGCGTGTGCCGGCTGCCATGCGAAGATGGACCCGCTTGGTTTCGGCCTCGATAACTACAACGCGATCGGCGAATGGCGTCCGACTTCGCCGGATCTCGACACCAGCGGCGTGTTGCCGGGCGGGGAGAAGATTCCCGGCGCTGATGGCTTGCGGGCGATCCTCTGGACGCGGCGCGATCAGTTCGTGCGGAACGTCATCGGGCAAATGCTGGCCTACTCGCTGGGCCGCGAACTCGACTACTACGACGAAGGTCAGATCACGCGCATCAAGACGGCGGCGGATCAGCGCGGTGACCAGTTTTCCGCAGTCGTGCTCGGGATCGCGAACAGTTATCCATTCCAAAACCGCCGCACCATCGAGCCGACCAACGCACCATGAACACCCAACTTTCCCGCCGCCGATTCCTCCGCAGCGCAGGCGCGCTCGTTGCGCTGCCATTCCTCGAATCGCTCGGGCGAACGTCCGCCTTTGCCGCCGTGCCTTCTGTGCGTCCGCCGCTGCGGATGGGCATCTTCACGGTGACGGGCGGCACGGTGCTCGAGTCGTGGAAATGCGCGGCGGACGGTCCGCTCGGCGCATTGCCGTCGATCCTGCGGCCGCTCGAGTTTTGCAAGGATGACCTCCTGGTCGTCAACGGCCTCTCGCAAAGCGGCGACAGCGAAAACGTCAACGCGCACGAGCACTGCGCCTTCACGCACCTGACCGGCGCCAACAAAGTGAAGCGCGAGGGCGGTCGGCCGATCTCGACGGTTTCGGTGGATCAGGCGGTCGCCGAGGTGGTGGGGAAGGACACGCTGCTGCGCTCTCTCGAAGTCGGCCTCGCGGGTGGTGAGAATGTTTATTCGTTCCGGCCCGACGGGACTTCGGTGCCTTACGAATCCGATCCGCGCCTCGTCTTTGAACGCATGTTCCGCGGACGCAATCCAGTGGTACCAAACTGGACGCGGCGCGCCGAGAACCTTGCGATGCTGGCGAAAACGGGTACGACCGGGGACAGCTATGAGCGGAGTGTGATCGACCTGGTGCTCGACGATGCGAAGTCGCTCCAGCGCAGGCTCGGCCGCGCCGACGAGCAAAAGCTCGACGAGTACCTTGCTTCGGTGAGGTCGGTGGAAAAACGCGTCGATTTGATCGAAGCCCGGCAGCGGCTCGACGCCCTCGACGCGCAGAATCCCGGGCCTTCGAAACTCGATATCGCGACGTTGTTGACGGACGAGAAATCGAAATACCTGTGGAAAAACACGGAGGCCATCCGCCGCGACCCCGAGCGCCACGCGCAATACATCTCGCTCATGGCGGACATCATGGTGCTTGCGTTTCAAACGGATGCGACGCGCGTCTGCACGTTCGCGGCCGGCAGCGACGAGTCGATGTTTCCGGGTGTCGTCACCGTCGGATACGAGAAGCACTGCCACACGCTCGAACACCAGGGCAACGCGGGGAAGATCGAGGACGCCGACCCGATCTCGCGAGAGGCGTGCCGCCAAATCCACGCTTGGTACACGGCGCTTTTCGCGGAGACGGTGCGCAAGATGAAGGCGATCGACGAAGGCGGCTCGACGCTCCTCGATAACACGATGCTCCTTTACACGAGCTACATGGCCGACGGCGGCCACGGCCGCGAAGACTACCCCGCGCTACTCGTCGGCAACGCGCAAGGCACGCTCAAGACCGGGCGACAAATCAGTTTCCAAAAGACGACGCCCGCCGCGAATCTCTACGTCGAGATGCTCGATCGTATGGGCGTGAAGGTGGACGAATTTGGAAACAGCGGGACGGCAAAGGGCGCGGCCTACAACGGGCGGTTGCCGGGGCTCGTGTAAATGGCCGGGCATTTTGTCGCTGTCGGGCAGGACGGCCTGCGAATCGTTTCCGACGACGGCGCATCATGGCGAAACGCGCAGACCGGCAAGGAAGGGGAGACGTATCGCGCGGTGGTTTTTGGGAACGCGCGCTTCGTCGCGATCGGGAGCTACGGCGGGGACAATATCTTTGCCAGCACGAGCGATGGCGTGGCGTGGGAGACGGGGAAAAAGGAGGCCAAATACGTGAAGTACATGCGCGGGCTCGGCTTTGATGGGCAGCGGTTCATCGGCATCGGTGGCGACCCGGGTTCGGTCGGGAGTTCCAAGCCGTTTTTCGTGACTTCGACCGATGGAAAGAGCTGGAGCGACTTTGTCGATGTGCCGGGAAAAAACATGATCCGGCGACTCGCTTTTGGGAAAGGGGTCATCGTCGGAGTCGGTGATCGCGGGCGGCGCGCGACTTCGTCGGATGGGGGAACGACTTGGCAGGATGCCGCCGAAGCGAAGCCGATCGACACGCTCGCCGACATCGCGTTTGGCGCAGGAAAATTCGTGGGCGTCGGCCTGCACGGACTCCGGATGAGCAGCGATGACGGCCTGTCGTGGAGTGCGCCGGAGCGGGGTGCGGAAGGCGAACACCTCAACACGATCATCTGGACGGGCGAAAGATTCGCAGCCGTCGGTTTCGGCGCGACTTACTTTTCCGGTGATGGCGTTAAGTGGACGCGGCAGCCGAACCAGAACGCGCCGCTCACCGCCGCATTCGGTCAGGGAATTTACATCGGCACGCAATGGAAGGGCCGCCTGCTGAGGTCGAGCGACGGAGTCGAATGGAAGGAAGTCCACAAGCTCGACCAACACGCCGAGGCGGTCTGTTTCGGTAGCTGATTCTCCAATACCATCCTCTCGCCGAATGCAGACGTTCTTCATATTCACCGCTACGGCGCTTCTCTCCCTGATCGTCCACGCACAGGATTTCACCAGCCCGCGGATCGAGGCGGTGACATCGTGGATCGGCAACAGCTACGGCGGCGCGAAGAAGTGGGTGCAGCAGGATATTCATGCGATGGCCGTCACGCCGGATGGCACGATTTTCACCAACGTCGAATGGGATGAGGCGGGCGGAAACGCCGGTGAATACCGCGATGGCGAACTGATCCGCTACGCGTTGCACACGCACGGCTGGGGCAACCAGGGCGGGGAAGCCGTGGCGGCAAACTCGCGATACGTTTACCTCGGGGCCGCGGTCGAGAATGAGGGCGGCGGTCTGAAAGGTCCGGAGACGTGGCCGCCGAAGGGATCGAAGTGGCTCGGCCTTTCGCGCCGCACCCGGGCCGACATCGCGAAGGGGGCGCCGTTTGAAGGAGGCAAGGGAGGTAAGGGAGATTCGCTGAAGTCGGCGTTTGTCGTCGTGGCCGAGGTGCCGGATCAATCGAAGGATACGCTTCCCGGTATCTGCGCGGATGAGACGCGCGTCTACGTTGCCGATCCATCTGCGACGGAGTTGAAGGTGTACGACGCGGAAACGATGGCGCGAGTCGGGGGCTGGAAGATCAACCGTGCGGGACCGCTCGCGTTGGATCGCGAGGGAACGGTTTGGTTGCTGGAGCGCAAGACGAACACGGTGCCGGCGCGGTTCGTCCGCTTCAACGCAAAGGGCGAGGAGCAGGGGAAGGCGTTCACGTTTGCGCCGGACGCGGTGCCGTTGGCGTTTTGTTTTGCGAACGACGGCCGCGTGCTCGTGGCGGACGACGGCCCCGCGCAGCAGGTCCGCATTTTCTCGGTGAAAGACGGAGCGCTTGGCGAGATCGGCGCGTTTGGTGAACGCGGCGGAATCGCGAGCAGCGTGCCGGGGGAGTTCGGCGACCGGAAGCTGAATCACGTCACCGCGCTTGGCGTGGACGCGAAAGGAAATCTGGCCGTGGCGCACGATGCACAGAGCGGCGGTGGCGGCACGGTGCTGGAAAGCTATCGCCTCGCCGACGGGGCGCTGAACTGGCGGCTTTTTGGGCTGACCTTCGTGGACATGGGAGATGTGGATACCGCGAGCGACACCGATGTTTTTACGAAAGAGGAACACTTCCGCTTGGACTACGCAAAAGCGCCGGGACGCGAGTGGAGCTACGCGGGCGATACGATCGGGCGTTTCAAATACCCGCAGGACCCGCGGCTGCATATTTGGTCGGCGGGAGCGTGGGTGCGGCGCATTGGCGGGCAGCGTGTGCTGTTTGTGAACGACATGAATGGAGAGCGTCTGCAGGTGTACCGCTTTTCGCCAAAGTCGGACGGCGAGGTCGCGATCCCGGCCGGCCTTTTCGCGAAGAAACACATTCCCGAAAAGGATGGATGGCCTCCGAATCAACCGGACAAGGGCGAGTGGATCTGGCGCGATGCGAACGGCAACGGAGCGTTCGACGCGGACGAGTTTACCTCGAACGGCGGTGGCGATGCGCCGAGCGCGCAAGGGTGGTGGGCGGACCGCGCGGGGGGCGTCTGGCTCGCGACAGATTCGAAGGGTGTGCGTTACTTTCCATCCCAGGGCCTCGATGCGCGCGGGAATCCGATCTGGGATTTTGCGAAGATGCAGGTCTTTCCGAATCCGGACGGTTTTCGCGAAGTGAAGCGTCTCCGTTACGACTCGGCCACCGACACGCTCTACGTCGGCGGCACGAGCGCCGAAGACAGAAACCAGCATTGGAAACCGATGGGCCCCGTGCTCGCGAGATACGACGGCTGGCTGCGCGGCGAGCGGAAGATGATCTGGCGCGTGACGCTGCCATATGCGCGGGGATCGAGCGGTCACGAATCTTGTGAGCCGATGGGATTCGACCTCGCTGGGAATTTCGTTTTCGTGCCTTACACAGGCGCATCGAAGAAGGACGGCGTGACGACGGGGCGCGTGGAGGTTTTCCGCGCGAGCGATGGAAGCGCCGTCGGCCACGTCGAACCGGGCGAGGAGGTCGGTGAAGTCGGGTTGCAGGACATCCGTGAAACGCTCACGGCTCATCGCCGGGCGAACGGCGAATACGTCGTGCTTCTTGAGGACGACTTTAAGTCGAAGATCGTCATGTACCGAATTCCGCGGCTGAAGTAAGCGAATGAAATTGGACGCGTACGAGTCGCGCCTTTGCGGCTAAAGTCAGCCATTGCGGCGCCCGGCATGTCTTCGTTTCCATCTCCTCTTCCGATCATCGGCCTGCGGGCGGCGTGTGCCTGCATCGCATTGGCGTTGATCCCGATGGGCGCCGAGGCCGGTGTTGGGATCGAGCTTTACCACGGCGTGGATGGAAAGCAGGCGCCGCTGCCGGGGCGTGAGGAATGCAAGGCGCTCGCGCTGATTTTCATCGCGCACGAATGCCCGATTTCGAATGCCTACGCCCCGGAAATCGCGCGGATGTGCAGGGAGTTTACTCCGTTGGGCGTCTCCTTCCGCGTCGTCTACGCCGAGAGCGATCTTTCCGCCGCCGCCGCCGCGCGGCATTCGCGCGAGTTTGCATTCGGATGTCCTGCCATCATCGATTCCGACCTTCGCCTCGCGCGGCGTGTCGGCGCGGAAATGACGCCCCAGGCCGTGCTGCTGGCGCCGTCGGGACTGGTACTGTACCGAGGGCGAATCGACGACATTTTCGCCGATTTCGGCAAGCGCCGTCCGCAACCTACGCGCCGCGAACTGCGCGATGCGATCGAAGCCGTGCTGGCTGGTCGGCCGGTGGCATCCCCTCGAACCGATGGCATCGGCTGCCACATTTTTTTTGGTTCAGTGGGGAAGCCGCTTCGGTGAGCGCCCTCCAGCCCGTGATGACGTCTTCCGGCGTTTTCATTCAGCGGCCCAATCGGCCGCTTCAATTACGGACGTGACACCTGGAGGTGGATGAAGCGTTGCTGTGAGCCGCTGACGGGAACGTTGTCGCGGACTTCCAGAAACGTCGGGGTGTCTTGCAAAATCGTGGTGCCGGATGAACTCCAGCCAGTCGCGTTGGTGAGGTCATCGTTGACCTGCACGCTGAAAATGACGTCCGTGGCGGCGAGGTTTTTTTGCACGCTGAGCGTGAGATAGGTTCCAGACGCATCCGCGACGGGTAAGCTGTCGGGCGAGGGGATGAGCGGTTCGAGGCCGAGCGCGTATTCGAGCAGGTTCACGGTGCCGTCGAAATCGGGATCGGCGTTGTCGCCGCGGATGGACTCATTGTTGGCGTCGATGCCGAATTTCGAGAGGTGCCACGTCGCAATCGGTGGCGCGACCGCTGGGGTGTCGGTGATGGTCACCACGCCGCTGGTCACTGCGCCGAGTCGGTATTCGATGTTTGCACTGCTCGCGAGCGTCACGGTTTGGGCTCCCTGCGCGATCGAGTCTGGCTGCGGTGTGATATTTACCGTCCGCGACGCTGCGCCGACGGGGATCGTGACCGGAGCGAAGATCGGCACGTAGCGCGACTGGAGAGCGGTGCCTCCGATGCTCGCCTGCACGCTCAGCGGATTTGCCGTGGAGCCACTGCGGGTGAGGGTGATTTGTCCGGAGACGGGTCCGTATTCCGCCGCATTCGGAACCGGTGTGCTGACGGTGACGAGGGGGCCTTTTTCGATGGTAAAATAGTCGTCAACGACGCCGGCGCCGTTGATGAACTTCGCGTCGAGGCGATTTGCGCTGATGTCCAGAATCACGGAGCCCAGATCGAGTTCGGAGAGGTACATCACCGGATGCGGATTCGGGTTGAATCTTGCGGTACTGCCGCTGGTCCAGTTTGTGGCTTGTCCCGAACTGCCGGCCACGATGTAGACCGCGCCGCGGTGGGCGCCGTAGTCCTTCCCGTAAATCCCGCCCGAGTCGGCGCGACCATTGCCGGAGTCGATCAAGGTGCCGTTGGTGATGAGTGTCGGTGTGGTGTGGAATCCGTCGATGAACCACGACCGTTCGTAGCAATGGCTGTGGCCGGTGAGGACGAGATCCACGCCGGCGTCCTCGAGTCGGGGCACGAGGTTCTCGCGGGCCCACGTCGGCTGAGATTCGGTGTCGGAATTGTGACTGCCTCTCGTGTAGGGCGGATGATGCCAGACTGCGATCGTCCAGCGGCGCGTATTGGCGGCGAGGTCGTTATCGAGCCACGCGAGCATGTCCGCCCGCAGCGTCGCATTGTTGGTCTGCACGTCGAGGCTGATGAAGTGGATGTTTCCGAAGTCCCAAGAAAAATAGCGCTCCGTGCCTGAGGCATAGCCGCCACACTCGGCCGCAGTGGGAAACGTGAAGATGTCGAAATAGGGCACGCCGGGATAAACGCCGGTCCGGACCTGCGCCGTCTCGTGATTTCCGAGGCACGACCATACCGGGCTTTGCCGGAGGACCGCCGGATACATATCAAAGAGGGCGCTTTGATATTCGGCATCCGTGCCGGTGTTGTAGGCGTTGTCGCCGAGGAGCAAGACCAGGTCGTTGAATTTGTAGGTCGGGCTCCCGTAGTAGGCGTCGCGGACAGCGCGCTGGCCTCCGTTCGCCGTTCCAGAGTCGCCGAGAAGCCAGACGCGCATTGGCCGATCAGTCCCTGGGACGGGCGCGGTTTTGAAGTACAGATCCGCATCGGGGCCGACGAATGTGTTGGTGGTCGAGCCGATTGAGTAGAAATATTTCGTGTCGGGGAGCAGCCCGTTCACACGCATCTCGTGTTCCGTGGTGACGGTCGCGTCCGTCGTGGCGGTATTGAGCGCGCCCTGATCCGGGCCGGTCCTCACGATGCTGTCGCAAGGAGAGTCCGTCCTCCAGCGGAGGGTCACGCCGGACGCGTTGTTCATTTGAAGATATGGCCCGCGGACGACTTCACCCACGCCGGCGAGTTCGAGGTCGAAGCTCACGTCTGACCCCGTGTTGGAATCTTGATGGATCTCAACGGCAATTGTATTGGCCCCCACCGCAAGCGCGCTCGTCGGCAATATCCAGGTTTGGGTTTGGTTGTCTCCGCTCGCCGAGGTCGCGAAGTCGTCGTAGGCAGCGGCTGGTGCAAGATTCGCAGTGCGCGCGACCTGGGTGCCGTTGATGAAGACCGCAGCCGCGTCGTCATACAGAATCGAAAGGCGAATCGAAATGAACGCACCCGGGTTCGGGACGTTGACGGTCGTGCGAAAATACGTCGTCGCGTTTTTCTGAGTGCCGGCGGTGACGGGGTCCGTATCGATGTACCCGGTCACGGTCGCCTCGTCGCCGTCGCCGTAGCCGAGTTGGCCCGGGCCGGACTGCCACGAGGCGTCGTCAAACGCAGGCGTTCGCCACGCGGCGCCTTGATCGCTTCCGTCGTCGAGATAGCGCCAGATCGAGTGGTAGGGGAGCAGCGTGGTAGACTGCGCGTGCAATGCGGCCGCGAGGTGGAGGAACACGCAGCAGACGAAAAGATTTACGGTTTTCATCGGAACGACGAGGCCTCGATTTCCGCGGACAATGCCCGATTGAGTTTCGAGGCGCGTTTGTCGGCTGGCACTCGTTCAAAAGCCGCGCCGGCTCGCTGCCAGGCTTCGCGTGCGTCGCTGGCGCGCCCGGCTCTTTCGAGAATTCGCGCCTTCCGCACGAGCCAGATGTCTGGCCGCGGCTCGCGCGTGATGAAGTCATCCACCCGGCGCAGCGCGGCGTCCGCGAGCCCGGCGCGCTCCTCGATTTCCAGCGCGTGCTGTTCCAACACGGGCACGCGGCCGCGTGCGCGGCTTGCGTCGTCGAGACAACTCACGGCCGCTTCCGGACGCCCGTGCCTTTCCAGGAGCTGCGCCCGTGCCGTTGCAAGATGCGGTTCCGGTGAAGATGCCACGGCGATCGCGAGGTCCGCATCGGCTCCTTTCCAGTTCCCGCGTTTTTCCAAAATGACGGCCCGCAACGCGCGTCCTTCAGGGTGCTCCGGCCGTTTCACGAGAAAGTCGTTGAGCAGGGTTAGCGCGCTCTTTTCCCGGTGTTGCGCGATTCGCATCTGCGCGAGGCCGAAAGCAACTTCCTCCAAGTCGGGCTGGAGTCGGCGCGCCCGCGCATAGTCGGCTTCGGCGGCAGGCCAATCCTCGTGCATCCGGTGAAATTCGGCGCGCCGGAGAACGAGTTGGGCATCGCCAGGGGCTTTCGCGATGGCGTTCGTCACGGCGGATATGGCCTCAAGCAAATCACCGTGCCCGAGTGCGATACTGAAGGTCGACAGTAAGGCGAGGCTCACTGTAAATATTTGCCGGGCCATAATTTAGGGGGATTACGATCTTCGTTCTGCACGTCCTCCAATTCCCGTTACGAGTCAATGGCCGTTTGTTGCACCCGTTGGCTCCTGGAAATCGGTGAGACTGAAATTCCGAGCCTATTGGCGAATCACTTGACGGGTCATAGATGGCAGGCGCTTCGATGAAAACCACCGCCGTTCGCGTCCCTGAGCATATACAAACTCCAGCCACTCCGCAGATGCCTGATGTCTCTCCCATGTTGCCGATGAATCGCCGCACGTTCCTGCGCGGAGCGGGCGTCACGCTTGCGCTGCCATTTCTCGAAGCGATGCTGCCGCGAATGGCCACCGCGGCGGAGGTCGCGAAGCCGCGGCGCATGGTCTGCATCGAGACGAACATGGGCATCATGCCGCAGTTCTTTTTTCCCGAAAATGCGGGCCGCGATTTCGCGCTGACGCCGTATTTGGAAAAGCTCGCGGCGCATCGGGATCAGCTCACGGTCTTTTCGGGCGTGAGCCATCCGGGCGTCACCGGTGGGCATGCGGCGGAGCGGTGTTTCGCCACGGGCACGCCGCATCCCGAGCGCGGAGGGTTTCGAAACTGGATTTCGCTCGATCAGTTCGCCGCGGAGCAGATCGGCAACCGGACGCGCTATCCGTCGCTGGTGCTCGCGATGTCGAGCGAAGGCGGAACGCTCAGCTACACTCGCAGCGGCGCGCCGATCCCGGCTGAGCGCAGCCCGAAGAAGTTGTTTCAAAAGCTCTTCGTGCAGGGCAAACCGGAGGAGGTCGCGGCGAACGTCGAGGCGATCAGGCAGGGGCGCTCGATGCTCGATTTCGTCGGAGAAGAATCGCGCCGCCTCAACCGCTCGCTCTCCAAGGCTGACCAGTCGCGAATGGACGAGTATTTCACCTCCGTGCGTGAGCTGGAAAGCCGCCTGCACAGTTCCGAGGAATGGGAGCATCGCCCGAAACCCGTCGTCGCCGTCCAGCCGCCGGATGACATCGACGATGCTCGCGAGTTCGTCGCGAAGACGCGGTTGATGTTCGACGTGATGAAACTGGCGATCGAGACGGACAGCACGCGCGTCATCTCGCTCTTCATCGACACGACGGTCATCCACAACATCACCCATCACGGCGGGCGGCCCGAGGTCATTGCGGAATTGCGAGCGAAGGAGGAGGCGCAATTCGCCGCCCTTGGCGGATTCCTCACCGCGCTGTCCGCGTCGCGGGAGGAAGGCGAATCGCTGCTCGACCGCACCACGGTCCTTTACGGAACGCCGATGGGCAGCGCGAATTCTCACAGCAATGTGAACCTGCCGGTGTTGCTGGCGGGTGGTGGCTTTAAGCACGGGCAGCATCTCGCCTTCGACAAGGAGAATAACTATCCGCTGGCGAATCTTTATGTCTCGATGCTCCAGCGGCTGGGAATCGACGCTGATTCATTCGCGACGTCGAAGGGAACGATGCGCGGGCTCGAACTCGTGTGAGGGGCGTGGCTGGGACCTCGATGCCGATCAGGGCGATGAAAGATCTTCGTTTTCTTACAATATGAATTCACGCACAGCGTTCGCGCTCACCGTCACCGCGGCCTTGATCCTTTGCTCCGCGATCCTGGGACGCGCAGCGGAGCCAGATCCTTACGAGCAATACGTCCGCACCTCGGAAGACTTCCGCGCCGTGAAACAGGACAAGACCTGGGCGCTGAAGGCGTTTCCGAGTTGGACCTTCATGCCGTGGACTTACCAGTGGCACATCGGCTACACGGACGACTCCGGCCGGTGGAGCGTGGAGCATGGATACAACGGCGCTTTCATCGACCGGGATGACATCGCGGCAGAGGGATCGAAAACGGGACGGCTGGAGTGGATTAACAAGTTCGGACTCCGTTTTTATATGGATCACACGGCCGACAAGGGGCTGCTGCACCTTTGGGATGGCGACAACGTGAAGCCGCATCTCGGGGAACTGCATGGCACCGGCATCCGGCCCGTGCCGCTGAATGACTCGACCCGCGCGAAGCTGCGCGAGCATTTGAAGAAAAACATCGGTGCGGTGAAGGCGTCGCCTTTTCGCGGGGCGTATGCGCTCGATGACGAGCCGTCGTGGGGGCACTTCGTGCACCCGACGATGTGGCAGATCACGGATGACGCGACCGCTTTCCCAAAATGGCTCGCGCAGATCTACGGCCCGGCTGCGCCGAAACGCGACCGCTGGGTCAGCTACGACGACATCCGCCCGAAGCTCGCGGAGTGGACGGTGAATGACTTCGACGCGAGCCCATTGATGGACCAATGGACCTTCAACGACGCGCTTTGGGCGAACTATCTCGGCGGACTCGTGGAGGATGCGAATGCGCTCGATCCGGCGACGCCGTGCGGCTTCGTCGGCGGGCAGAGCCCGAACGCGTTCGGTGGTTACGACTACGCGCGGCTCATGCGGAAGCTGCAATTCATCGAGTCCTACAATCTCGGCTCGTCGCAGGCGATCATCCGCTCATTCAATCCGCGCAACGCGCTCCCGGCGGTGACGAGCCTCTTCCACAAGTCGGTGGACGACACCGTCTGGCAGACTTGGTATTACCTCGCGCACGGGAATCGCGGACACATCGGCTGGGTGGAGAAATGGTTCGACGGCAAGACGCCGAAGCCGTGGCACGAAGAGGTGGCGCCGGCCTATCTGGAGGCGGGAAAAAAGATCGGGCCGCTGATGAGCGGCGCGGAGTGGCTGCACGATGGCGTCGCCATTTACTACAGCCATCCGTCCATCCAGCTCGGCTGGATCATGGACGCAGAGGCGCACGGCAAAACGTGGGTGAACCGCAACAACGACGAGCGGCTCGCCGCGGCAGCGCACGTCCGCCACGCATGGGAAAACATGCTGCGCGATTCGGGCGTGCAATACAGTTTCGTGAGCTACGTGGATGTGATCCAGAAGGGCATCCCGACGGAATACAAGGTCCTGATCCTACCTGCGTGCCTGTGCCTTTCCGATGCGGAGGCGCGGCAGATCAAAGCCTTCTGCCAGCGCGGCGGCACCGTCATCGCGGACTACCTGCCGGGTGTTTGGGATCAGCATGGGAAAGGGCGCGCGGTCGGTGTGCTCGATGACATGTTCGGCGTGGCGCACAGCTCCGCGATGAAGGCTGGCGATGTCTTCGGTGAAAAACTGTGGGCCGAGGTGGACCAGGACGCGAACTACTCATGGAAGACTTACGAGGAATTCCTGACGAACAAGAACACCAGCATCCGTGACGAGAGCGGCTTTCACAAAGCCGTGCGCGCGATGCCGGTGAACCAGTCGCACAAATTCGGAAGCGGCACCGCCGTGCTGATGAATCTCTCGCCGCAATGGTACAACGCCTTCCGAGTCGCTGGCGCGGTCTCGGCGCAGAAGCGCGAGGTTTTCACGCGACACATCACGAGCGCGGGCGTGACGCCGTGGGTGCGGATCAAGAGCGCGGGCGAGACGGAGCACGGTTACGAGATCACGTATTGGTCGCGCCCCGCCGACGCCAAAGGCCCGGCGCGCACCGTCGTGTTCGTGTGCTTGAATCCCGAGATCACCGGCAATTCACTCGGCGGCGGAAACTCCGAAGGACTGAAGACGGCGAAGATCCCGGTGACGCTGCAATTTCGCGCCGAAGTGAATGGCCTGCGCGACGAACGCGCCGCCAAGGAACTGGGCAAAGGCCGCGAATTCACCCTCGACTGGAAGCAGAACGAAGCGCTCGTGCTGTCCTTTCCTGTGCAGAAATGACAATCAACGATTTCGGTGAGCCACGCCGTTCTCTCTCCATCTCGCTCATCATTCCATGGACATCATCAGCCCCACAACCCCGCCCACCACACCAGCTATGAAACTCCCGCACGGCATTCTCTCTTTCTTCGCCAGCATCGCCCTGTCCGGTTCGCTCTTTGCCGAAACGCCGCCAGCCGCCGCGCCGCTGCTCCAGCCGTTCGTGGATCGGCATGAACTCGCCGGTGCCGTCGCGTTGGTCGCGGATAAGGACAAGGTGCTCGACGTGGAAGCGGTTGGCTTTTCGGACATCGCCGGAGGGAAGGTGTTGAAGCCGGACGCGATGTTTTGGATCGCCTCGCAGTCGAAGGGCATGACCGCCGCGGCGGTGATGATGGTCGTGGATGAAAAGAAGATCGCACTCGACGATCCGGTGGAGAAATACCTTCCGGAGTTCAATGGGCAGATGCTCGTGGCGGAGAAGGGTGCCGACCCGTCGGCGCTGCGCAAACCGGGTCATCCGATCACCGTGCGCGAGGTGCTCAGCCACATGAGCGGGCTGCCGTTTGCGTCCGAGATCGAGAAGCCGACGCTCGACGGCTTGCCGCTCGCAGACGCGGTTCGAAGCTATGCGAAGACGCCGCTGCAGACGGAGCCCAGCACGCATTACCAATACTCGAACGCGGGCATCAACACGGCGGCGCGCATCCTCGAAGTCGTGAGCGGAATGAAGTATGAGGACTTCATGCAGAAGCGGCTGTTCGATCCGCTCGGGATGAAGGACACGACGTTCTGGCCCACGGAAGAACAGGCGGCGCGCATCGCCAAATCGTATCGTCCCGATGATGCGAAAACGGACATCAAGGAGATCACGATCGGTCAGCTCATTTATCCCCTTACCGACCGCACGCATCGCTTCCCGATGCCTGCCGGCGGGTTGTTTTCCACCGCCCAGGACACCGCGCTTTTCTGCCAGATGCTCCTCAATGGCGGCGAACTGAAGGGTAAACGCTACCTCAGCGAAGAGGCGTTCAAGGAACTCACGAAGCGCCAGACGCCTGAGTCAGTGAAGGACAGTTACGGATTGGGTTTTGCGGTCGGCTCGGACTGGTTCGGCCACGGCGGCGCGGAAGCGACGAACATGGAAATCCGAACAGCGAAGGGGCTCGTGATCATCTGGATGGTGCAGCACGCCGGATTTCCCGGCGAGGGCGGCAAGTCGCAGGGCGTGTTTCGGAATTGGGCGCTGGAGCGCTTCGGAAAGTGAAACGGCTCGCCAAAATCATTCAAACCTTCGGCATCCTTGCTTGCATGTCTGCCGGAATCCGGGCCGCTGATCCGATCCGTGTGCTCGTCTGGGACGAACAGCAGCCGGAGCAGAAGCAGGCTTATGGAGATCGTTTTCTGGGCGAGACGATTGCCGCGCATTTGGGAAATCTCCCCGGCGTCGCGGTGACGACAGCCAATCTGGACTCGCCCGAGCAGGGCTGCGGCGAGGCTGCGCTCGATGGCGCGGACGTGCTCATCTGGTGGGCGCATAAGAAGAGCACCGCGCTCACGGATGCGAACGCCGAGCGCGTGGCGGCGCGTGTGCGCGACGGGAAACTCGGCTTCATCGCGCTGCACTCGGCGCATTGGGCAAAGCCGTTTGTCCTCCTCATGCAGGACCGCGCCAAGGCTGACATGCTTGCGCAAGTGCCCGAGTCGGAGCGGGCGTCTGCACGGTGGGAGTTTCTGAATGAGAGCCCGATTTACAAAGGCGTGAAGAATGACACGCCGCTCACGCCGTCGCTCGCGCATGTTGGTGATCTTTGGCGGCTCACCCTGCCTCAGTGCGTCTTCCCGGCGTGGCGCGCGGACGGGGCGCCGTCGCACGTCAGCACGTTGCTGCCGGAGCATCCGATCGCGAAGGGGCTGCCGGCGAAATGGGACATCCAACAGACCGAGATGTATGGCGAGCCATTCCACATTCCCACGCCCGACGCAGTGGTCTTTGAGGAGCGCTGGGACAAGGGCGAGCACTTCCGCAGCGGGTGCGTTTGGCTCGTGGGCAAAGGCCGGGTTTTCTACTTCCGCCCGGGTCACGAGACCTACCCGGTTTATCAACAGGCCGAGCCTTTGCGCGTGTTGGAGAACGCGGTGCGCTGGCTGGGCGCGAAGTCGTAAGGCGATGCACTTGTTCCGCGAGGTCGTCTTTCTCGCCGCCATCGGATGCTCGGCGCTCGCGGCCGATCCGCCGATTGGCGCGTTCATCGAAAACTACTGCGCCGATTGCCACGACGAGACGGAGAAAAAGGGCGGGCTAGATCTCACCGCGCACTTGGCGAATTTTGCGAACGCGGAGAACTTCGCGCGGTGGGTGAAGGTGTATGACCGCATCGAGGCGGGTGAGATGCCGCCGAAGAAAAAAAAGCGTCCGCCAGCCGATGACATCGCAGCCGTGTCGAAGTGGCTGCACGATTCGCTCATCGCCGCGGAAGCTCCGAGAATCAAGGAGTCCGGGCGGACCGGCATCCGGCGGATGGCGCGCGGCGAGTATGAAAACACGATGCGCGATCTTTTCGAAATGCCGGGTCTGGCGCTCGCGGGCGACCTTCCGCCGGACGGCTCGGCTCACGGATTCGACAACAACAGCGACGCGCTCGACATCTCGCACGTCAACGTCGCGAAGTACGTCGAGGCGGCAGACAAGACGCTCACTCTCGCCATCGCCACGCAGCCTCAGGCGCCGGTCGTCCGCAAGGAGCGGCTCTCGCTTGTGCAGCCTGGCGGATTCGTCGCGCACATCGTCATGAATGGCGACGGTGTATTGCTGCGCGACAAGCAGCCCGATCCGGAGTTTCCGCCCGCGGGCGAGCCGGGTAGCCACATCGACGAGGGCGCGCACGAGCGCATGGGGTCGTTTGCGCGCGGCAGCACGGTCGGCCTTTTTCGACACGAGGACGAATCCTTCAGCCCCTATTTCGCCGCGCACGTCACGATTTATCCCGGTCTGTATCGGGTGCGGACTTCGCTCTGGAGTTTCCAGTGGGACAAAGGCGCGGTGCTGCCGGCGCGCGGAACCGAGGCGGCGCGGCTCTCGGTGGTGCAACTCACGGGCGATGGCCGCGGCGGGCAGCATCCGAGTTTTGTCCTCGGATACTACGATGCGCCGTCGATGCAGTCCCTGGAGCACGAGGTGACGACGTGGATGAACATCAACGAGATCATCGGCTTCAACACGGCATCGCTCGCGCCGGTGGTGAATTACTCGCGCCAGGGCCGGGCGATGGCATTCACCGGCCCCGGGATTGCATGCGATTGGTTGGACATCGAAGGCCCGCTCAATGACGTGTGGCCTCCGCGTGCGCATCGGGCGCTTTTTGGCGAGATGCCGCTGGTGGAGTGGAAGGACGACGCGCATCCCGGAGTGCGCGCGCCGGTGCGTCCGAAAGTGCGGCAGATCGGCGCCGGGAAAAATCGCCCCGACCCGGACACGGGCATGTGGACCGTGGACAGCCGCCAGCCGATGGTCGACGCGGATCGGCTGCTCGCGAGCTTCCTCCCGAAGGCGTTTCGGCGGCCGGTTTCCGATGACGTGCGCGCGGATTATGTGGCGCGCGTGGAGGAGCGGTTGAAGGCGGGCGATTGTTTCGAGACGGCGATGCGCTGGGCGTATCGAGCCGCCCTGTGCGCGCCGGATTTTCTCTATCACGTCGAGCCGGCTGGAACGCTCGACGACTTCGCGCTTGCCTCGCGGCTGTCGTATTTCCTTTGGAACTCGGCGCCCGACGCGCGGCTGATGGATCTCGCCGAGACGGGTCGTCTGCGCGCGGCGCTCCGCGGGGAAGTGGAGCGAATGCTGGCGGACCGAAAGTCGCAGCGCTTCATCGACGACTTTACCGGCCAATGGCTGAAACTACGCGCCATCGCGTCGAACGATCCGGACAAAAAACTCTACCCGGAGTTCAGCGCCTATTTGCAGGACTCGATGGTCGCGGAAACGCGCGCGTATTTCCGGGAGTTGATCGAGAAGAATCTCGATGCCACGCATCTCGTGCGGTCCGACTTCGCGATGTTGAATGAAAAACTCGCTTCTCATTACGGCATTCCGGGGGTGACAGGCGCGACGATCCGCCGCGTCGCGCTGCCGCCCGATTGCCCGCGCGGCGGACTGCTCACGCAGGCCGCGATTTTGAAAGTGACCGCGAACGGCACGACGACTTCGCCGGTGCCGCGCGGTGCATTCGTGATGGCGCGAATCCTCGGGCAGCCGCCCGAGCCGCCGCCAGCGAACACCCCAGCCGTGGAGCCCGACGTGCGGGGTGCCACCACGATTCGCGAACAACTCGACAAACATCGGTCGGACGCCTCATGCGCGGGCTGCCATGCCAAGATCGATCCGGCCGGGTTTGCGCTGGAGAACTTCGATGTCATCGGCGGTTTCCGCGCGCGCTACCGTTCCATCGGCGACGGTGATCCGGCTCCACGCGGGGCGATCGACCCGTTTATCGGCGTCTCGTTCAAGCTCGGTCCACCCGTCGATCCGAGCGGCGAACTGCCTGACGGACGGAAATTCGGCGACCTTCGCGAACTTGAGACGTTGCTCGCCGCGAATCCCGAGCGGTTGCTCCGGAATCTCGCGCAACAACTCGCCGTCTATGCCACCGGACGAGGCCTCGCCTTTACCGACCGGGACGAAATCGCCGCGATCGTCGCGCGCACGCAGCAGCGAGGCGGCGGCATCCGGACGCTGATCCTCGAACTCGCCCAGAGCGCGCTTTTCCAGACCCGATGAAATTTGTTTTCGTTCTATTGCTCAGCGTCGCGACTTCGTTCGCTGGCGAGGAAAACGTGACGCACCGCGTGACCGGTTTGTTTTCGAGGGATCGCGAGAACGATCTGCGCGCCGCTCTCGAGCAGGTTCCCGGCGTCAGATTGACGAGCGTGGATTTCGAGAACGCGGAGGCGGTCTTTGCCTATGATCCGGCGATCGCGTTCAAGGACGTGAAGCCGGAGAAGATCGTTGAGCGTTTTAACAACGCGCTGCGTGCCGCGAGCCATCAGACGATGGGCATCGCCCCGCTTGATCCCGCGCCGAAGGATCGGCTCACGCGCATCGAGATTCCCGTCACGGTCCTCGACTGCAAGGCGTGCGCGCTCGCGGCGTACGAGTGCATTGCCAAAATCGACGGGGTGGTCCAGGCGGAAGCGCGCTTCAAGGACGGCATCGTCGGAGCGCTTTTCGATCCGGAGAGAACGGACCGCGCCGCGCTGGAGGCCGCGTTGAAAGCGCGGGGGGTGATTGGAAAATAGACGGACGGTGGCCGCAGGGACTTGTCGTCCGCCCCTTCGTGCGTAGCTTGGGAAAACCGCAGAGAAACGAATCTCAGAAGTGTCCCCCCAATTCCTCAATGCCATCCGGACCCGAATCCGGTCGATGAGCGCTGAACTCCTCGCCGTCGTCGTGGCATTTGCCCCGCTGCCGGCGCTCGGCCATGGCGACGTTCATGAGGCGATTGATGCCCTCACGCGGCAGATCGAGACCCAGCCTGGGGACGCGCAGCTTCGGCTGCTGCGGGGCCAGTTGTATGCGGCGGACCAGAATTGGGATTCAGCCGGCGCGGATTTTGACCGTGCGCTGGCGCTGGATGGGAAGCTGGTGGTGGTGGACCTCGCCCGTGGCGCGATGCTTGCGCGGGCCAGCAGGCCGGCAGAGTCGAAGGCGGCGCTCGACCGATTTCTCAATGGCCGACCTGAAGATGCGCCGGGGCTGGCAGCCCGGGCTCGGGTGTTGGTGGAAATGTCGGAGTGGCAGGCCGCGGCGGACGATTTCGCGCGCGCCATCGCGGCGAGCCGCCAGCCCGATCCGTCGCTCTACATCGAACGTTCCGCTGCACTCGTCAGGGCTGGTAAATCGCCCGACGCGATTCGGGCGCTCGATGACGGGGTCGCCCGACTCGGGCCGTTGGTGACGCTGCTCGTTCCCGCGATCGATCTCGATGTTCGTGCGGGCCGAACGGATTCCGCGCTCGCGCGGATCGGACTGGCGATGCAGGGCACACCTCGCAAGGAACGCTGGTTGTCGCGTCGCGGCGAGATCTTGGAAAAGGCGGGGCGGACGGGTCTCGCCCTTGAGTCGTTTGTGGCCGCACGCGCCGCCCTCGACGGTGTGCCTCCCGAACGTCGCGCCACCACGGCGATGGACGAGCTTTCCAAATCCATCGACGCCGGACTGGCGCGCCTCGCTACGGGGAAATGATGAACCGCGCACTCAGACTCTTCCTGCTCGCAGCCGCTGGCGCTCTCCAGATCAGCGCGGAGGCCGCAGTCGTGTCCCGTGGACCGTATCTCCAAAACGCGACGCCCACCGCGATCACGATCCGTTGGCGGACCGATGTGCCGACGGCCGGGCGGGTCCGGTATGGGCTGAAGATCGACGCGCTGACCTCCGCCGTGAGCGACGCCGCGCTGACGACGGAACACGAGCTGCGGATCGAAGGGTTGCCGCCGGATACGGCTTTTCTTTATGCGATTGGCGATGGCGTGTCGGATCTTGCCGGGCCGAATAATGAGCATTGGTTTCGCACGCTGCCGACGGCTGGCACGGTGCAACCCGTGCGCGTGTGGGTGCTGGGCGATAGTGGAACGGGCGGGGACGGCTCGGGGCGTGCGGAGTCGGTGCTGAACGCCTATTTGCAGTCACCGGAATTCGCCCAGAACGACGTCTGGCTGATGCTCGGCGACAACGCGTATGAAACCGGTACGGACGGCGAGTTCCAGCGCGCCGTCTTCCAGACTTATCGCCGGCTGCTCCCGCACACGCGCCTCTGGACGACGATCGGCAATCACGAAGCGATCACGAACAACGGGATGCCGTATTTCGATAACTTCACGCTCCCGCGCGGAGGCGAGGCAGGCGGCGTTCCATCGGGCACGGAGCGCTATTATTCGTTCGATTGCGCGAACATCCACTTCGTGTGCCTGGACTCGATGCTTTCGGACCGCAGGCCGGGAAGCCCGATGCTGACATGGCTGGAGGCGGATTTGGAATCGACGGTTCAAAAGTGGGTCGTGGCGTTCTGGCATCACCCGGCCTACAGCCACGGCACGCACAACTCGGACGACGAGGGAGAACTGGTGGAAATGCGGGCGTTCGTGGTGCCGATCCTCGAAGCGCATAACGTCGATCTCGTGCTCGCCGGACACAGCCACGGATACGAGCGCACGTTCCTGATCGATGGTCATTACGGCGTGTCGACGACATTTACCGAGGCGATGAAAATCGACGGCGGGAGCGGGCAGGCGACCACCGTCGGGCCGACGATCACCGGCGCGTATGCAAAGGCGTCCGCGCCGCATTCCGGTGCGGTGTACGTCGTTGCGGGCAATGGCGGGAAGCTCGGTTTCGTTTACGCGCATCCGGCGATGTTTACGCAGTATGCCGAACTCGGATCGCTGATCATCGATGTCGACCGCGGTCGGATGGACGTGAGGATGATGAACAATCAGGGCGTGATCCGGGATTTTTTCACGATCACCAAATGAGCGCGCTCCGTTTCGCATTGCTCTATCTCCTCGCCGCGCTGGCACCGCTGCGAGCTGCGAACGTCCTGTATTTTCGCGATGATCCGATCGGCGTCGATCGGCTCGCGGCGGCGCTTGCGTCGTTGAATCACACCGTCACCATCGCGAGCGGTGCCGCGGATTTTCAGACGAAAATCCAATCCGGAAACTACGAGATGGGCATCTTCTTTGTGCAAAATCGGGCCGCCTCGGATTACGCCGAGGCGATTCAGGCGTTGAGTGCGTTCGTGGCTGGCGGTGGGCGCGCCTTTTACGCGGACTGGTCCCAAAATGCATCGCTCGCGGCAGGGTTCGGCGCTGGATTTACCGGTCGCGCCAATGAACGGCAGACAACGCTGGTGGATTTGCAGCCGGGCAACACGCTGGTGCGCGAACCGCTGACGTTGCGCAACACCGGTTGGTATCAACTATCGACCGGACTCACGGCGCTCCCCGGCAGCACCGTGGCCGCTCAGTTTTCCAATGGCGATGCGGCGGTTGTGCGCGGGCCGTCGGGTCGAAGCCTGATGTTCGGATTCCTGAACGATACGCCTCAATACACTGATTATTTCCGGCGCGGAATCGAAGCCGTCTTTGGGGCGCCGCGCGGGCCGACCATCACCAGATCGGATGGCGCCACGACGCTCGCCGTGCATGGCGCGACGGTCAGCGGAACCGTCTCCCCCAACTACGCCGCGACCGATGTGGTGATCGACTTCGGTGTTAGCGAGACCTACGACCGGCAAACGCCGCCGCTTTCGATCGGCTCCGGCGGCGCGAGCATTCCGGTATCGGTTGCCCTGCCGAATCTGGCCGCGCACACGACCTACCATTATCGCATCAGGGCGATGAACGTGGAGGGTACGATCACGACCGACGACCTCACTTTTGCGACGCTGGATACGGCTCCGATCGCGATGAATGACCGGTTCACCGCGCCTGGAAATGCGCCGTTTAACGTCCTGCCGGTTGCGAATGACGTTGATCCCGACGGCGACGCGTTGGTGATCGACTCGGTGGCGTCCGGAGCATTCGGCAGGACGAGCTTTTCGGGGAACATGGTGACTTATTCGCCGGGAGTCCAGGGGCTCCGCGCCGATCAATTTCAATATACGATCAACGACGAGTTCGGCGGCACTTCCAGCGCGTCGGTGACGATCGAAATGCCGCTCGCGCCGTTCAAGGGGAGCTACTCGCACCTGCTGACCGGGCAGTCGGGTCTCGCCGGGCGGATCGATCTTGTGATGGGAGGTGTCGGCGGATTCACCGCGACGGTGATGCTCGGCGACGAGCGCCACGCCCTCCGGGGGCGTTTCGGGTCGGATGGATTCGCACGCGTGGTCGAGCATCGGCAGCGCGCGTCGGATTTGGTGCTGACGCTCGATCTTCGCCTCACAAGCGGCGGGCCGCGCGTGACTGGTGCGCTGACCGACGGAATCAACACTTGGGAGATCGACGTGGGCGGTGTGCTCTACGACGCAGGATCGCGTCCATTCGGCAGCGGCGCGCGGTTCACGCTGGTGGTCGGGGATTCGGGATTGGAAACGATGCCTCGTGGCGATGGGTGGGCGATCATCAAGGGCAGCAACGACGGACACCTTCGATTTGGTGGAGCGTTTGCGGATGGTTCTTCCTTCGTCGCGGCGGCGCTGGTCTATCCGGACGGTTCAATCCCGACTTACATCCTCCGGCGGCGCAAACCTACCCAATGGCTCTCGGGAACCCTCCAGCTTTCAGGATCGGCGGGTGCCGAAGCGATCGACGGCGAGTTCGCATGGACCCGTCCGAGCGAAGGCTTCACCGCGACATCGATCGTGCGCGGTTCACGCTTCCAGCGGCCGCTCGATGCCAACGGGATGTTTGTGTTCGCGAATCCCGCGCGGCCCCGTCTCCTCGCGACGTTGGGTGGATTGGCCCCAGATGCGGACATCCGACATGACCTCTCCGCCAGGCTCGGACGGCTTTTTGTGGACGATCCGAACGGGGACCGTTTTCGGATGCGCTTTTCAAGAACGACCGGCCGATACACCGGCGGCATCATACACCCGGCGCTGGGGTCGGCGCGCATCGGCGGGGTCCTCTTGCAACGCGACAACGTCGTGCGCGGCAGTTTTTACGGGTCCGGTTTTGGCGGCGCGTTTAGGATTGAGCCGCGGTAACCGAGTAGGCTTTTCCTTGCGTGCACCTTGCACTCGCGGCTTTGATGCCCGCGTAGCTCCGTTAATTCCCATTTCCGCCCGTGGATCTGTTCCTCGTTTATCTCATCTGCTTCGGTGTCGGTCTCGTGTTTACCGTGCTCAGCGCGGTGTTCGCTCACGTATTTGGCGGAGGATCCGACGCTCACGTCAGCCCCGGTGACGCCCACGCGGAAGGCGGATTTGGAAGCCACGACATGCCGGGATTCTCGGCGCTCAGCCCGACGACGATCGCGTCGTTTGTGACGGCGTTCGGGGGCTTGGGCATGATTTTTGGAAAGTTCGAAGCAACCCGGAGTGCGTGGGTCAGCGCTCCGCTTGCGGCCCTCGGCGGCTTTGGGGTGGCGACTTTCGTGTTCGTGCTGTTTCGCGCGGTATTTCGCGCAACACAGAGTTCCAGCGAATCCCGCGTCGCGCAACTCGCTGGCAAGACGGCCACCGTCATCACGCCGATCCCGGTCGATGGCGTTGGCGAGATTGCCTATGTGGACGGCGGATCTCGTTATACGGCGCCGGCGCGGGCGGAAGACGGTCAATCGGTCGCTTCGGGAGCCACGGTCAGTATCACCCGCACAAGCGGTTCCCAGTTTTACGTGCGCGCATCCTAGCGATCGACACAGCCGGACGCTCATCACTTTATGAACACACTCCCCTTCGCAGCGATCACCGACCTGATTTCCGGCTTCGGTTTTGCCGGCCTTGCCGTCGTCGGGATTGTCGTCGTCATCTTCCTCTTCGGCTCTGTCTGGGCCAGTCGTTACACGAAGGTCGGCCCGAACGAAGTGCTCGTCGTATCCGGGAGAAAATATCGATTTACCGACGGAGCGGGACAGCCTCAGGTGCGGGGCTTCCGTATCGTCAAAGGTGGCGGCACATTCATTTTTCCAGTCGTCGAAAAATCCGATGTGCTCTCGCTCGAGCTTCTGACGATCGATGTTCAGACGCCGGAAGTTTACACGAGCAAAGGCGTGCCGGTTCGTTGCGATGGGGTCGCGCAGATCAAGGTCAAGGGCGATGACGTCTCGATCGCGACGGCGGCGGAACAGTTCCTGAGCAAACGCACGGACGACATTAAGAATATCGCAATGCAGACGCTCGAAGGCCATCTCCGGGCGATCCTCGGGACGATGACCGTCGAGGATATTTACCAAAACCGCGATCAGTTCGCGCAGAAGGTGCAGGAGGTCGCGGCGGGCGACATGGCAAACATGGGCCTCGGAATTGTCAGCTTCACCATCCGCGACATCAAGGATGGGCAGGGTTACCTCGAAGCGCTCGGTAAACCCCGGATCGCGCAGGTGAAACGCGACGCGCAGATCGCGCAGGCCGAGGCGGACCGGGATGCGATGATCAAAAGTTCGCAAGCGCAGCAGGCCGGGCAGGAGGCGAAATTTGTGGCCGACACGCGGATCGCCGAAGCGCAGCGCGACTACCAGAGCAACCTGGCGCAATACACCGCCACCGTGAACCAGAAGAAGGCGGAGGCGGACCTCGCATACGACCTTCAAAAGTACAAGACCGGGCAGCTCGTGAAGGCCGAGGAAATGCAGGTGTCCATCGTCGAGAAGCAGAAGCAAATCGAGCTGCAGCAGCAGGAAATCCTGCGCAAGCAGCGCGAACTCGAGGCGTTGGTGCAAAAGCCTGCCGACGCTGAGCGGTATCGGGTGGAGACGTTGGCGAATGCTACGAAGTTTCAACTCGAAACGGAGGCCGCGGGTGCGGCGGCGGCATCGAAGGCGAAAGGATTTGCGGCGGCCGATGTCGCCAAGGCGACGGGCCTTGCCGAAGCTGAGGCGAACAAGGCGCGCGGTCTCGCGGAAGCCGCGATCATCGAGGCGCAGGGCGCGGCGACGGCGGAGGCCATGCGGCTGAAAGCGGAGTCGTACAAGGAATACAATCAGGCGGCCGTGATCGAGATGATCGTGCGGATCCTGCCCGAGGTCGCAGGCAGGGTGAGCGAGCCTCTTTCGAAGATGGAGAAGATGATCGTCATCAACAGCGGCGACAGCGGCGGAGGCGCCAGCAAGGTGACGGCGGATGTGACTCAGATCATGAGCCAGCTTCCGCCAATCTTGGAAAGTTTGACGGGCATCAGTTTTTCCAAGCTCGTGGAGCAGGTGCCGGTGCTGAAAAAGATGACCGCCACAGCCGTGGCACCGAGCGTCGAGCCGCCCGCGGAAGATTAGCGTTTCGAGGCGATGGCTTCCCGGTAGTAATCTTCGAGCCGTCGCGTTTGGGCGGAGAGCTCGAACCGAGTCATCACCCGGAGGTGTGCCGCCGTGCTCATCGCGGCGAAGCGCTCCGGTGCACGGGCAAGACCGATCATGGACTCGGCAAGAGCGGCATGGTCCCGCTCGGCGACCAGCAGTCCGCTCACGCCTTCCTCGACGGCCTCGGGGATGCCGCCATGATGTGTGGCGACGACGGGCATCCCGGTGGCCATCGCTTCGAGCATCGCGTTTGGAACGCCCTCTTGGTCTCCGTTTTCGGCAAGTTCGCTCGGGTGGAGGAAAAGGTGAGACCCCGCGTATAAGGCATGGAGCTTCGCTTGCGATAGAAAGCCTGTGAAGAATAGCTGCCTTCCGACGCCGAGATTGCGGGCCAGCGTCCGCACTTCGTCCAATTGGGGACCTTCGCCCGCAATCGTGAAGGTCGCAGACGGGAATTCTTTCGCGAACGCGGCGAACGCGCGAACGCTGGTCGCGAGGCCCTTTTTCGCGATAAGGCGGCAGGCCTGGACGCAACGCCACGCTCCATCGGCTGGCGCTATTCGCTCGGTAAACTGGAGTTGATCGAGCGGGATGCCGGTCCGATGAACACGAATTTTTGCCGCATCGCATCCGATGGCCCGAAGTCGTTCGGCGATGGATTCCGAGCGCACAAGCACGCGGGCGCAGAGCGCGAGCATTCGCCGGGTGGCGTCGAGATGTGCGGGTTTGTTTAGCTCCACCTGTGCGTCCGCCCCGTGGAAACTCACGATCACCGGCAGGTCGGCGATTTCCAGGAAGGGGAGCAGATGCACGCCGATGTGCCCGAAATACACGTGGACAACGTGCGCGTTCACGCGCTTCAAATCCGCGGCGATCCGACGTGCTTCGGATCGATAAATCGTGATCGGCCGCCCGAGCAGTTGCTTTTGCCAAAGCCTCCGGAGCGGGTGAGTGAGCGGCTTCGGATGCTGCACGATTTCGTCGATGGGAAATTGCGCGGCGTTCTCGCGCTTTTGACAAAAGACGACCGGGCGAAAATCGCGGAGCGCAGTGATTTGCCGGTACACGTGAAGCATTTCGGGCTTCAGGAACGTGACAACGTACTGCGCGGCGACGGGTGGAGTTGGGGAAACGTCACTTGAGGCGGGCACCGGGCACTTTATGTTGCGGCATCCATGCGTCGAGAAGTCGAAATTATGAATGAGTTGGGTTTGCACGCGCGGCCCGCGGCGGAATTCGTGCGTGCCGTGCAGGAGTTCGATTCCGAGGTCGTGATCCACAAGAACGGCGCGACCTACTCCGGCGCGAGCATCATCGAAGTCCTGACGGCCAATCTGGATTGTGGGGAGCGAGTCGTGCTGGAAGCGACGGGGCGGGATGAGGCCTTGGTCCTGGACCGGCTGGAGGGGTTGTTGGAGGAACTGCGGGAGCACGAAGCTAGAGAACACTAGCCGCGCGGCACGTTTTGCCTACGATCGCCCCGCATGGAATATCTTGAACAAGCCCGTCGCGTCATCGCGCTCGAACTCGCCGAAGTGCAGCGCCTGCTGGCCCGGCTCGACGATTCGTTCGCTCAGGCGGTGAAGACGATTTTGCCGTGCGTGGAAAACCGCGGGAAGATCGTGGTCTGCGGCGTCGGAAAGTCCGGGCATATCGGCGAGAAAATCGCGGCGACCTTGACGAGCACGGGCTCGCCCGCGGTGGTGCTGAATTCCCTCAATGCGCTGCATGGCGACCTGGGTGTGGTCGCGGATGGCGACGTGGTGCTGGCGCTGAGCTACAGCGGGGAGACGGATGAACTCATGAACATCGTGCCGGCGCTGGCTCGCTTCGACGTGAAGATCGTTTCGATGACGGGGAACCCAAAGTCGCTCCTTGCGCAGCAGAGCCAGGTGCACCTCGATGTTTCGGTCGAGCAGGAGGCGTGTCCGCTGAATCTCGCCCCGACATCGTCGACGACGGTGATGCTCGTGCTCGGCGATGCGCTGGCGATGGTGCTGCTGGAGGCGCGGGGATTTACGAAGGACGATTTCGCGCGGTTCCACCCAGGCGGCACACTCGGCCGCTCGCTCCTGCTGAAGGTCCGCCAAATCATGCGCGGGGATGAGCAGATGGCGCGGGTGCGTGCCTGCGCCGTCGTGCGCGATGTCCTGCACGCGATGGCAAAGGCGCGCACGGGAGCGGCGGTGATCGTGGATGAGACCGGCCGTCTTGAGGGAATCTTCACGCACGGAGATTTTGGCCGCCATTTCCAGACGCATGCCGATCTTTTGGAAAAGACCGTCGGCGAATTCATGACGCGGCAGCCGATCTCGATCGGTGGGGAGAAGCTGGCGATCGAGGTGCTGCATATCCTCGAGCATCACCGCATCGACGACTTGGTGGTATTGGACGAGGACGGGCGACCGATCGGCGTGGTCGATTCGCAGGATCTAGCGCGATTTAAACTCGTCTAGCTCGCGATCTCCGGCATTTCCACAAAGGCGTAGCAGAGCATGTGAAGGATGTGCATCTGCGTGTCTTCGACGCGGCCGTAGTGCGTTTCGTCGATGACGATGAGTTCGTCCGCAAGGTCCGCCATGCGCCCACGTTTTGCGCCGACGAGGGCGGCGGTCGTGATGCCATTCGCGCGAGCCCACTCGAACGCCTTGACGCAGTTCGGCGAGTTGCCGCTCACGCTCACGCCGATGAGCACGTCGCCGGGTTGGCCGTAGTTTTTAAGCTGGCGCACGAAGATGTCTTCATACGCGTAGTCATTGCCGAGCGCGGTGATCCACGCCGTGTTGTCGGTGAGCGACATGACACGAAACGGCTTGCCGAGCGCGTCGGCGGAGCATTTGCCGAGATCCGTGGTGAAATGCGAAGAGTTCGCGGCGCTGCCTCCATTGCCGATGCAGAAGATCTGGCGTTTCTCGAGAAAGGCCCGGCGGAGGACGTCGATGAGGCGGGCGACGCCTTCGGCGGGGATGGAGTCGACGGCGCGTTTTTGGGCGGTGAGGTAGTGGTTGATCCAGGCTTTCATTGTTTGAATTGGTTGGCGGCTAGCGCGAGGGCACCGACCGGGACGGCGTCTTCGCGGAGTTTCGCGAGAACGATTTGAGGGCCCGGCAGGAAGGCGTCCATTACAAAGCGAGGCAGCGCGAGCGCGAGCCCTGCGCGGACGGGTTCGCCGATGAGCGAAAGCCCACCGCCGACCACGATGACTTCGGGATGGAGCAACTGGACGACATGCGAGAGGCCGAATGCGAGCCAGCCGAGCGCGTCGTCGAGGATGCGGTGAGCTATTTCGTCGCCCTGCGCGATGGCCAGGCCGAGGTGGCGCGCTTCGCATCCGGCGCCGTTGGCGGCGACGAGTTGGGCGAGTGGCGAGTGGGGGGCGCCGGCGATTTCGCGAAGGACGCGCCGGTCGATATTCCAGCCGGAACACCGGTCCTCGACGATGGTGCCTTCGCGATCAAGGCGGACGTGGCCGATCTCGACCTCGCCCGGTGTGGCGCCGTGGTAGAGGGTCCCGTTTGAGACGAGGCCGCCTCCGACACCGCTCCCGATGTTCACCCAGAATACGGGATTAAATCCCGCGCCGGCGCCGTGCGTCGCCTCGCCGAGCGCAGCGACATTGGCATCGTTTTCCACAAACGAAGGCAGGCCTGAAATCTCAGTGAGCCACTCGCCTAGCGGAAAGTCGCTCCAGCCTTCGATGTGATAGGATTTCGCGATGCGACCGGTGCGCCAATCGACTGGACCTCCGTAGCCGACGCCGATGGCCTGCGGCTGCCACTGGGCGATGAGTTCTGGCAGGCTGGCGGCGATGTGCGAGCGGATGCCGGCGCCGCCGGCCGTGCGATCCACGGTAAAGCGGCGGCGATCGAGGATCTGGCCGTCGTTGGTGCCGACGATCAGCTGTAATTTCGAGCCGCCGATTTCGATCGCGAGGAGGTGCATGGGGAAGGGGAGCGGAAGGTGTTGCCATGCCGGCGCGGCCTTGCCAATCGCCGAATTCCGATGCGCCGATTTGCGGGGTTGCTACCCGAATTCCCCTCGTCCATAGTCCCGCCCCCGTTTCAAGCGGCGGGGCGTCAATTCTCAAACTTAAACTCCCTACTTCCTCCTTCTCATGGCCAACGCCAACGATCTCCGCAAAGGCATGTGCATTCGCTACAATAGCAACCCAGCGATCGTGCTCGAAGTCATGCACCGTACGCCGGGTAACCTCCGCGCGTTTGTTCAGGTGATCATTCGTTACATCGGCACGGGCAAATCCGCGGATGTCCGCTTCGGATCAACGGACAAGATCGATCTGGTGGACGTGGCAAGGAAGGAACTCGAATTCTCCTACAAGGACATCAGCGGCTATCACTTCATGGATCCGGAGACTTTCGACACGGTCGACTTCGATGCCACGTGGATCGGCGACGCGAAGGATTACCTGACGGAAAACCTCAAGTGCGAGGTGCTCTACGTGGAAGGCAAAGCCGCGAGCATCCAGCTCCCGTCCCAGGTGATGCTCAAGGTCATCGAAAGCGCGGAAGGCGTGCGTGGCGACAGTGCGAATAACGTCCAAAAGCCGGCGGTGCTGGAAACCGGAAAGACGATCACCGTGCCGCTTTTTATTAAGGAAGGCGAGAAGGTGAAGATTTCGACGACGACAGGCGAATATCTCGGTCGCGCGTAGTCTAGGCGTGGTCGGGTGCCGAATGCAGCCCGACGGAAGCTCAGTTCCCACCCTTACCGAAAAAACCGATGGCTCAAGCAATCATGGATCCCGAGGAGGTCCGACGCTTCGCGAAGGAACTGAAGCGGTTTAACGACGATGTGCAGGTCAAGGCCGGTTCGTTGCAGGCGCGATTCTCGGCGCTGGGCAGTTCGTGGCAGGATCAGGAGGCGGAAAAATTTTCCGAGGAGTTTATCGTTACGATGAAGGTCCTGAAAAAATTCGTGGAGATTTCCGAGAAGCACACGCCGTATCTTTTGCGCAAGGCGCAGCGGATCGAGGAATACCTAAACCAGCGGTAGCATGGCCGAGCAGGTCAAGGTGACGTCGATCGACGCGCTCGAAACGTTCCGGGCCGCGCTCATCGTTTTCATGACGACTGCTCATCGGAGCGTGGACGAGGCGGGCGACGAGGTGCGGAGGACGAGGCATTGGATCCAGAACGATCAGCGGCTCCATTGGGAAGGTGAAGCGCGGCGGCGCCATCGTATGCTCGACATGGCCAAGGCTGAGTTATTCAGCGCGAAATTGTCGGGCCTTCGCGAGACGACCGCGGCGCAGGAAAACGCGGTCCTGAAAGCGAAGCGTGCCTTTGCGGAAGCCGAGGAAAAACTGCAAAACATCAAAGCATGGAACCGAAACTACGACGGGTGTGTGGACCCGCTCATCAAGCGACTTGAAGGGCTGCGCCATTTTCTCGACCATGACCTGCCAAAGGCGGTCGCCTATCTCGTGCAGGCGCAGCGGACGCTCGTGGCTTATACCGAGACCAAAGCGTCGCCCGGCGGCGGCGGCGCAATCGACGGAGGGAGTCAGCCATGAGTTGCCGCGGAAGTGCTTCCAATCTCGGGCAGGCGCTGAAGGAACTGAAACTGGAATGGCAGCACACAAAAACGTTCTGGCACGACATAAAGACGCAGGAGTTCGAGGAGAAATATCTCGAGTACCTTCCGAACGATATCGCGCGTGCCGTGGCGGTCATGGAGGAGTTGGACGGCATTTTGAGAAAGGTGCGTATCGATTGTGAGTAACGAGCCTGATTTGCGCGTCACCCGGAGCGTCGAACTGCTCGCGCGCTTGCGCGAGATGGTGTCGCAATTCGCGAATTCCGAGGAGAAATTGACGCGCGAGATCGCGACGCGACGCGTGGCGATGAACCGCAAGTTTCGCGATGCGATGGAACGGGTCGAGTTGCGGCTGTCCGCCCAAACGATCGAGGTCGAAACGAAATCTCAGGAAGAGGAACAGCGTGTGACGGCGATCTACGAGGACCGCCGCGCGAGGATTCAACGCGCCTACACGACTGGCATTCGGAGTCTTCCAAAGCGTGCACAAAGCGAGAAAGAGCGGTGGATGGGAGATCTCCAGCTTCGGAAGTTTCGCGCGGAACGAAAGCTGGCGGCTGAGCGCGAAGCCATCGCAGGTTCCGTTGCCAGGTGTGCTGGGCGCATCGGTGAGCAAGACACCGTCTTGGCCGAACTTGAGCGCCGAACGCGAAAGGGATTTCGAGGGTATCGGGCTTTTCTAAAACTGCTCGATCGCCCAGCACCCGAGGTGAGTGCCAACGGTTCGGAGCGGGACGAATTATTGGCCGCGATGCGTAGCAAGCTCTTGCTGGTCGATGAACGGCTCGCGGCGTATCGCCAATTCGGAGTCGCGCGGAGCTTCGGCGAGATGCCGCTCGTAGTCGTGATCCCCCTGATCGCTGTCATCGGATGTGTGGCGGCAGTGATTCTGGGCACGGCGATCGGAGTGTCAGCCGCGGCCATTTTGTTGGTTGCGGTTCTCGGGATTCATCGCCTCGGGGGAGGTCAGTCGTCCGGCGCCGCGGGAGCGGTTGCTGAAGCGTTGAGCGAGGCGCATGTGGCGCGCGCGAAGGCGTCCGTCGCGGCCCAGAGCCGTGCCGATGAAGACCGGGCGAGTGTGGAGGAGGAATACAAAACCACCTGTGCGGCAATACAGAAACAATGGGATCGGGCTGACGAGGTCGAGTCGGAGTTTGAAAAGGCTGCCCGCGACAAGATCGAGGCGCAATGGCCGCGAGTGGCCGCGAAAAATGGGGAACGTGTGCGTCCGATCCTCAAGCGAATCGAAACCGAAAGGTCAACGCGGCTCCACGAAATCCGGGGCGATGTTGCGGCCCGGAAGGTCGAATTCACGACCGCATTCGAGCGCGAAACGGCCGCACTTGCCGCGGACGAGATGGCGCGATGGACCGCGTTGGAACAGGAATGGCAGCGCGAGATCGGGCCGCTTCACGCGACGATCGCAGGAATGAACGCGGTGATGGATGAGCGTTTTCCGAAGTGGAATCCGCGAATGGTGGAAGACTGGCTTCCGGCCACGGAATTTGCGCCCGTCGTCAAGTTCGCCGCGCTCGATCTGGACTTCGCAAAGCGTGGCGATGCCGCCCCGAAGGATCCGCGGCTCGCCTTGCCCGGTGGGCCTCATGTCTCAATCCCGCTCGCACTCAGATTTCCCGAGCAGGGCTCGTTGCTCTTCGAGACGAACGAGTCCGCAGACGCGACGGTGATCGGCACGTTCGACAACATCATCCTTCGCCTCCTGGCGACGACTCCGCCCGGAAAACTCAGCTTCACCATCATCGATCCCGTCGGGCTGGGGCAGAATTTCGGCGGCCTGATGCATCTCTCCGATTATGAGGAAAGCCTCATCAATCGACGCATCTGGACGCAGCGCGATCAGATAGATGAGCGCCTGGCCGAACTCAGCGAACACATCGAAAAGGTCATCCAGATGTATCTCCGCAATGAGTACGCGACGATCACCGAATACAACGCGCAAGCCGGCAGCGTGGCGGAAAAGTACCATTTTTTGGTGGTCGCAGATTTCCCTGCGAACTTCAGCGAGTCCGCCGCGAAGCGCCTCCAGAGCATCGCGATCAGCGGGCCGCGTTGCGGCATCTACACGCTGATTCACTGGGACCAGCGTGCAACGCTTCCCGATGGGGTTTCTGCGGACGAACTGAGGAGGAACAGCGTTTGCATCCGTCGGGAGCGAGGCGAGTTCGCCTTGAGCAAAGTGCAGATCGAGTCTGGGGCCGCCCTTGTGTTTGATTCTCCGCCGGACCCGGATCTCGCGGTGGCGCTGGTGCATCGGATCGGCAAGGGGAGCATCGACTCCAACAGGGTGGAAGTCCCGTTCGCCCAGATCACGCCGCCCGCGGACGAGTATTGGAAGGGCGACACGACTCACGAATTGCGCGTGGCCATCGGTCGTACCGGGGCGACGAAGCAGCAGATCCTCGCGATCGGGAAGGGGACGCGGCAGCACGCGCTCTTCGCGGGAAAGACCGGGTCCGGAAAATCGACGCTCTTCCACGTCATCATCACCAATCTGGCGCTCTCTTGCAGCCCCGAGCAGGTCGAGTTTTACCTCATCGACTTCAAGAAAGGCGTCGAGTTCAAATGCTACGCGTCGAAGCGGCTGCCACACGCGCGGGTGGTTGCGATCGAAAGCGATCGGGAGTTTGCGCTCAGTGTTTTGCAGCGCGTCGATGCCGAGTTAAAGCGCCGTGGAGACATGTTCCGCAAGCTCGGTGTCCAGGACGTCGCGGGATATAAAAAAGCAGGCGGTGGCGAGCCGATGCCCCGGTCCTTGCTGCTCATCGATGAGTTCCAGGAGTTCTTCGTCGAGGATGATACGATCGCGCAGACGGCTTCGCTGCTTTTCGACCGCATCGTCCGCCAGGGACGCGCGTTTGGCATCCACGTGCTGCTCGGGTCGCAAAGCCTCGGCGGGGCTTATTCGCTCGCCCGGGCGACGCTGGGGCAGATGGTCATTCGGGTCGCGTTGCAGTGCAACGAAGCCGACGCGTATCTCATCATGGATGACAGCAACTCGGCTCCGCGCCTGTTGTCGCGTCCCGGCGAAGGAATCTACAACGACGCGGGCGGAGCGCTGGAAGGGAACAGCCCATTTCAAGTCGTATGGTTGCCGGATGACGAGCGGGACGCATGGCTCGACAAGGTTTGCGACGTCGCCGGACAGCAGGGGCGGCGGTTCCCGAGTCCCGTTGTTTTTGAGGGAAATGCGCCCTCGGATATTCGGGAGAATGACTTGCTTCAGACGGCACTGGATGCGCCGCCGATCGCGGTGCCGACGGTGGCGCGCTGCTGGTTAGGTGCTCCAAATTCGATCAAAGGACCGACCGAAGCGGCGTTTCATCGCCAAAGTGGTAATCATCTTTTGATCGTCGGCCAGCGTGATGAGGCGGCCATTTCGATGGTGGGTGTTTCGATGATTTCGCTGGCGGCACAGTACCCGGTGGGTGGTGCCCGTTTTATCGTTTTGAATTCGGCAAACGCCGGGTCGCCGGAGGCGGAGTTCATCGACGGCATTGTCGGCGCCATCCGGCATTCGATCACTGTCGTACGCGGTCAGGACGTCACGGAGGCGATGAATGAGATTGCTGCCGAGTTAAAGGCTCGTGGAAGCGGAGGGGATGAAGGTGCTGGTGCGCCGCCGGTGTTCTTATTCATCCACGGCTTGCACCGGTTTAAGAAACTCCGGCATGAGGACGACTTCAGCTTTTCCTCCGATGCCACCGCGAATCCTGGCACTCAGCTCAATGACTTGATCTGTGAAGGCGCCAGCCTCGGGATGCACCTCATTGCGACGGTGGACACATTCAACAATGTGAATCGCGGCATGAGCAGGAAGGCGCTTAGCGAGTTTGAAATGCGCGTCGTTTTCCAGATGAGCGCGAACGATTCCGCCAGTCTGATCGATTCACCGAAGGCGAGTGGGCTCGGCCTGCACCGCGCGCTTTTCTACAACGAGCAGGAGGGCACGCTCGAAACGTTCCGTCCATACGCCATCCCGGATGTCGAGTGGATCGGCGAGGTGGCCGCGAAGCTGGCAAGGTCGCCAGCGTAGGGGTTTTTATTTCGCCTTCGCCGCTTCGGCTTTCGCCGGCTTCGGGCTGAGTTCTTCGGCGGTCCAGGCCTTGGTGCGATCCTTCGTGGCGGCGCGCACTTTGGCGACGTCGGATGGGGCGACCGGCGATGCGCCGTGCTCCCATTCGCGGCGAATGTAAGTGAGCACGCCCGCGATGTCGTCGTCGCTGAGGACAGGCAGGCCGGGCATTTCGAGCTGCCACTTCGTGCCGGCGACGTCGATCGGGCCGGTGAGTCCTCCCAGGGCGATCTTGATGGGGCGATCGACGGGGCCGAGCGCCCATTCGGAGTTCAGGAGGGGCGGCGCGAGACCGGCCATGCCGGCACCGTTCGGCTGGTGGCACGCGCCGCAGATCGTGGCGTAGATGGCTTTGCCTTTTTCAAAAAGCGCCTGTTGCGGTGGCGTCAGCGGCACGATGGGCGGCGGCGGGACATAGCCAGGTTTGCCGACCCAGCCGAGCTGACTCTCCACGCGCGCGACGAGCGACTTCGCTTTGGGGTTCGCCATTAATGAGGCGAGCGCGGCAGGTTCCGCGTCGAGCTTGATGAGGTTGCCCGGCGCCGCGCCCTTTGCCGGAGCCTTTCCGGCGAGGCCGGTGAGCATCGCGAGTTGCACGGTCGGATTCGCGGACTGTCCGGCGGCCAGGTCCAGCGCACGCGAAATGCGCGAGGCGCGGCGCTCCTTCATCACGCAGGACGCCAGCATGTCAAAGATGCCGGTCCCCGCGATTTTCTCGCTGCCGGGCTGCTTCAGGAGCACTTCGAGGAATTCCAATTCGCGCCCCATCATCCCACTCGCGACGGCCTCGGCGAGCGCCGGGTTTCCACCCTGCTCGAGCAGCGTTACCAGGGCGGATTCCGCTTCCGGTCCGGGCACGGTGCTGAGATTGAAGGCGAGTTGCAGACGAACCATCGCGCTCGGATCCCGTGCGATCTTGGCGAGTTCCGTCGCCAGGGTGCGATCGGCGAGACGGACGGCGGCGGTGCGGACGTGTTCGTCCCCGTCGTGGAGACGCGCGACCAGCACGTCCGGCGTCAGGGCGCCCAGGCCATCGAGCGTGCACAGGGCCTGCACGCGCGCCTGCGGGCTCTTGGCGTCGCTCGCCAACTTTTTCACGGCCGCAGCCGCGCTTGCGTCCGCGCGTTCGACGAGCACGCGTTGTGCGGTGTCGCGCACCCATCCGTTTGCGTGTGCGAGAAGGGGCACGATCTGCGCGGTATCCTTCGGAAGTTTGACCGTGGTCGGCTTGGCGCCGTCCGGGACGATGCGGTAGATGCGGCCGAGATTGACCGGAGTCTCGAGTTTCCGATCCTTGATGTTCGCGACGAGGTAATACGTGAGGAAGCCCTTGTGCTGAATCACGCCGCGGCCCATGTCCACGATGTAGAGCGCGCCATCCGGTCCGGTGTAGGCATTCACCGGGCGAAAACGTTCATCGGTTGAGCGCATGAATTCGGTTCCTTCCGCCGCGTTCTTTCCAGTCAGCATTCCGTCGGCTTCATTGATGATGACCCGTTTCACGAGATTGCCCGACGGCTCGGGAATGAACGCGTTTCCGCGGTATTCCGGCGCGAAAAGATCCCCGCGATAAATCGCCGCGCCGCAAGTCGCCGTGCAGGATTTCAGCGAGCCGTCGTCCCGCAAAATACCGCTGTATCCGCGATTCACGCCGGGGGTTGGGCCCGACGGCCATACCGTTTGATCGCGCATCACTTGAAAGTTGATCGCCGTCTTCTCGGTTACCCTCGGGTTGCGCGCGTACAGGTTTGGCGACACGAGATCGCTGCGGAGGAAGTCGCTGTTGTAGTTGAAATACTGGCGGCCCCAATCGTCCTGCGTCCGTCCCCACTGGCCGAATCCCTGGACCGCTTCGCTGGTGAATTTTCCCTGCTGATACCGGAATCGCAGCCCGTAGCCCGTGGACCAAATCCAGTTGTCCATCATCCATGTCGGGCTGTTGGCCATGTGCTCGGGCTGCCCGCCTTTACTCGCGTATTTGTCCGACACCGGCTCCTGTGCGTCCGCGATTCCGTCGCCGTTTTTGTCGCGATAGAAAACGAGATTCGGCGGCTCGGCGATCAGCGCGCCATCTCCGACTGCCATCACGGCCCGCGGCATGAGCAGGTTGTCGGCAAAAATCGTGCGTTTATCCATGACGCCGTCGCCGTCGGTGTCTTCGAGTCGGCTCACACGGCCGGTCGGCTGATCCTCGCCGGTGCCGTCGACGTCGTGCATGTAGTCGCGCATTTCGAGCACATACATCCGGCCCTGGTCGTCCCAGGTCAGCGCGGTCGGTGTCTCGATCATCGGTTCGCTTGCCACGAGTTCCACTTTGAATCCGGGTGCGACCTTGATGGTCTTGAGTTCTTCCTCCGGCGTCAGGACTGGCGGCGGCGGCAGTTTGAATTTGAGTTCCGGATTTTCTGGTCCGCCTCCCGCGCGTCTCGGCCCTGCTGCTGGCGCGGGAGCGTTTGCGGGTTCCGTCGTCTCCGGCACGGGATCGGGTGCCGGGGCGGGCGTGGCTTCGGGTTTCTTCGGCGCGGGCTTCTTTTCGTCCGGCGAACTCCCGAACTCGGCGGTCTTCGCCGTCGTCGCGGGGGTCGGGTCGTTTTTTCCGGTGTAATCGTTCCACAGCTTTTGGATCGCTTCGGGAGTCGGTAGTTCGCCTTCCGTCACTAGGAAGCGCGCGCGGAACTCTTTCGTTTCACCCGCGGGCACCGTCGTTTTCCAAAAGGCGCCGAACCGTCCGTAATCCCGATACGCCGAAATGCGACCGCCGGTGGGGTTCCCTGGGTGATTGAGATACACGACACTGTAGGTCTTGCCTTTCACCGAATATGTCTCCCCGAACCACGGGTAATCGACGTCCTTGTGAGGCTGGGCGCCGTCCTTTGGGTAGAGATATTTCGTCTGCTTGCGATCCACCTCGTCGGCGGGACGAAAGTGCAATCCGGCGTGCTCTGGATCGCCGTCGAGTACCGTTTCACCCGCCACGGCCTTGATCTTCGAGACCATGTCGATCAGCGCGTAGGCCGGCGCGGGCGCGGGTAAAAATGTCAGCGTTCGCTCCTCCTCGATCAGCGTCGAGTCCGGCGTCGCGCCGGTCCAGCGCACCGCAGACGTGAAGGTGGCGCGATCTTTCTCGGCTTTTTGGGTGATGAATTTCTCGTGGATCTGATCCCCGCCCGTCATGTGCCAGCGGTCGTAGCCTTTGCCATCGACGGTGATCTTGTTCCAACCGATGAAAATCCCGCGGTGATGCGTGAATGCGCCGCCTGCGCCCTTCGTGATCGGCCCCGTCCCTTGGGCGTCGAACACATGCAGGAACGGCTTGTAGGTTTCCGTGCGTGCCGCGGGTGTCGTGACGTCGTGCCCGTCCATGTAACGGGCAACGATTTTTCCATCGTGGAGCACATCGAGGGACTGGCCCGGATTGTCCTTAAATGAAAAGCCGTCCGCGGCGTGGGTGCGGGCGAGGGCGAGGACCAGGACGGCGACGGAGGAGTTGAGCGGGGACATGTGGGGATGATACTTCGGGGTGGAGATGACTTTGGGAAATAACGCGGCTCCTGGAAAAAATCCCGGGTGACGCGGCTCCGAACGGAAGGTGCGAAAGCCTGCCCGCGAAGGACGGCGCACTCAATACAGGAACGCGTCGATGTTGGTCGCATCGTAGAAATGCCTCGGCGCCGCATCGCCGCGTTCGAGGTCTTCGAGCGAGGCCGGGCGCCGTTTACGGATTCTCGGAGCGCGACGGGCTGCTCTGGAGATTCAGCGCGGCGATGA
>JAYTDO010000280.1:0-2639 GCA_043735935.1 Chthoniobacteraceae bacterium
AACCGTCCTCGATCGAGCACATCCTCGCCCACGAACTCAAAGTAAAAAGCCATCAGGTGTGGTCCGCGATCCGCCTCTTGGATTCCGGGGCGACGGTGCCGTTTATCGCGCGCTACCGCAAAGAAGTCACGGGCGGCCTCACGGACACACATCTGCGCCTCCTCGCCGAACGACTCGAAGTGCTCCGCGAACTCGAAACCCGGCGCGCTGAAATTTTACAAAGTATTGAATCCCAGGGCAAGCTCAGCCCCGAACTGCGCGCCGCTCTCGAAAATGCCGAAACCAAAGCCCGTCTTGACGATTTGTACCTTCCCTATCGCCCGCGTAAAGTCACGAAAGCCCAGCTCGCACGCGAGGCGGGCCTCGAACCGCTCGCCCATCTTCTGCTCGCATCGCCCGAACGCGTTCCCGAAGACGAGGCCAAAGCCTTCGTCGATCCCCTAAAGAACGTTCCCGGCACGGCCGAAGCGCTCGCGGGCGCGCGCGAAATCCTCATGGAAAAATTCTCCGAAGACGCGGCGCTCATCGGTTCCCTGCGTGAACGCTTCTGGGATCAGGGCTGGATCGTTTCAAAAGCCGCGCCCGGAAAAGCGGCGGCAGATTCCAAATTTTCGGATTACTTCAACTTCCGGGAAAAACTAAAAGGGGTTCCCTCTCATCGGGCACTGGCGCTCTTTCGCGGCCGTCAGGAAGGCGTCCTCCAGGTCTCGCTCGAAACCGAAGCGCTCGCCAACACCGTCCGCAAACTCGACGACGACGCCGAATTCGTCGGCGCGCTCTGCGAACGCTTCGGCGTGCGCGCACTACGCCGCCCTGCGGACACCTGGCTCATCGAAAGCACGCGCCTGGCGTGGCGCTACAAAGTACGCCTGCATCTCGAGCTCGATCTTTTTATGCGCCTCAGGAAAAGCGCCGAGGATGAAGCGATCCGCGTATTCGCAGAAAACCTTCGTAACCTTCTTCTTGCCGCGCCGGCCGGCCCTAAAGCCGCGCTCGGCCTCGATCCGGGATTCCGCACGGGTGTGAAGGTCGCTGCCGTTGATCGCACCGGCAAACTCGTCGCGACTTCGACGATTTATCCCCACCCGCCCGAGAACGACCGGGACCGCGCCATCAAAACGCTGGAAGTCATGGTCGAGAAATACGGCATCGAGCTTATCGCCATTGGCAACGGCACCGCCTCACGTGAAACCGAACGTGTCGTCGACGCGCTTCTCAAAAATCATCCGGATTGGAAAGTACCCAAAGCTGTGGTCTCCGAAGCGGGAGCATCCGTTTATTCAGCCTCGGCGCTCGCCGCCGCCGAACTCCCCTCGACCGATGTGACATTGCGCGGTGCCGTCTCCATCGCGCGGCGACTGCAAGATCCGCTCGCCGAACTCGTTAAAATTGATCCAAAATCCATCGGCGTCGGACAGTACCAACACGACCTGAACCAGTCGCGCCTCATGAAATCCCTGCGCGGCGTCGTCGAAGACTGCGTCAATGCCGTCGGCGTCGATATCAACATGGCTTCATCGGAGCTCCTCTCGTACGTCGCAGGCTTCACGCCTCGTGCCGCGGCAGCACTCGTCGCCCGGCGGGACGCGCAAGGTGCTTTTCGCACACGCGAAGCGCTTAAGAGTTTACCCGAGATCAGCCCCAAAGCGTTTGAGCAGGCGGCGGGCTTCCTTCGTATTCGCGGCGGCGACAACCCGCTCGACGCGTCGGCCGTGCATCCCGAGGCGTATCCGGTCGTGGAGCGGCTTCTGGTGCGCCACGACAAAAAACTTGAAGAGATCCTCGGTAACACCACTTTTCTGCGCGCACTGAACGCCGAAGACTACGTCGACGAATCGTTCGGCGTCCCCACCGTCGAAGACATCCTTGATGAGCTGGAAAAACCGGGGCGTGACCCGCGGCCCGGGTTTCGTACCGCGTCGTTCAAGGAGGGGGTCGAAAAAATAGAGGATCTAAAACCAGGGATGATCCTTGAGGGCACCGTCACCAACGTCGCGGCGTTCGGCGCATTTGTGGATGTGGGCGTGCACCAGGACGGACTCGTGCACGTCTCCCAGCTCGCCGACCGCTTTATCCAAGACCCCCACGAGATCGTGAAAACGGGTCAGATCGTGAAGGTTCGCGTGGTCGAGATCGACAAGGCAAGGAATCGCATCGCGCTCACGATGCGCGCTGGAAGACCTTAAACGCCAGAGGCGGATCCAAACTTTTCGAGCAGCTCGTCGGAGAATAGGATCTCCATCTCGGCTTTGAGCGCGCGCAGCATGTATTCGGAGAGATTGTGTTCTTCGGAGAGCATTTTAAATTTATCGGTATTGGTGAACCCCGGCAGCGGCGGCATCTCCATAACCGCCTGCTTCACCCCTTCGGCCATGAGCCCTTTCTTCCGCTTATGATCCTGCCATTCAAACCACAGCGTGTCAGCCTCGAGATTTTTTGCGGCAGACGCATGCACGAGTTTGATATAACGTTTCCGGTCACCGAGCTCCTCGGCAAGCGCCATCGCGTCGTAATAACGGTCGATATCACCTTCCAGACGTGAAATAGCCGCATGAAACTCGCGGTCCTTCTCGTCCTCGGCCGGACGCGGTTCGACAACGGCCGTCGCGGAGACCGGCGGCGAGGGCGCGGGATTCATC
>JAYTDO010000281.1:0-2177 GCA_043735935.1 Chthoniobacteraceae bacterium
AACCCGCGCGCGATGGACAGGCCGAGGCCGCTGTGGCTGCGGTCGCTGCGCGCCGCGTCCTTGCGCCAAAAGCGGTCGAAGACGTGTGCGAGATCGGCGCGTTCCAAATCCTTCGCGGTGTTCACGACCCGCAGTTCCATGCCGTCGGGCGTTCGGCTCCCGCCACATTCCACCACCGTGCCGGGTTCGCTGTGGGCAACTGCGTTTTCCACGAGGTTGCGCACGATGATGCCGAGCTTGTCCTCATCGCACTCGACGGTGAGGTCGGGCGCGAGGCGGTTGTCGAATTGCAAACGCTTCGTCTCTGCCGCCGGGGCGGAGTGGTGCCAGCACTCGCGCACGAGCGTCTGCAAGCAGATACGCCGCATCTGCACCGGTGTGGTCCCGTTCTCACAGCGGCTGAGCGTGAGCATCGTCGCGACGATTTTTTCCAACTGGAGCGCGATCATCCCCGTGTCTTGAAAGAACTGCCGCGTCTCCTCGACATCATCGGGCCAGCGCCCGCCTACTTCGCACACCGTCCGCAGCTCGGCAATTGGCGTGCGCAGTTCGTGCGCGAGATCGCTGGAAAACCGGCGCTCCTTCTCAAAGGCGCTCTCCACGCGGTCAAGCAGCCGGTTCACGGCGGTCTCAATCGCCGCCAGCTCCACCGGTGGCCTGGCGACCTGGAGCCGCGTGGCGAGCGCATCGGGCGCGATCGCGGTAATCTGCACATTCATCTCGTCGATGGGGCGCAAGCCGCGCGTGATCGCGTGGCGAACGAACAACGCCAGCCCGCCCGCCAGCCCCAAAGCGACCACGGCTCCCGCGATGCCGAGCGACCCGAGCAGCCGGTCGAGATCCTCGCGACTGCGCGCCACCACGAGCACGAGGTGGAGGTCCGCCAGATTCACCGTCGCTGGGATGGGGAAGGTTTGTTCGCGTGGATCGTCCGGCGCGGCCTGCGGATCTGGATCCGACGCGGGACTGAAAGTCCTCTGCAAAATGCGGCCGCGTTGGCCATTGGGAAGACGCCCATTCCGCACAGCCTGCTGGCGTCCCTCGATCCGCGGCAGATCGTCTGTGCCCAGCGTCTGCGAAAGTCCCACGACCGTGCCGTCTTCGAGGAAGAGCTGGCAGTAAGCCGGATTGCCGTTCTGGCGTGATCCCTCGGAGTAAGTATCGGGCACGTCCCAGACCAGGATGTGACCCTTCCGCTCGCTATTGCGCGCCAGCATCTCGGCCTCTGCTTCGAGCATCCGGTCGAAATCGCCCACGATCCGTTGATGGATGGCGGCGAAGAAAACCATGCCCGCCACGAGCAACATCACCAGCGCGCCGGCCAGAATCTGGAGCGTCAGCTGGCGGCGGATCGACGGCAATGGACGCGGGTCTTTCACTCGATGCAATAGCCGTGACCGCGACGTGTCGTGATGATGGAATTTGCAGCATCGCAGCCAATCTTCTTGCGCAGCGTGCAGATGAGCACCTCGATGACGTTCGGCCCGGGACACGAGTCGCTGTCGTGGATCGCGTCAATCAACTGCTCTTTGGAGAGCACGCGACCGCGGCTCAAGGCCAGGTGCTCGAAGAGGCTGTATTCCGCCGGCGTGAGCGCGAGGACATGGCCGTCCCGCGACACCGTGCGCGCCGCCGTGTTCAGAACGAGCCCGCTGATGGAGATCTCGGGATTTTTTGCCGAGTAACGGCGGCGCACGAGCGTCTGAATCCGCGCGCAGAGTTCATCGAATGAGAACGGCTTGATCAGGTAATCATCGGCACCGAGTTGCAGCCCGTGGATGCGATCTTCCACCCGGTCCTTCGCGGAGAGAATGAGGATGTGCGTCATCTTCCCGAGCGCACGGAGCCGTTGGAGCACGGTGAGTCCATCCATCGTCGGCAGCATCAGGTCGAGCACGATCACGTCGTAATCATTGAGCCGCGCGAAATCAAGCCCCTCGGCCCCATCCGCTACCAGGTCCACGGCGTAGCCCATCTTCCGCAGCCCGCTCCCGAGCGAGCGCAGGAGGCGCTGGGAATCTTCGATGATTAGCAGCTTCATGGCGTAACGATGCACCCGCAGCAGCCGGCCTGGCAAGCCGGACGGCCGGCGCTGTCGATGAATCGAGTATAGGCGGGCCAGCTTAATGGATGCTTAACCCGGCTTGAGCCGGTGATCGGGGACGTTCCATGGTTTG
>JAYTDO010000282.1:0-9183 GCA_043735935.1 Chthoniobacteraceae bacterium
GCCGTCGCAAACTTCGGCATCGCCGTCAATCGCTCCTTCACCCCCGACGGGGGCGAGAAACGCGAGGAGGTCACTTTCATCGACATCGAGGCGTTTGGGCGCACGGCGGAGGTGATCAACGAATACTTCAAGAAGGGCCGGCCCATCTACATCGAGGGCCGCCTCAAGCTGGATACTTGGGACGACAAAACGAGCGGTCAGAAGAAGAGCAAACTCCGTGTGGTGGCGGAAACCTTCGAGTTCCTCGGCTCCCGCGAGGGCGGGCCGGGTGGCGGTGGCGATTCCCCGGAAGGGCGTCCCGCTGGCCGTTCCGAACAGCGCCCGGCTCAGGCCCCGCGCAAACCTCTCGCGCCCCCGCAGCGTCCGCCGGCGGACCCCGATCTCGATCCCGAGGGGGACGATATCCCGTTCTGATCCCGCATCCATCCGCCTTTCTGGCGGATTCGGATTCATTTGAAACGCCCGGCGTGTCCTGCATGCCGGGCGTTTCCTTTTTCGGCTCGCATCCCCGCCTGCCCGGGCCAAACATCCGCGCCCATGCCCCGCCTCCTTCCTCATCTCTCCCGGGCGAGCGTGTATTTATCCCTGCTGAGCGCTCCCGCCCTCGCGGAGCACGCTCCCTTGCGCCTCAGCATCGAAGACGGCGTCTGGGGCAGCGCGGGCGCGCCGGACATCCTCGCCGTCCTCCAGTCCGCCGCCGGGGAGATTTGGAAAAACTGCCCTCGCACAGGCCTCGATCCCATCCATGTCCGGCATCGCAGCGATCATCCGCAGATCGATTGGGCGCGTGCGGCGGACGGACGCATCGTCATCGGCCTGAACACGAAGGATCTCTTCTGGGCGCAATACGCCTATCAATTCGCGCACGAGTTTTGCCACGCGCTCTGTGAGCAGTCGGGCCCGCCGGACGCCGCCTGGCGGGTGGAGGGAAAGCCCAATCACTGGCTCGAAGAAAGTCTGTGCGAGACGGCCTCCCTTTTCTCCCTGCGCGCCATGGGCCGCTCCTGGGAGACCGCGCCCCCGTATCCGAACTGGAAGAGTTTCGCCCCCGCCCTCACCAGCTACGCCCGCGAGCGCATGGAGGACCCGAGGCACCAGCTTCCCCCGGGCCTCACCTTCGCGCAGTGGTTCGCCGCCGAGCAGGGGAGCCTGCGGGAAAACTCCACCCAGCGGGAAAAGAACAACATCATCGCGGCGCGCCTCCTGCCGCTCTTCGAGGCCGAGCCGCGCGGCTGGGAAGCGGTCACGTATTTTGATCGCGGGCCGCGGGACAAGGCGCTGCCGCTCGATCGTTTCCTCGTGCTGTGGCGGGAGCGGAGCCCGGCGGAGCTGCAGCCGTTCATCACGAAGGTGGGGGCGGTCTTCGGCATCGTTTTTTAGGGCCGCGCGGGCGGTCGGCGGGGGAAAATGGGCGGTCGTCGGCACCGGGGGAGGCGTGGGCCGGATCGGAGGCGGATTCAGGCGGGGAAAAGGTGCGTTGGGGCGGGTCGGGGGAGGGGTTTTTGTGGAAAAATGACCGCTCATTTGTTCCGGAGGAGCGCTCCTCCGTCGAAAAGGAGCGCTCCTCTACGACAAGTTCGCGCGGACTTTCCACAAAGGAGCGCTCCTCCGCGATAAAGGAGCGCTCCTCGACGACAAATGAACGCTCCTTTGTGGAAAAGGAGCGCTCATCTGCGACAAGGGAGCGCTCCTCCGGAACAAAGGAGCGGTCGTTTTTCGCCCATCTTCTCTGTAACAGCCCGAAAAACACCGTGTTTCTCCTTGCTCACCCCCCGGCTGACCCGGCTGACCGCTCGTCACCCGCTGAGACCCCCTTTTTCCCCAAAAACGGACGCCGGACGGGTTTGGATTGCTTCGCCGCCGGGGCTCGGCCATGCACGGCGGATGCCTTTTCACCGTTTTATCACCGATTCACCCGGTTGGACGACCCGCGCGGATGAGACGCTTTTTGCCAATCCCTATCTGGAGATCCACCGGCCCACGCTCACGACGCCCACGCGCGCGGAGCCGGTGACGTGGACCGTGTGCCACCGGAAGGCCGCCGTGGTGGTGGTGCCGATGACGCGGGAGGGGCGGCTCGTGCTCGTGCGGCAGGAACGCATCCCGATCCGCGCGACCATCTGGGAATTCCCCGCCGGGCAGATCGACGATCACGAGGAGCCCGAGCACGTGCGGGCGACCGGGCTGCGCGAGCTGCGGGAGGAGGCGGGCTACGAACTGGCGCCGGAGGGCGAGGTGCAGAGCCTGGGCCACTTTTTCCCGAGCGCGGGATTCACGGATGAGCACAGCCATCTCGTGCTGGCGCGGCCGGTGATGCCGAGCCCGCACGGCGCGGCGCATGAGGCGGCGGAGGCGATCACGGAATGCAGGGAGTTCAGCGTGGAGGAACTCCGGGCGATGATCGCGGCGGGGGAGGTGCGCGATGCGAATACGCTGGCGGCGTTTGCGCGGATGGTGGCGAGCGGGGCGATCCGGCTGGCGGAGGATGGCGCAGCAAAGCATTTGCGTGAGGCGGGGTTTTAGCTCTTTGTTGCGCCCCGCATGTCCTGGCTGAACAAATTCTTTAAGTTTCGTGAGAAGTCCGACGGCGATATCGTGAAGCCGTTTCTGGAGCACATGGAGGATCTCCGCTGGGTGATCCTGAAGATGGTGATGACGCTGATCGCGTGCATGTCGCTGTCGTTCTTTTGGCAGAATGACATGCTGCGGCTGCTGCGTGCGCCGTTGCACGAGGTGGCGCCGCTTTTGGAAAAAGAGCTGGTGATCGTGAAGATCACGGATGCGTTTATGATTTCGATCGAGCTGGCGCTCTTCGCGGGGATCGCGATCTCGCTGCCGTTCCTGATTTATTTCCTGGCGAGCTTCATCCTGCCGGCGCTGACGAGGCAGGAGAAAAAGTTCCTGCTGCCGGGGATCCTCGGGAGCACGACGCTGTTCGTGATGGGGGTGCTCGTGAGCTACGAATACATCCTGCCGAAGACGCTGAAGTTTTTCTACGAATACACGGTGAAGCGGGACTTCCGCATCATGTGGACGTGGAGCGATTATTTCTCGTTTGCATCGTGGCTGACGATCGGCCTGGGGCTGCTCTGCCAGCTCCCGATCGTGGTCATCGTGCTGGCGATCGTAGGGGTGATTGATTACCACTTTCTCGCGAGGACGCGCTCGTATGCGATCGCGATCATCCTGGTGCTGACGGTGGTGGTGGCGCCGACGCCGGACCCGCTGACCTTCCTGAGCCTCGGGACGCCGGTGGTGGCGCTGTACGAGCTGTGCATCTGGGTGGTGTGGCTGATGGATCGCCGGAAGCGGAAGCGGCGGGAGCGTGAGGCGGAAGTGATCGACGATCACCGGAACTGACGCGGCAGGCGGAAGAAATCCGCCGATGTTCTAAGGAATCGCGCGCGCGGTGCGTTGGTGCCATTGAACACCCATGCACGCGGAAGCCCTCGATCTCCCAGCCCTCCTCGCACGCTACGAACGCCCACTGGTGCGATATTCCTACAGCATCCTGCACGATCTGGAGGCATCGAGGGACGTGGTGCAGGAGAGCTTCATCCGCCTGCACCGGAGCGCGATGACGAGCGCCCCGGCGGAGGAGGGGCGTGAGGCGGGAAAGAATGTGGAGGCCTGGTTGTTCACGGTGACCCGGAACCTTTCGATCGACCACCAGCGCAAACAAAGCCGCATCATCTATATGCCCCAGACCGAAGACCGCACCGCGGATGAACCGGGCCCCGGAGCGGCGCTCGAAGCCAGGGAAGCAGGCGACAATCTCTTCGCCCTGCTCGATCAGCTCAGCGCCAACCAGCGCGAGGTGATCCGACTGAAATTCCAGAACGACCTTTCGTACAAGGAGATCGCGGAGGTGACGCAACTGAGCGTGACCAACGTGGGATTCCTCCTGCACACGGGCCTCAGGAAACTCCGCGCCATCCTCGATGGGCAATCCATCGACGGACAGGCGCAAACCATCCAGGAAGCATTATGAATACAGACGATCCGAAATTGACCGCCTACGCGCTGGACGAACTCGACCCGGCGGAACGGGCGGAGATCGAACAGCTCCTCCGCGAAAACGCCGACGCCGCCGCGGAGATCGAGCAGACGCGGGCCTTTGCCGCTCAGCTCCGCACCCGCCTGAAGGCCGAGCCAGCGGAGCCGCTGCATCCGGCCCAGCGGGCCGAAGTGCTGGCCGCCACAAACGCTCCCGCGCCCGTCGCCCCTCGCAAGATCCTGCTTTTCTCGCCAAAGACGGCCGCGTGGACCGCGCTGGCCGCGAGCATCGCCGTGGGCGCGGGTTACGCGCTGCTGCTGCCGACACTGCACGAGATGAGGCCGGGCCGCCCGAGCGTGGAGACGGCGATGGTGAACGGGGGCTTTTTGGAAAAGCGCGATGGCTCGGAGGTGAGGATCACGCTCGGGATGCAGCCCGCGCCGATGCCGGAGGCGCCGGTCGCGTTCGGCGATCTGGCGGAAGGTCTGCACCCGGAGCCGACGCCGACGTCGCCGAGGCCGATCGCGCTGGGGACCCTGGCGCCCGTGAGCGGGCCAGTGACGGCGCCGGAGCCGCTCCTGGCGGGCACGAAGGGCGACCCGAATCGCGCGGTGCTAGGCTGGGAGGCGCAGCCCGGGGTGGTGCGGGGCTTTGAGTCGAAGTCCGGCGGGAATCAGCCTTTGGATTTGAGCAAAGCGGTCGCGGACCCGATGGGGCGTGAGGCGAAGCCGACCGCGAAGAACCCGAAGAGCCTCGCGACGGTGTCGAAACTGAGCGTGATCGCGACGGCGGCGAGCCCCGCTCCGGATGGGGGGAGTACCGAGTATTTCGCCAAGGCCGCTGGCGCCCATCCCACGCCCGACGCCCCGAGCGCGGCGAGCGCGATGGCCGGGCGCGTGGGCGGTCTGGCGCGAGGAACGGATCGTCTGACGGTCGCGCTGAAGGACAACGAGCGGACGAGGACGCTCTCGGATAGCGATGGGCTGGCGCCGTTCACGCGGGAGAAACGCGCCGACGATCTCGTGGACATGGAACAGGTCCTGCGCGAGGTGCGCCCGGAAGCGCCGGGCACGGAGTCGTATGACGATGTGACGGATAATCCCTTCATGAAGCCAAGCGTGGCGCCGCTGAGTACGTTTTCGATCGACGTGGACACGGCCAGCTACGCGAACGCTCGTCGTTTCCTCAATAACAACCAGCTCCCGCCTCGCGCATCGGTGCGGATCGAAGAGCTGATCAACTATTTCCACTACGACTACCCGCAGCCGGATGGCGACACGCCTTTCTCCACCGCGATGGAGGTGGCGACGTGCCCGTGGGCGCCCGAACACCGCCTGTTGCGCGTGGCGCTGCACGGACGAGAGATCCAGCGGGCCGCACGACCTGCGAGTAATCTCGTCTTCCTCGTGGACGTGTCCGGCTCGATGCAGCCGGAGAACAAATTACCGCTCCTCAAGCGCAGCCTCGCGCTGATGGTCGATCAACTCAGCGACCGCGACCAGGTGAGCATCGTGGTTTATGCCGGAGCCGCGGGCTGCGTGCTCGAAGCCACGCACAGCAAGGACCGCATCCGGAGCGCGCTGAGCCAGCTCGAAAGCGGCGGTTCCACGCACGGCAGTGCGGGCATCCAACTCGCGTATGAACTGGCCGAGAAACACTTCATCAAGGGCGGCACGAACCGCGTGCTCCTCGCGACGGATGGGGATTGGAACGTGGGCGTGACGGACAAGGGCGACCTGACGGGGCTGATCGAACGCAAGGCGAAGAGCGGCGTTTTCCTCACGGTGCTCGGCTTCGGCATGGACAACCTGAAGGACGACATGCTGGAGAAACTCGCCGACAAAGGGAACGGCAACTACGCCTACATCGACACGCTGAACGAGGGACGCAAAGTGCTGGTGGACGAACTCGGCGCGACGCTCATCACCATCGCGAAGGATGTGAAAATCCAGGTCGAGTTTAACCCGGCACAGATCGGCGCCTACCGGCTGATCGGCTACGAGAACCGCGTGATGGCCGCGAAGGACTTCGCCGACGACACGAAGGACGCCGGAGAGATCGGCGCCGGGCACAGCGTGACCGCGCTTTACGAACTCATCCCCGCCGGCCAGGAACCGCCCGCGACGACGCTGAACGAAGAGCTCAAATATCAAAAAGTCGCGAAGGTCGAACCCGCGCCCACGGTGCCGGCCCTCGCCGTCACGGACCCCGCGAGCAAGGAACTGCTGACGCTGAAGCTTCGCTACAAAGCGCCCGACGGCGACAAAAGCACGCTGCGCGAATTCCCGCTCACCGACTCCGGACACAGCTTCGCCAATAGCTCGCGAGACTTCCGCTTCGCCGCCGCCGTGGCCGGATACGGGATGCTCCTGCGCGGTTCTCCCAACAAAGGCAGCGCGAACTGGGAACTCATCCACGAACTCGCCACCGAAGGCAAAGGCGACGACCGCGACGGCTACCGCGCGGAGTTCGTGGGCCTCGTAGAAAAAGCGCGCGCGCTCCAGCGTTGAGCATCGGCGGGAAGCGGGTGCCGCCCGCATTCCCGCTTGGCGGGGCGACGCCGCACGGTTAACACGGGCGCATGACGATCACCGATCATGAATACGCCGACCTCGCGACGCCGACGGGCCCGATGCGGACGCACCTCTTCCGGCCAGTCGCGCCGGGGCGTTATCCGGGGATTCTGCTTTATTCGGAAATATTCCAGGTGACCGGGCCGATCCGGCGCACGGCGGCGATGCTGGCGGGGAATGGATTTCTGGTCGCGGTGCCGGAGATTTACCATGAGTACGAAGCGCCGGGTGTGGTGCTGGCGTACGACAGCGCGGGCGCCGATCGCGGCAATGCGCTGAAGACGACGAAGCCGATCGCGGCGTACGACGCGGATGCGCGCGCCGTTTTGAAATACCTCGCCGAACATCCCGCCTCGACCGGCAAGCTCGGCTGCATGGGCATCTGCATCGGCGGCCATCTTGCGTTTCGCGCCGCGATGAATCCCGAGGTGCTGGCGACGACGTGCTTTTACGCGACGGACATCCACAAGGGCAGCCTGGGGGAGGGGATGAACGACAACACGCTGGATCGCATCCCGGAATTGCGCGGCGAGATGTGCATGATCTGGGGCCGGCAGGACCCGCACGTACCGCTGGAGGGGCGTGTGAAAATCCACGCGGCGATGGAAGCCGCCGGCGTTTATTTCCAATGGCACGAGGTGAACGCGGCCCACGCTTTCCTCCGCGATGAAGGCCCGCGCTATAATCCCGTGCTGGCGCAGCAATGCTACGGCCTCGCCATCGAGCTGTTCAAACGGCGGCTCAGCGACGGGGACGTGATCGACCCGAATAGCGCGGGCGCGACGAACCATTAAGATCCCCGCCGACTTCACTTTTATGAGCACCAAACCAGCGGTCAGCATCCATCCGTATTTTAAGATCCGCGCGGGCCACGCCGACGCCGCGCGCGCGCTGCTGCGGCGCTTCGTCGCGAAGACCGCGACTGAGCCCGGATGCCTCGGATACGATTTCACGATCAATGGCGACCAGGTCGCGTGCCGCGAGTCCTACGTCGATGCCGCCGCCGCGCTCGCGCATCTCGGCAATGTCGGCCCCGAGCTCGATGAGATGCTCGCGCTCTGCGAACTCGAACGGCTCGAACTACACGGCCCCGCGGCGGAGATCGACACGCTCCGGGAGCCGCTCGCCGGCTTGAATCCCGCGTGGTTCATCTACGAGTGTGGAGTGGAACGCTGAGCGCGCTTATGGCTGAGATCGGCAAACGCAATCAACTCCGCATCGCGCGCTCGGCGGCGCCGGGGCTTTACCTCGACGGTGAAGCGCTCGGCGAAATCCTGCTCCCGGGCCGTTACGCCACGACGGGATTTTCGGTCGGCGCGGTCGTGGACGTCTTTGTCTATCGCGACTCCGAGGATCGTCTCGTCGCCACCCCGGAGACACCGCTCGCGGCCGTCGGCGAGTTCGCTTTTTTGAAAGTGGTCAGCAGCAATCCCCGCATGGGTGCGTTCCTCGACTGGGGTCTGAGCAAGGATCTGCTGCTGCCGATCCGCGAACAATCCGCGCCGGTCATGCAGGGCGAGTCCGTCGTCGCCCACGTCTTCCTCGATCCGCAAAACACGCGCATCGTCGCCAGCACACGCTTGAATCGTTTCCTCGATCTCACGCCGCCGAAATACAACGAAGGCGAAAAGGTCCACCTGCTCATCGCCGGCGAGACGCCGCTCGGCTACAAGGCGATCGTCGAGAACGCGCACTGGGGTTTGCTTTACCAGGCCGAATGCTCCGTGACCCTGCGCGCCGGCCAGAGTCTCGCCGGTTACGTGCGCGCCGTGCGGCCTGACGGCAAGATCGACCTCGGTCTCGACCCCGCGGGCTACCGCCGCGTCGCGTCGCTCACACAGACGATCCTCGACGCCCTCGCCGAAGGCGGAGGGCGGATCGAATTCGACGACAAGAGCGATCCCGAGGCGATCCGCGCGGCCTTTAAGACGAGCAAGAAGGCCTTTAAGCAGGCGCTCGGCGCGCTGTACCGCGAGCGGCGCATCCGCTTCGCACGCGGCGGGACGGAATCGACAGGGGCGTGAGGCCTCGTGGAAAAAAAGAACGCGGCCCCGGTTGAAACCGGAGCCGCGTTGGCTGTCTTTTAGCAATCGGTTGCCAGGGAAGCGCTATTCGTTTTCGCCGCCACCGCCGTGGCCGCCGTCGTTGTCGGAGTCGTCATCCACATCGTCGCCGTCCGCGTCGGTGTCGTTGTCGTTGTCCGCGCCATCGCCATCGATGTCGTCGTCCATATCATTGTCCTCGCCGTCTCCATCGACATCCATGTCCACGTCATCGTCCTTGCCGTCGCCGTCGATGTCGTCCTCGTTCGCGTCATCATCCATCACGCCGTCGCCGTCGATATCGAGTTCGGCGGAGTCGCCGTCGGCCAGGCCATCGCCGTCGATGTCATCTTCGAGCGGGTTCTTGTCCTTTAAGCCGTCGCCGTCGATGTCGTGTTCGATCAAGGAATCGTCCGCCTTTTGGTCGCCATCGATGTCGGTCTCATCATCGGAATCGTCGTTGAGGCCATCGCCATCGATGTCTTTCTCGTTGAGCGCATCATCGTCGAGGCCGTCGCCATCGATGTCGAGTTCGAGGGGATCTTTGTTTTTAAAATGATCGCCGACGAAG
>JAYTDO010000283.1:0-1840 GCA_043735935.1 Chthoniobacteraceae bacterium
TTCTTCGGACTCGATCACACACGGCCCGAGGATGAAGAGCGGCACGGGTCCGCCGAGCTGCACGGACCCGATGGCGAGAGGCGGCTGGCTCATTCGGAAAACGAAATCTGGGATGACATGGCGGCACGCTAGCGAGCGATGCGCGCCTCGCGAAAGGGAAAAGCGTTACAGGATGTAACCTTCCTCGCCGTGCTCGGACACATCGAGGCCGGCGTGCTCCACCTCGGGATCGACCCGCGTCCTCATCATCGCCTTCACGACATAAAAGAGCACGACCGTGCCCACGACCGATAACACGAGCACCACGCCGCCCGCCTTCAACTGCTCCAGCCAAAGTCCGTGCCCGACGCAATCCTTGATCCGTGCCGCGTCGAGATTCGGATTCGCCGCGGACGAGGCGAAGATGCCGGCCATAATCGTGCCGAACGTCCCGCCGACGGCATGCACGCCGAACGTGTCGAGCGAGTCGTCGTAGCCGAGCGCCGCCTTGAGTTTCGCGCACGCGAAAAAAGTCGTGAGACCTGCGACCAAGCCGATGATCACCGCCGCGGTGCTGCCGACGAAGCCGGAAGCGGGCGTCACCGTCGCGAGGCCGGCGACGGCCCCGGAGCAAAGACCGAGCACGCTCGGCTTTCCGCGCGTGATCCACTCCAGCGCGCCCCAGACGAAGCAGCCCACCGCCGCCGAGAGCGTCGTCGAAACAAACGCCGTGGTCGCGATGCGATCCGCGCCCAGCGCACTGCCGGCATTGAAGCCGTACCAGCCGACCCAAAGCATGCCGGTTCCCACCATGCACAGCACCATGTTGTGCGGCGGCATCTGCTCACGCCCGAAGCCGCGGCGCGCGCCGAGCAGGATGCACAGGATCAGCGCCGACCAACCCGAAGTCATGTGGACGACGATCCCGCCCGCGAAGTCGATCCCTTTGACTTTCGCCGCGTCATTCCAGAGGCCGTTCATCGCGCCGTCGATCCCCCAAAGCATGTGAGCCGAGGGGAAATAGACGAGGAACATCCACAGGACGCTGAAGACCATCAGGGCCGAGAACTTCATCCGTTCCGCGATCGCGCCGACGATGAGCGCGGGTGTGATGATCGCGAAGGCGAGCTGATACATCGCGAAGATATTATGTGAAACCCAAGGGGCGTAATCCGTGTTCGGCTGATAGTCGACGCCCGCAAAAAATGCGTATTTGAGCCCGCCGATGAATCCGTTCCCCGGCGCGAAGACGAGGCTGTAGCCGACTGCCCACCAGATGAGCGTCACCAGCGCCGTGAGCCCGAGACACTGGGCGACGACCGAGAGCACGTTCTTTTTGCGGACGAGTCCGCCGTAGAAAAGGGCGAGGCCCGGCAGCGTCATGAAGATGACCAGCGCGGTGCTCACCATCATCCATGCGTTGTGGCCGGGGCCGGGCTGACCTGCGAGTGCGGAATGCCATTCCGTCCCGAGCGCCTCGTTTTTGATGTAACGCTCCAGGTCCGCGATCCGCTGCGAATCGGTGGGCGCCTGCGCGTGCAGGGCCGGGATGAGTGAGGTGAAAAACAGCGCAAGCGCTACGAACAAAGGAATGGACTTGAATTGGAAACGCACGGGGAGAGGTGGGGGTGGAGTTTGCGAAGCGCGCGAGGCTATGCAGAGCCGTTCCGCTGGCAAGCGCATTATTACGATCGACCCCGGATCGTAATACCCTTTGCGCGACTCCGCGCGAAACTCACCCGCGAACGCTCGGTAGCGGCGCGCCTTGCTTCACGAGATTGCGATAGGCGCGAGGCGGCAGGCCGTAGGCTTTCCGAAAGGCGCGGGAGAACGCATACAAGGATTCGAAACCGCACTTGTC
>JAYTDO010000284.1:0-4665 GCA_043735935.1 Chthoniobacteraceae bacterium
CTTGTATCGAGGTGCAACCTTGCCGGGAAAAATAGCGTGTTACTTCCCATGATTTCGGCCCCTCCAAAGGCGGGTTGCTTGGTCGAAGAGAAGCGGTGCCCGCTTCTCGGGCATCACTGACAGGCAGTTGAAAACCCGCTCGGCTTCCTCAAGCGCGCACGGCTTGCCCTCAACCTCGGCGATGACTTTCTGCACATGGGCGACCACGGGCGATTCATCGGCTTCGCGATCATTCGACAGCGGTGCCATGGCGTAGAGCTGCTTGCCGTATTTGGCGGCCGCACTGCCCGGCTTGTAATCGCCAGCGATTTTGTAGGTGCCTGTCGGTTTGCCTTTCTGCCCCCGGCCCACGGTCTTGATCCGCGTGGCGTCGGCACTCGGGTCGCGCTCGAACACGCAGGCGGCCCAGCGAACGACGAACGCGGGGAGCTGCGGCAGTGCGCGCAGCGTGAGGTCCACGACGTAGGCGTTTTCTTCCTCGTGCGGCGTCATGGTGAGGATGACGTCTGGATCGCGCGCGAAAACACCGCTGCCGCCGATGCGATCAATCGCTTCCTTCCCCGCCTGATTGCCCTTCGAGTAGTGCGCGCCGAAGACGACCGCCGCGCCGGACTGCACGGCGAGCTGCTCGATTTCGTTGCAGAGCGAAGCGATGTCGCCGGCCTTGTTCTCGTCGCGTTTGCCGAGGCCCTTGTAGATCGGATCGAGGACGATGAGCGCGTATCGCTCGTCCTTCACTCGCGACAGAATTTTCGGGATGAGCACCGAAAAATCCGTGGCGAAGCCGCGCAGATTCCACAGGTCGATGCCGGTGAAATCCGTGATGCCCTTTTTCCCGGCAATGGCAGTGAGCCGATGCTGGAAGGCGAAATCGGGCAGCTCGAAATTGATGTAGAGCACGCGGCCTCGTTGCGTGGGGAAGCCCCACCACATCACGCCGGTGCTCACGGAGAGCATCATGTCGATGAGCGTCCACGACTTCCGCGATTTGCTCGCGCCGCCCAGGATCATTTTGCTGCCCTGGTGCAGCACGCCGGCGATGAGCTGCGGCGGCTCGCCGCAGCGCGCAGTCGCACCAGGCGTCGAGGCGCAACGTGAGCAACCTCAGCAGACCAGCAGGTGGCTGACCGAGCAGGAGCTGGCTGAACACTTACAGCTCAGCACGCGGCATCTGGCCAATTTGCGCAAAGCCGGACTGCCCTACATCCAACTCGGATCGAGCGTGCGCTACGACCTCGCTGAGGTTGAAACGTATGTGCGCGGGATCCGCCGCCTCTCGTCTCACGTCGAACGGAAGCGTCGCACGGCCGCCTTACGCGCACGTATCGAGTCGCAGTCTGGTCCTCGCCGTTGACCGATGAGCCGGAAGACGCGTTGACGCCGCGCGCTGTGCGTGCCCCGCCTCCGCCATCGCTCCACAACCCACGCCTCACGGCTCGAAGCGAGATTCGCGCTCTACTGGCGCGGCCTTGGCGCGCCGGAGTTGCAGCGCGAGTTCGTCTTTCACCCCGAGCGGAAGTGGCGCGCGGATTTCGCGCACGTCGAGAGCCGCACACTCATCGAGATCGAAGGCGGCATCTTCGTCGCCGGCGGCGGACGGCATAATCGCGCCGCCGGGTTCATTGCCGACGCCGAAAAAGACCTCGAAGCGTTTCTCGCTGGCTGGAGCGTCGTCCGGCTCACCGAGGCGCAGATCACGGCTCCGAACGTCGAGCGGATCATCCGGCGTGTCCTTCATAACTGATTTTGTGGCATGGCGATGCTGGGCAGGAATCGGCCAGGCCAGGCCCGGGAGTGGCCTCCAAAGTGCTTTGATGAATGGGATGAAAACCGTCTCCCGTGTGTGCGTCCTCTGGTCGGTGCTGGCGGTGTTGTCGTGGCTGATGGCCAACGCCACCGATAGCGACCTGGGGCAGTTGATCTCTGCGGGCGGGCTGTTCTCTCTGCCACCGCTCGCCGTGTGGCTTACGGCGCGGGCGACGGCGTCCTTGCCGGAGCGCAGGTTTCTGCGGATCCCGTTTTGGGCGGTGACGCTCGGCGGATGGCTCGTGGCGCTCATCCTCATGCAGCGTCGGTCGGAATCCGCCCACGCCGACCAGCACCAGAATTTCCTCCTGGCCTTGGGCCTCTGCGTCGTCACCGGTGTCTGGCTCTCGGTCAGGAGCCGATCGTGGCCGACATGGCGCGTGCTGCGAGAAGCGGCGGCTGGTTTCGCAGTCATTGCACTCGCGGGAGCGGTGTTTGCGTGGCGCTACGAGGCGCGGACGCGCGCCATTTTCGCGCGGGCGGAGGCGCGCTGGACGGAAATTGGGCTGCCGCTGGCGGAGTTTGAGAAGACGCTCGCGCCGAGTCACGAGAACGCCGGCTCCGAGGTCGTGCGGCAGGTGCTCCGCGAACAGGTGGGCACCCGTTTTTACAAGGAAGGCACCGCCGCCGCCGGCCGCGAACCGGTGGTCGAGCGCTCGCAGGCAAAGGACAATCTGATTCAACGGGCCTGCGATATCGTCTCGGCCAAGCTGCCGCCGTCCGACGCCCTCGATCTCTCCGCGGTCACCACTCCCGACAGCGCCCATCCGCGTCTGCGGGCCGTGCGCAACAGCCCGCAGGCCGTCGCGACCACCGAGCCCGCACCGCCGCCGCTCGAAGAGGCCTTCGCGCGCATCCTCGCCGCGGAGCCTGCGACCTGGGCCATCGATCCGCACGACGGCATCCTGCTGAGTGTCCCGAACTTCCTCGGCGTCCGCAAATTCTCCCAGCTCACCGCCGCCGAGGCCATGCGCCGCTTCGAGGCCGGCGACACCGACGGCGCGGCCCGTGCGCTCTCGGCCGGCTTGCGCGTCTCGGAGAGCCTGCGCGCAAATCCCGCGCTCGTCTCGCTCATGATTCATGTCGCGGTGGACGCGATGCTCACCTCGCGCCAGGTCCGCCTGCCCGCCACGGAGGACGGTCTCGCGTCCGTCGCCCGCGATGTCCCGATCCTGCGCGCCGAGTTTCTCCGCCGGTTCCAGCTCGAAGCCTGGTTCCGCCTGCATTTCACCGAGCAGGTCGCCGTCGATGAGTTGCTCGATATTCCGCAAACCCGCCCGCTGCCGAAATGGGCGCGACACCTCGCCGACCGGCCCGCGGCGCGTCGGCAATGCGCCATTGCTCTGCTCAACGGCGCCGAGCACATCGCTCTTTTCCAATCCGCGGCTTCACTCACCCTGCCCGACTTCGGCGCGAACCTGCACGAAGCCATCGGCGAAAAGAACCCGTCCATCATGGAGCTGAATTTCACCCGCATCAACATGCGCATCCACGCCACGCTGCTCCTGCGCGAACAATCCGAACTCATCCGCGACGCCCGCGCCCGCCTCGCCGCCGGGCGCCCCGTCGAGTCGCGCGACTCCGCCGTGCTCCCCGGCGTCCGCTGGGAACTCATCGCCGACACCGAGAAGAACACCGTCGCCACCCGCCTCGCCGGCGCGCCACAGTGGATCGTGAAGGGTGACGTCACCGAGGACGGCTTTTGGCTGCTCCCACTGGACGGCAGTATCGCCTGGCAATTCCGCCCGTCGGCCCACACAGCGGGCCGTTTTTGACGACGCCGCCCACCGTTCGTCCGTGCGGCAGGTGTAAAGTCGGTGTAAAGTGCCGGCTCAACCTTACACCTTTTGGAGACCGGATTTGGGCACATTTTCACGATGCCTTGTTCGGTGTAAGCGACTCATATAAAGAACGTTGTAGCCTCGTTTTTGGCGCGTATCCGGCCGCGAGAGGGACGAGAAAAGGTGTAAGGTGCGAAAAACAGGTCCGCATAAGATTGGGGTGATGGTCCCCCAACCTAAGTGGAGGACTCGATCTCGTAAAAGATTGCTTTGCTCGCGCTCGAACACGCTCGCGGCTCGCGTGCCGGAGAATTCCTGGGCCAAAAATTCGGTTGCAGTTAATACCCATAGGGGGTATTAGTATCGCCATGAAATCTGACAGCCGAACCAAACTCGAAGGACGGATGAAGCGCATCGCCGGGCAGGTCGCGGGCATTCAGCGCATGTTCGCGGAGGACCGCTATTGCGTGGACATCCTGAACCAAATCTCCGCGGTGCGCTCCGCTCTCGATGCCCTTGGCGTGGAGCTGCTCACCAATCACGTCGAGTGCTGCGTCGTGGGTCACGGCACCGAGAAGCAGCACGCCAAGTCCAAACCAATGAAGCCGGATCAACTCCTCGCCGAGCTTCGCACCGCACTCTCTCGCTTCCTCAAATAATCCCATTTTCATGAAAACAACCGATGCCTCTCCCACGTTCCGCGATCCCGTCTGCGGGATGACGGTTGACCCAAAATCCGCCGCTGCCAGCAGCGACTTCCGCGGCCAGACCTTCCATTTCTGCTCGGCGCATTGTCAGCAGAAATTCGACGCCAATCCCGTTTCCTACGTTGACCGCGCAGCCGCTCCCGCACCCGCGGCAGGTGGGTGCGGATGCGGAAGCGCGCAGGCAGCGGCAGCGCCCGAAGAGCATGGGCACGAGCATCCGCAAGCATCACCCGCTGACGCGGAGGGTGGTTGCTGCGGCGGCGGGCCGAAGCCTGCGAAAGACTCGTGCTGTCAATCCGAGCCCGGCTCTGAGCCAGCGGTGAAACCTTCCGCGGCCGCGAAGTATTTCTGCCCGATGTGCCCCGGCGTCG
>JAYTDO010000285.1:0-3115 GCA_043735935.1 Chthoniobacteraceae bacterium
GGCAAAAACATCGGCCTCGAAGTCTCCCTCGCCGACCTGCTCTGCGAAGAGCTGTCGAAGGATCTTGGTCGCGAAGTCAAAGCCGAGATCGTCAATCAAGAGTGGGCGCAGATCGTTCAGGAACTCCGCGCCGGAAAATACCACGCAGCCTTCTCCGCCGTCATCCCCTCCAGCCTCTACGCGCCGCAGAACGTCAATTACACCCAGGCATACCTCGACACCGGTCCGGTCATCTGCTGCCAGAAAGTGGACGGCAAACCCTCGAAACCCGTGACTGCCGAAGTCGCCTCGCTGGCCGACAAGAAGGTGGTCGCCATCAACGACCCCGCCGTGCGCCGCGTCCTGCGCCGGGCCGGCGTCTATGTGCCGGGCGACGACGGCAAGACCGACCTCGAACGCGCCTTCCCGAAAGCCGCAACGGAAGCCGAGCTGAGCAAGGCTGGCATCAAAGCCGAGCTCATTGCCGTGAAGGAAATCACCCAGCTCGACGAAATGCCCGAGATCTACCGGAAGCTCGCCGAAGGTGAAGTGGATGCGGGCGTGATTGATCTGGGCATCATCTGGTGGGTCGCCACCGATTCCGAGCGCTGGTCCAAGAAGATTCATGCCTTCCCCAAGCCCGTCGGCCCCTACATCTACTCGGCCGTCACCCGCAGCGAAGATTCCGACTTGAGCACCGCCCTCGACGCGGCGATTGGCCGCATGAAGAAGTCCGAGAAGTACGCCGCCGTACTCAAGCAGTGGCATGGTGGCAAATTTGAATGGAGCCTCGCCGCCTCTGATTTCCTGAAGTGATCTGAAGTATTCACAGGCGGCGGAGACCCGTGCTCCGCCGCCCGTTTCCGATTGAAATCGTTCCACCTTCCCACGATGAAAAAGACAAGCATCGGATTCAAGCTGCTGACACTCTCCGCCGTGCTCATGGGTTGCCTGCTCGCGCTCGGCGCATTGTCCTGGCACAACTCCCGGCAACTCGGCCAGACCATCCGGCAGGCCAGCCAGAGCATCCGCGGAGTCGTCAGCGAGTCCTCCTCTGCCGCCTCGCAATTAGTATCAGAATGCCGCTCGCTCAAGGATGTCGTCAGCGAAGCCAGCTCCGAGATGGAGGCCGAACGCTCCAGCAGCCTGACCGCGCTCGCCGAGACCGCCTGCAAGCTGACCGATCGGCGGATCGACAACGCCAAGTTTCTCGCCGACGCCTGCGTCAAATCCAGCGACGTGCGCGCCGCTGCCGCCGGCTTCTGGCACGCCAACCGCGCTGAGTTCGGCGACGAACCCGGCAAGTGGGAAGGCACAGGCGACCCGAAGGAAGACCGCAGCAAACTTGAAGATTTCGTCTCCTCTCTCGCCTCGTCCGCTGGCGCGGATTTCTACGCCATCGTCGGGCTCAACGGCAAACTCAAGGGCAAGGTCGTCGCGAGCAACAAGAACGAACTGTTTGAAGTGAACCTCGCCGAGTGTGCGCTCTTCCACACCGCCGTGCGCGACAACCGCATCGCCAAAGGCTACGATCAGATCGGGAAAAACCTCATCCTCGGCTCCGCAGCGTTCCTCAAGACCAAGGCTGGCGCGGATGTGGCGCTCATCATCACCGGCTACACGCTGGATGCAGGAGCACTGCGTTTTCTCGCCGAAGATCTGCGCGCCAGCGTCGCCCTGTTCCTGCCGGGCAAGGACCGACAGTTCATCCTCAGCCACACCACCGTCACCGGTGCTGATGGCAAGCTCGCCACCGAGGTGCCGCTCGCGGCGGAAGTGACGAAAGATTTCCTGGAGCGGCTCGCCTCGCAGAAGACAAAAGCCGGCGGCAAGGCTCTGAACGTCTCCACCCTGCGCCGCGAATTCACGCGCGTCGGCAAGGCTCCGGTCAGCGGCCTGACTTATCTCGGCGCCTACCAGGCCATCCTCACCGAAGCAGGCGATCTCAGCGGCGTGCTCTTCGTCGGACGCGACATCACCCAGGCGGTGGCCAAGCAGGACGCCATCGCCAAGAAGACCGTCATCGCCATCACCAAGGCCGACACCATCGAGCAAAGCTGGAAAGTCGGCAGGAGCGACGAAACCACCACCGCGCCCGGCGCGAAGAATAATTTGCAGGAAGCCATCGGCGTGGCCGACGCGTCACAAATCATCCTCAGCCGTACCGTCCGCCTGACCCTGTTCAGCATCCTCGGCTCGCTGCTGCTCGGCGGGGTGCTCTCGTGGCGCATCACACGCAGCATCACCGCACCATTGCACTGGCTCATGGGCACTCTCACCACCACCGCCCGGCAGGTGCGCGAGTCCGCCGGACAAGTCTCCATCTCCAGTTCCGCGCTCGCCGAGGGTGCCAGCAATCAAGCCGCCTCTCTCGAGGAAACCAGCGCTTCCCTCGAGGAAATATCCAGCATGACAAGGCGCAATGCCGATAACGCGCAGACGGCGAAGGATCTCGCCAACCAGACGCGCACCGCCGCCGACACCGGCGCCGCCGACATGCTCGCCATGAGCCAGGCCATGGACGAGATCAATGCTTCAGGTGCCAATATCAGCAAGATTATCAAGACGATCGACGAGATCGCGTTTCAGACGAATATCCTGGCGTTGAACGCCGCCGTCGAAGCCGCCCGCGCAGGTGAGGCAGGCATGGGCTTTGCGGTCGTGGCTGAAGAGGTTCGCAACCTCGCCCAGCGCAGTGCGCAAGCCGCCCGCGAGACTGGTGAAAAAATCGCTGATTCAATTCAGAAAAGCGAACAAGGCGTGCGCCTGAGCGGAAAGGTGGCGCAGAGCCTCAATGAAATTCTGGTCAAGGCACGGCAGGTGGACGAACTGGTGGCCCAGATCGCAAATGCCTCCAGAGAACAAAGCCAGGGCATCCAGCAGGTCAACACTACCGTCACGCAAATTGACAAGGTCACCCAGTCCAACGCCGCCAACTCCCACGAGAGCTCCGCCGCCGCGCAGTCATTGACCACCCAGGCCGAGGCGCTCACGCGCGCGATGCTCGAATTGCAGCAAATGGTCGGCGGACAAACGAAGGGACCGAATCCACCCGCTCCGTCCCCTTCAAAATCCGTCACCTCTTCACCAGCACTGCGGCCTGTCACCCATCCATCTGGTCTTCGAAAAAAGCAGC
>JAYTDO010000286.1:0-18045 GCA_043735935.1 Chthoniobacteraceae bacterium
GACCCGACGGAAATGGAGACTCGGCTGCTCCGGGAATTCAAGTACCAGCCAAACACCGCGACCGTGCACACTGATCCTTCAGTCATGCCGCGAACACGTCGATGCTGGGCTTCGTGGAATTATCGGCTAGATCTTGCCCGCGACGGCAAAATTGCGCCGACCACGCATTACTGGATGAATCGATTACAAAATGTCTCTGACCGCGAAAACTATTTCGTATCGCTAAACGCGCACGATCGCATCGCGCCCGGGAAGGTCATCAAAAACATCGAATACGAGCACCCGATCTTCAATCTCGCCGCAATCGAGGCTCAACGGGAACTTCCGAATTTGAACCGAATCGATCTTGAACAGCGCACGTATTACGCTGGCGCTTGGTTCAAATACGGATTCCACGAAGACGGTTTTGCTTCGGCACTCGAGTGCGCCCGGGCAATCCGCGGCGAGCCCATTTGGTCATGAACTCTTGCCTCTACGACTGCCGCATTCACCACAAGCGAATCGAGCCCCGGAAGCATGAGTTTACTTACCGCATCTTCATGATGTGCCTGGATCTTGACGAACTCGACGAAGTGTCCGAGCGCATCGCCCTCTTCAGTCATAACCGACCAAACGTATATTCGTTTTACGATCGCGATCACCTCGATCTCGGAAAGCCGACGCTGAAGGAAAATGTCCTGGAATACCTCCGCCAGCACGACGTTGTGCTCCCGGCCATTCATCGCATCCTCCTCGTCACGCTGCCGCGGGTGCTGGGATATGTTTTCAATCCCGTTTCGTTTTACTACTGCTACAACTCAATGGGCGAGGCTCTCTGCGCCGTCGTTCAGGTGGGCAATACCTTTCGGGAGCTGAAGCCATACATCATCCAGGCCAAGGATGGGCACGGCGTATTTCGCCTCATCACGCCGAAATACTTTTACGTTTCGCCATTCTCCGAACTCGACCTGGATTTTGACTTTCGCCTCCGCTCGCCCGGCGAGCGCCTCGAAGTCCGTATCGACGATCTCGACGGGCGGGAGACACGGATATTGACCACGAATTTGCATGGCGACTACAAGCCTCTGACCAACGTTCGGCTAACGTGGATGACGCTCAAATATCCATTCATCACCCTGAAGGTCATCTTCCTCATCCACTGGAATGCGCTCCTCCTCTGGCTGCGCTGGATGCCGTGGTACCGCAAAGCCGCAAACCCGGAAGACCAGCGCGATGTTTTTAATCCTCACGACTCCATCGCCAGAAAGGCGCCATGAACGACACCGTCACCATTCCCGAAGCCGACCTTCCCGCCAAACCAGCCGGATTTTACCAATCCCTCGTCATGGGCGCGCTCGAACGCATGCGCGCGGGATGCCTGCACGTCCGATTGCCGGATGGATCGCAAAAAATCATCGGCACTCAGGGCGCAGAAGTGAGCGCAAACCTGCGAATCGTCGATGCCGCCTTTTTTCAAAAATGCGTCCTCTTCGGAGATGTCGGATTTGGCGAATCCTACGTCGACGGCGATTGGGAAACCGACTCGATCGAGCGCGTCATCGCTTGGGCCATCCTCAATGTCGAAAACTCGCCGGCGATGAGCGGCTCTAAGGTTCGTAACGTCGCTCTGAACCTCCTCAAACTTTACAATCGCGCACTGCACGCCCTCCGTGCGAACAGCCTTGAAATCAGCCGTCGAAATATCGCGGATCATTACGACCTCGGAAACGATTTCTATCGCCTTTGGCTCGACCCGACGCTGACTTATTCCAGCGCATATTTCACCGAGGCAGGGCAAACACTCGAATCCGCGCAGTGTGCGAAATACGACGCGCTTTGCCGAAAACTCCGCCTTCAAGCCACGGATCACGTTCTTGAGATTGGAAGCGGATGGGGCGGATTTTCCGTTCACGCCGTCAAACACTACGGGTGTCGCGTCACCACGGTGACCATCTCGGAGGAGCAGTTCAAATACGCACGCGATCGCTTTGAGCGCGAAGGAATCGCCGATCGCATCGACCTTCAACTGAAGGACTACAGGCTCATCGCCGGCCAATTCGACAAAGTCGCATCCATCGAAATGATGGAAGCGATCGGCGACCGATACCTCGAAACCTATTTCGCGAAGATTCAGTCGGTCCTCAAGCCGGACGGGCTCGTCGGGGTGCAATACATCACCGTTCCGGACTCGCGGCACGCGGAACTCAAACGAGGGATCGACTGGATCCAAAAGCACATCTTCCCCGGCTCGCTGCTCCTCAGCGTCGGCCGCGTCAATCACGCGCTGCACCGCACCGGCGATCTTTTTCTGCACCACTTGGAAGACTTGGGCGCCAGCTATGCGAAGACCCTCCGGGCCTGGTGGGAGGCGTTTAATCTCCAGAACGAAGAAGTCCGGGCGCTTGGATTCGATGCCCGCTTCATCCGCAAGTGGAACTACTACCTGCAATACTGCGAAGCGGCCTTCGCTAGTCGAAATATCAGCGTCGTGCAGGCGATCTACACCCGGCCGAACAACCGCAGTCTTCACCGCAACTACTAACCCATTCGAGATCGCATGATCTGGTTTCTCCGCATCGCATTTTCCGTGGTCCTCGTGTCCATGCTCAGCGTCACCACTTGGGCGGGCAATAGCGTGCCGCTTTGGGAAACACCTCGCGCCATGTGGCTCCACCCGTGGGTCATCGCCACGCTTTTCGACACGTATTTCGGCTTTCTCACTTTCTATTGTTGGCTGGCCTACAAGGAAACCTCGGGCATCGCCCGGGCCGCATGGCTCATCGCGATCCTGTGCCTTGGGAATATCGCGATGGCCGCGTACATGCTGATCAAACTCTGCAAACTTCCTGCGGATGCTCCGATGGAGCGCTTGCTCCTTCGCGAAAAATGAGCACCCAGGCTGCATCCGCGCCTGCGGTCCAATCATCCTTTTGGCGGCGCAGAGTCATCTCCCCAATCATTGCCCAGCTCCGTCAGGGCACGACTCCGGAAAAGATCGCGCTCACGATCGCACTCGGCGGCACGTTGGGCATCTTCCCGATTCTCGGCACGACTACCCTGCTTTGCGGGCTCGCCGCCGCGACGCTGAGGCTGAATCAGCCGATCATCCAACTCGTCAACTACTTCGCCTACCCGCTCCAACTCGCCCTCATCATTCCGATTTATCGTCTCGGCGAGACAGTCTTTCGCAAACCTCATGTTCCCCTGTCCATCCCGCTGCTCTTCGAGCGTTTTCAGGCGGACTTCGTCCAATTCCTGAAAGACTTCGGGATCATTGCGGTGCAGGGCATCGCCGTCTGGTGCCTCATCGCCCCGATCGCCGCGGCGCTCGTCTATTACACCGTCCGCCCGCCGCTCCGCATCCTCGCCCGCCGAGCCACTCGTTAGCCGATGCTGAACCTCGCGCTCACCGCCACCGCCATCGCCCTCGCGTATTTTGCGCTGGTTTGGGGCATCAGCGTTCAAATCAAAAACTACGGTCTACTCGACGCCGCGTGGTCCTACGCGATTGCCATTCTCGCACCATTTTATGCGTGGTGCGGGCCCGGATACGCGCCGCGCAAATGGATCGCGGCAGCGATCGGCGCGACCTGGAGCGTGCGCCTGGGAACCTACATCCTGCGCCGCGTCATCAAGCATCACCCCACCGAAGACGCTCGATACGAAACTCTCCGCCAGCGCTGGCCCGGCCCCGGGATGTTTCTCGCATTCTTTGAACTACAAGCGCTCGTCGCCCTCATCTTTTCACTCCCGTTCCTGCTCGCAGCGTTCAACCCGACGCCGCAACTCCGCCCGGTCGAACTGATCGGCCTCGGCGTCGCCGTACTTGCGCTTTTCGGCGAGGCGCTCGCCGACAGGCAGATGCGCTCGTTTAAATCCGATCCAGCCAACAAATCCAAAGTCTGCCAGTCCGGCCTTTGGGCGTATTCGCGGCATCCGAACTACTTCTTTGAAGCCACCGTCTGGCTCGGATTTTTTCTTTTCGCCCTCGCTTCGGATTGGGGATGGCTCGCGGTATCCTGCCCGCTCCTCATGTTGTATTTCCTTCTCAAGGTCACCGGAATTCCGCTGACGGAGGAATACGCCATCAAAAGCAAGGGGGACGCCTACCGCGAATACCAGCGCACCGTCAGCGCGTTCATCCCGTGGTTTAGAAAATCATGATCTCGATCGACAACCTCCTCGAAACCAACCTCGTTCCCGACCCACTGATCCGCGCCGGCATCCGCCGCCTGCTCGCTGCGACACTCAAGGAAAAGAAGTGCGCGAGCGTCGAACTGCAAAAGGCCGCGCTTCTCGCCCACGTCGAGGATCTCAAGCGCAGCCCGATCGCCATCCAAACGGGCGACGCCAATCAGCAGCACTATGAAGTGCCGACAGAGTTCTACCGGCACGTCCTCGGGAAGCGGCTAAAATACAGCTCCGGCTACTGGTCGCCGGACGTGCTCACACTCGACGAAGCGGAGGAAAAGATGCTCGCCATCACCTGCTCGCGCGCCGAACTCGCCGACGGAATGCGCATCCTCGAACTCGGCTGCGGTTGGGGCTCGCTTTCGCTCTGGATGGCGGAGCATTACCCGAACTCCCAGATCGTCGGCGTCTCCAACTCGCGCACCCAAAAGCTTCATATCGACGATGCCGCGAAACGGCGGGGCTTCTCGAACCTCACCATCGTCACCGCGGACATGAACGACTTCGAGATCGACGCGCAGTTCGACCGTGTCGTTTCGGTCGAAATGTTCGAGCACATGAAAAACTACCAGTTGCTCATGTCAAAAATCGCCGCTGGCATCGCGCCTGGCGGGAAGCTTTTCATTCACATTTTCACCCATCGCGAATACGCCTACCACTACGAAGACCGGGGTCCGGATGACTGGATGACTCGCTACTTTTTCGCCGGCGGCCAAATGCCTTCCGACGATCTGTTGCTCTACTTTCAAGACGACCTGCGAATCGAGGAACACTGGAACGTCAGCGGCACCCATTACCAGAAGACGGCCGAAGCGTGGCTTCAGAACATGGACAAAAAACGCGAGGAGATCTGGCCGCTGTTTGCAAACACCTATGGCGCGGAAAACACCAAGCGATGGTGGGCTTACTGGCGCGTGTTCTTCATGGCCTGTGGCGAACTTTGGGGCTGGCGCCGCGGGTCGGAATGGATCGTTTCCCACTACCGCTTCCGGAAACCGTGAACATCCGCGCCGGCTTCCTCCTCATCGCAATCGCCCTCACCGGCTGCGACACGCTGCCGCTCGCCGGGCCACATGAGACGATCACCCGGAATGTCGTTTACGCCCGCCGCGGTTCCAAAGATCTGCATGTCGACCTTTACGTTCCCAAAGCGAGCCGACCCGCGCCGCTCGTTGTCTGGCTTCATGGCGGAGCGTGGAAATATGGCGACAAGAGCTTTATCATCCGGGTTCGAAGACTCACGAGTTACGGATTCGCCGTGGCGTCCGTGCAATATCGCCGCAGTTGGGAGGCGCAGTGGCCGGCACAACGTAACGACTGCGCCGACGCGCTGCGGTGGCTTCGAAGCCACGGCAGCGAATATGGGATCGACGCCCAGCGCATGGGGCTGTGTGGTGATTCGTCCGGCGGACACATCGCCGCTCTTCTCGGCGTGCAGGAAGGAAGACCGCGCATCAAAGCGGTCTGCGCGTTATACCCACCGACCGACATGGTGGCGCTCGGCGAACACTACGCAAAATACCACGACAACCTGGTCGAACAGCTCTTCGGTGGACCTCTCAGCCAGAAACGCGCGATTGCGTCCGACGCGAGCCCCGTCAATCACGTGACTCACAATGCCCCGCCTTTTCTCTTCTTACATGGGGCAAAGGACATCATCGTGCCCATCGCGCAAAGCCGTGTCCTTGACGCGCGACTACGGAGGATGGGCGTCGAGTCGCATCTCGATGAGTTTCCAAAACTTCCGCACGGATTCGGTCTCGGCGAAACGATGCTCGCCGAAGTCGCGTCTTTCTTCCACAAGCATCTCGACCCATGAAAACGTACCTCCTTCCCGCGCTGCTTTTCGTCTCCGCCGCCATCGCCGGTGCGCAGGATTCGGACATCCGATCGCTTTTGCAAAAAGGCGATGCCCTCGACCGCAAACTCCAGACGAAAGAAGCGCTCGCGGTGTACCTTGAAGCCGACCGAATCGAACCGAACAACGCCGAGGTCTTGCATCGGATCGCCAAGGAATACGGGCTATCGATGGGCGACGCGACCTCGTCTGCCGAGAAAAAGGCCTTCGCGCAAAAATCGCTCGACTACGCAAAATTCGCGGTCGGCGCCGATGCAAACAACGCGAAAGCGCATCTCGCGCTGGCGATCGCGTACGGGCGCATTGCTCCGTTGCTCGATAACAAAACCAAGATTGCTTACTCCAAGAAGGTCAAGGAGGAGGCGGACAAGGCCCTGGCATTGGATCCGAAGGACGACCTGACCTATCACGTCCTCGGCGCCTGGAATTATGAGCTGGCGAATCTCGGAACGGTGCTGAAGGCGATTGCGCAGTTGGTGTACGGGAAACTTCCGGCGGCATCGAACGACGAGGCGGCAAGGTGTTTTCGAAAGGCGATCGAACTCGCGCCCACACGGCTCGCCTCCCATGTCGAATTGGGACGTACATTCGCCGCGATGGATCTCACGGATCAGGCGCGGGACGAACTCAATCGAGGCATCGCACTTCCCAGTCGCGAAAAGGACGATGAGGAATCCAAGGAACGCGCCCGCGCTGCCTTGAAGAAGCTGTAACGGCACCCGCCGCGACCTCAGCGACCTGCCTGGGAATCCGCCGGTGCCGCGTCTGAACCCCCGGTCACAGCCTGCACGAAATTCTCGATCGCCCAAGTCGCGATCTGACCTCCGGGGCCGTGGATGTTGTAGTCGAATGCGTGCGTTGCCCATGGCATCTGTACGAAAAGGTGCGGCACTCCCGCTTCCGTCAGGCTTTCCGAGAGGCGCTCACTTTGCCGGAACCAGACCAGTGTGTCGCGCCGACCATGCACGAGCATTGTCGGCACGGTTTTGCGGTTCACATCCACGATCCCCGATGCGCTGTCGTAGTTCTGGCGAGCCTGATCGGGCGTTCCCCCGAGATAGTCCTGGAGCAGTTGCAGGGAATTCAGGATGTCGTTCGGATCGGCATACTGAAACGCGAAGTTCATGTCCGCCGGCGAGTACAGGGCGATGCATCCGCGAATGACCGAATCCGCCTTTGTGTACGCTACAACTTCCGCGATCTGTCCACCCGCCGAGCGGCCCATGAGCACGATTCGACTCGCATCGATGCCCAACTCCGCGGCGTGCGCTCGCAGATAGTCGATCGCGTCGCAGACGTCGTCCCGCTGCGCCGGCCAACGCGACCCGGGTGCGAGGCGGTAGTCCACCGCAGCCACCGCGACGCCGCGTGTGGCCAGAAAATGGTTCAAATCCGGAAACTCGGATCGAATTCCATTCACCCACCCACCGCCATGAACCATGATCACACACGGCGCGGACCCGACCGAGACTGGCCGATACAAATCGAGTTTCAACGCCACCGCGTCTCGCTCGGCGAAGGTGAACGTCTCGACCTTAGCCGACGGTACCTTGCCGACGGTCCAAAGGCGGGACCATGAGAACGGCGCCTCGACCTTCATGGAAAACGCGCGCTTAAACGCCGTCGGCAGTGTTTGCGACAACATCGCAGCGCGCACCGCGGACGAGATGAAAAGCCCCGCGGCCAGCAACGCGGCGAACGCGGGGACCATCGCGCGTATTTTCCGACGCGGGCCTGCGAGCACGAGCGCGACGACCGCGAGCCAATGACCGTACTCGGTCGCACCCAGCGTCAGGTAAAAGAGGGGCATCTTTCCGGCAGGGAAAATGACGAGCAAAGACCACGCGAAAAGGACGACGATCGCCACCACCCGCACCGCGTTTAGCCACCGCGCCGTCCGACCTGAATTCGCCATTTAGTTACTGATCAAAACGATCGGTCCCTGCGCGTTTGGAACCCCGCCTTTGCGCTCGATGCTCACCGCGAATTTATCCACGGCGGAGATCGGTTTTGCCGCTTTGAATAGCGCATGTGCCGCACCGCCACTCCCCATCTTCACCACCCCTCCACTCACGGGCGCAGGGTACCTTGGATCGATCACCCATAGTTGGTAATCCTTGTCGCTCGGCTGCGCGGGAAGACCGTCGAACTTCACGACCCCCGTTTGCGAGTCGGGGTCCCATACCATGACGGCCACCACTTTCGAGAAGGCGTCCAATTTCGACTGGAGGGTGGCGATCTTGAGCTGGGCTAGAGCGTCGCCATGTCGCAGCTCAGTCACTATCTTTTCCAGCTCCGAGCGCCGCGCGAGCGCGCTGTCACGCTCGGCAGCCACTTTCGCCGTCTCCTCGCGCAGTTTGGCTTTGGTAGCCTCGACCTCCGCGGCCAATTCGACCTGCGTTCGGAGCGAGGCATCCTTCTCAACCTGGAGCGATTGATATCGATCGCGCATCTGCTCCATCGCCGATTTTAGCGACGCGGCCTGCCAGTAGAAAATACCCGTCAAAACCAAAGCGCACGCGGCGATGGGCCACGCGTATCCGCTTCGCCTTGGAGCGATCGCAATGGCTGTTTTCTCGCCGGCGACCGACGCCATGACGCGGGCAAAAACATCGGGCGGCGCCTTGGTGGTCGGCAATGCATGAACCAGCCCTGCCGCACTCTCCGAAAGTTCGTCCACGAGGTTTTGCAATTCCGGGTCCCGTCGCAGTTCAGCAATGAATTGCGCTTCTTCTGCTCCGCTCAACATGCCGAGCGCATGGAGTGCGGCGAGTTCCTGTTTTGCCTCGTCCATCATGAGGCTCCTTTCAGGAGTTCGCGCAATCGCAGCAAACCGCGCCGAATGCGTGCCTTGATAGTGCCGAGGGGCGCACCGAGTTTCTCGGAAATTTGCTCGTGTGTCAGACCACCGAAAAAGGCGAGTTCGAGCACCTGTTGTTGCTCGATTGAAATATCCTTGAGGGCGGCACGCACTTCGGCGCATTGCTCGCGCAGCTGCGGCGCTGTGGCCGACGTCTCGTCGGATTCCGCAAAGTGGGAAAACTCGATCGTCGCACGTTCGACAATCTTCGCCTGACGGTGCCTGGAGCGCAGCCGATCGATCGCCTTGTTTCGCACGATCATCACGGCCCAAGTAAACGGGCTGCTTCTCTTCGGGTCATACGACGCCGCCTTGCGCCAAATGTAGGTAAACCCATCCTGGAGGACATCCTCCGCTTCCCGCCCGTCATTGGTGATGCGCAACGCCAGAGCGAACAGGCCATCCGCACACCGATGATAAAAAGTGGCAAAAGCGTCCTGATCGCCGGACGCGACTCGCGCGAGAAGATCCACGTCGATCTGCCGCTCCGGGTCCGATGTGGCCATCATGCCGCACGGCTCCCTGCGATCCGCAGAATTACGGAGATCGGAGTTTTCAGCGGATTCACAGCCGAGTTGGATAGCGGCGAACCACGGGGATTGGCAAGCGATGAACACAAACATTAGACGCCATTTTCAAGCGTTTGGATGCATGAGCACGTCGGAAAATGGTTCGCAGCGCGGGTTGTTTCCGATATTTCTCCCCGTCCCAATATGAAGCCCATCCATTCTCCTCGCGCGTTGTCGTCCATTGCCGTTCTTGTTTCGTCAGTTGTTGCCTCTCAGGCTGCGGTCAAGCTTCCAGCGTTAATGAGCGACAACATGGTGTTGCAAGCCGAGGCGAAGACCAATGTCTGGGGTTGGGCTGATCCGGCGGAAAAGGTCTCGGTGAGCTTCGTTGGCAAGACCGCCAGCGCGACGACCGGCGCGGATGGAAAATGGAGTGTGAAGCTCCAGGATCTCAAGAGCGGGACGACTGGTGATCTTTCCGTAAAAGGCACGAATGAGATCACGGTGAAGAATGTGGTCGTCGGCGAGGTTTGGGTCGCTTCGGGACAGTCGAACATGGAGTTCACGATGTCCGGGACGATGGACAAGGACACGGAAATCGCGGCTGCCAACGACCCGATGATCCGAATGTTCACGGTGAAGAAGGCCACCAAGTCCGAGCCGCAGGAGAACTGCGTCGGCCAGTGGGAAATCACCACACCACAAACCGCCGGACACTTCTCGGCTGTCGGGTATTTCTTCGCCCGCCGCCTGCGCGAGACGCTCAAGCAACCGGTGGGAATCATTCATACTTCGTGGGGCGGCACACCGGCCGAGTACTGGACGCCGATGCCCGTGATCGCCGCGGACCCTGATTTTAAACCACTCGCGGAGCGTTGGGAAAAGATGGCCGCAGATTTCCCGAAAGCGCAGGAAGCGTATGAGAAGGCTAAAGCCGAGTGGCAGGCGGTCGCCGACAAGGCGAAAACCGATGGCGTCCCGGCGCCGAAACCACCGAGTGCTCCGCGAGGCGGAACCGCGGAAGGTGCTCCTGGTTCCCTCTACAACGGAATGATCGCCCCCGTCGTGCCATACACGATCCAGGGTGCGATCTGGTATCAGGGCGAATCGAACGCCGGGAACGCGCTTCAGTATCGGAAACTTTTCCCGTCGATGATTCTGAGCTGGCGTAAGGCGTGGATGAAGGGCGGCTTGGAAGGAAGCGAAATGCCGGACTTCCCGTTTCTTTTCGTGCAACTCGCCAACTACAAACCGCGGCACGATGAGCCGACGGAGAGTGATTGGGCGGCGCTCCGTGAAGCGCAATTAATGACGCTCGAAATGCCACGCACAGGAATGGCGGTGGCGATCGACATCGGCGACGGTGCGGACATTCACCCAAAGAACAAACAGGAGGTCGGGCGTCGGCTCGCGCTTTGTGCGGAGGCGACGGTTTATTACCGCGATCAAGAGTTTTCGGGCCCGATCTTTGTCGGCGCGCAGGCCGAAGACGGAAAGATCCGGCTGAGCTTCCGCAACGCGGACGGCATGAAGGCCCAGGACGGCGGCCCGCTGAAGGGCTTCGCTCTCGCCGGTGAGGACAAGGTTTACCATTGGGCGGAGGCGACGGTTCAAGGCGATCACATCATCGTGACCTGCAAGGACGTGCCGACGCCGGTGGCTGTGCGCTACGCGTGGGCGGATAATCCGGAATGCAATCTAGTGAACTCTGCTGGTCTGCCTGCGTCGCCTTTCCGTGCGGAAAACTGGTCCGCGACGCCGCCGAAATAGGCGGGCCGCCCGATTAGCGATCAGGGCCGCGATGCGGGCTTTTTTGCCGTGTCGCAGCCACACCCGCCGCCACATCCCGGCTTCTTTTTGAAAATGAAGCCGCGGCAGAGAAAACCGCAGGCGACGATGATGGCCGCGATGACAAGTACGCTGTCGAGCGTCAGGTTCATTGGAAGCCGAGGAGGCGTCCTCCTTGATAGACGATGAACGCGCCGACCCAAGCGAGCGCAGTCATGTAGGCGATCTGGAAAAGGGGCCAGCGCCACGAATTCGTCTCGCGGCGGACGATGGCGACGGTGCTGATGCATTGCATGGCGAGAACATAATACACCATGAGGCCGAGGCAGACCAACGGAGTGTACACCGGGCGCCCATCCCGCATTTCGGCACGAAGCGTGGCCTGGAGCGGCTCGGTGTCTTCCTTCACGTCGTCGAGATTATAAACGATGCCCATGGTGCCGACAAAGACCTCGCGGGCAGCGAAGCTGCCGATGAGACCAATGCCGATTTTCCAGTCGTAGCCGAGCGGAGCGATGAGCGGTTCGATCGCATGGCCCATGCGGCCGCCAAGGCTGTGGGCGATGGCTTCGGCGGGGCCCACGCTCGGGTCCGTGGGTTTCGGAAACGTAAGGAGCGCCCAGAGGAGGATACTGAGGGCGAGGATCGTCGTGCCAGCACGCCGCAGGAAAATCCCGGCGCGTTCCCACATGCGCAGGACGATGCTTTTCCAGCTCGGCCAGCGATAAGGCGGCATTTCAAGCAGGAGCATCGGCGTCTCGCTGCGAAGGAGTGTCTTTTTGAAAACCCACGCCATGACGAAGGCGGCGACAGTGCCCAAGGCGTACATCACGAGCATGACAGCGGCCTTTTTCAAAGAGCCCGATGTCGGCAGGAGCACCGCAAGCATGAGACCGTAGACCGGCAACCGCGCGCTGCACGACATGAGCGGTGCGACGAGGATGGTGACGAGGCGGTCCTTCCGATGCTCGATCGTGCGCGTGGCCATGATGCCCGGGATGGCGCATGCAAAGGAGCTGAGCATGGGAATGAAGCTCTTTCCGTGAAGACCGACGCGGGACATGAGCCGATCCATGATGAAGGCCGCGCGCGCCATGTAACCGCTGTCTTCGAGAAGGCCGAGGAAGAGGTAAAGGATGAGGATCTGCGGAAGGAAGATGATGACGCCGCCGACACCCGCGATGACGCCGTCGGTGAGTAGCGAGCGGAAGTCGCCATCGGGCATTTCGGCCTTCACCCAATCGGCGAGGCTGCTAGTGCCGGCGTCGATCCAATCCATTGGCTTTTGTGCGACCCAGAAAATGCAGAAAAACATGAGCGCCATCACGCCGACAAAGGCGAGCCAACCCCAAACGCGATGCGTCAAAATCGCATCGAGCCGATCGGAAACGGTGAGGCCGTCGCGCTCGCCTGGGTGGACGACCGCGGCGTCGCAGACGCTGTGAATCCAGTCGTAGCGAGCCTCGACCGGCGCTGAAACGGGATCAATGCCGACAGCTCGCAGGCGTGCCTGGGCCGCTTGGGTGGCTTCAACGATGGCCGGCGAAGTCTCGGCAGTTTCGATCTGCGCACGATCGTGAAGGGTGAGCAGGAGGAGCGCTTCGGGGAACGCGATTTCCTCAGGGACGGGGAGCAGGGCCGCGAGGGCGAGGGCTTCCTTCTCGACGAGCGGCGGCATCGGCGCGCGGGTGGCTGGTGAAGGGAGTGTGGCCCGGGAGAGAGCCTGCTTCAGCTCGACGAAACCAACACCCTTGGTGGCCACCATTCGCACGACGGGCACACCGAGCGCCTTTTCGAGCGCTGGAAGATCGATGCGGATTCCGTTTTCCTCGGCGACATCGACCATGTTGAGCGCAGCGACCACCGGGAGACCGAGTTCCACGATTTGCGCAAGCAGGTAAAGATTCCGCTCGATATTCGAGGCGTCGATGACACACACGATCGCATGCGGGCGCGGCGTGTCGATCTGGCGTCCCAGGAGGACATCGCGCGAAACGGCTTCATCCGGGCTGCGAACCTGAAGGCTGTAGATGCCCGGAAGGTCCAGCATGTCCATCGGCTCCCCGTGCGCTCCGAAAAAACGGCCGATCTTTCGCTCGACGGTGACGCCGGGGTAATTCCCCGTCCGTTGGCGCAGGCCGGTGAGATGGTTGAAAATCGTGCTCTTGCCGCAATTCGGATTGCCGGCGATGGCGACGTGTCGGGTGACGACTTCCGGGGCCGCGGTGCTCATGAAAGATGATTCAAGCCAACGCGACGCGGATCCCCGCCGCCTCGTGTTTGCGAATCGAGAGCTGGTAGCCGCGGATCTTGATCTCGACCGGATCGCCAAGCGGCGCGAAGCGCACCACCTGCACCTCTGCGCCGACCGTCATTCCCATTTCCAACAGCCGTTGACGCGGCTCTGGGGGAAGATCCAGGAGCACGATCTTTCCGTGCTCGCCGGCGGCCATCTCGCTCAACGCCACCGCGGGCGCAGCCTCGTTCATCAACGCCGCACGCGCTCCACGAAAACGTGGGACGCGAGCTCCGGTCCGATGGCCACGCGGGTCCCCATTAGGACGCAGATGCAGGCACCGCGATCGGCCACTTTGCAAACCTCGGCCGACTCGCAAAAGCCGAGTTCCCGAAGCCGCGCCACCGCGGGCGAATCCTCGTGCAAATCGACGATCCGCAACTTTTCCCCACAACGAGCCTGCGACAGATTAAGCCGAGGTGAATGGGTGGCTGGATCGGCGTGATTGGAAGGTGTCATCGGCTTAATGAGAACGAATCTCAGTGTGTCTAACATTCCTCAACCACCTGTCACGGGGAATGTTTGCTGAAATCGGAAATTTTAATCCAAAAGCGCCGAATGTCGCCCCGTCACGCCTCCGTCGTCACCGTTCCCCCACCCTGTTCGGTCTGGACAGCCTGCTCGAACGCGCGCCACGCCAGCATCGCGCATTTAACCCGTTGCGGGAATTTTCGCACCCCCCCCATCAATCGCAGGTCTCCGAGTTGTTTTGGCGGCTGAACCGTAGAGTCGATCGTCACGAGGTCATGAAATGCGCGCGCAATCTCGGAGGCTTCAGTCCGGCTCCGGCCCGTGAGTTTTAGCGTCATCATCGAGGCCGAAGCCATGCTGATCGCGCATCCGTGACCTCGGAATTTCATCTCGTCGACCGCCCCGTCCACCCCGAAACGGACGCTCAATTCGATCTCATCCCCGCACGAAGGATTGTCTCCGCGAACCTGCACCGCACCGGGAATCTCACCGACATTCCGCGGGCGCTTCGAGTGGTCGAGGATCACCTGCTGGTAAAGTTCTTCCAGTTCCGAGTTCATGCAAAAAAGCGGTGGGCAGCTTGAAGGATGTCGATCATCGCGTCCACTTCCTCCGAGGTGTTGTAGAAATAAAAGCTCGCCCGGTTCGTACCTGGGAGCCCGAGCTTGCGCATCAGGGGTTGATTGCAGTGATGCCCGCCGCGGAGCGCGAGGCCATACTCATTGGCGTAAGTCGTCAGATCATGTGGATGCGCCCATTGCGCGACGAAGCCGGCGAGTCCACCTCGTTCCCCACGCGGCCCGAGCACGCGCACTCCGGGAATCTCTTCCAGCCGGGAAATTGCGTAGCGCGCCAGTTCGGCATCATGCGCGAAGATCCGGTCACGACCGATGCCGTCGAGGTAGTCACAGGCCGCTGCCAACCCCACGGCACCGGCCACATTCGGCGTGCCCGCTTCAAATCGCGCCGGCCCGCTCTTGAACGTGCTCTTCTCGTAGGAAACGCTCACGATCATCTCGCCGCCGCCATGCCACGGAGGCATCGCGTCGAGCACGTCGGCGCGACAGTAGAGGCCACCGCTACCCGTGGGAGCGCACATCTTGTGACCCGAAAAAGCGTAGAAATCGCAACCTAACTCACGCACGTTCACAGGTGCGTGACCGGCACTCTGGGCACCATCCACCAATGAAATAACACCGGCTTTCCGCGCCATGCGGCACAACTCCGCCACCGGGTTGATCGTGCCGAGAGAGTTCGAGATGTGGGTGAATGCGAAAAGCTTCACGTCCGGCGAGAGAAGGGCACCGAGTCCGTCCAGAACCAGCGTGCCGTCCTCCGCGACCGGGACAAATCGGAGCCGCGCTCCGGTACGTTCCGCGAGGAGCTGCCACGGCACGAGATTGCTGTGGTGCTCCATTTCCGTGAGGAGGAGGATCGTGTCGCCCGCATGCACAAATTTTCCACCCCAAGCCTGCGCCACGAGGTTGATGGACTCGGTGGTGCCGCGCGTGAAGACGATTTCATCCGCGCTGCCGGCACCGATGAACTTCGCAACGCGCGCACGCGCCGACTCATAGGCTTCGGTCGCGCGGTTACTCAGCTCATGCAGCCCCCGGTGTACGTTCGCATTGTCGTGCTCGTAAAACGAGCGGAGCGCGTCGAGCACGGCGCGAGGTTTTTGCGAAGTCGCAGCGTTATCGAAATAAACGAGCGGGCGCCCATGCACCTGCTCGGCGAGGATTGGAAAGTCCGCGCGGATCGCGGCCCATGGGATCGGTGGCATATTCACGGATGGAGTCTAGCACCGTCCATCGCGGACGGACGCCATTCCGTTACGCGAGACAATCGTCGAGCGCCGCGAGCAGGACGGACATCGTCTCCCGCGTTTCGTCGCCCATGTTTGAGAGGCGGAAGGTCTTGCCTTTGAGTTTTCCGTAGCCGCCGTCGATGATGAGCCCGTGACGATCCTTCATTTTTTTCGCCAAATCCGCCACGTCGATGCCCCGGTTGTTGGCCACGCACGTGAGCGATTTCGAGCGGTAACCCTCGGGCGCAAAATGCTCGAAACCGCGATCTTTCGCCCAGGAGTGAACGAGATCATTGAGATCCGCATGCCGGGCGTGCCGGGCGGCTACACCCTCGGTGAAGATGTCGTCGAGCTTCGACTCCAACGCGTAGATGTGCGAGATGCTCGGCGTGCTCGGAGTCATGTCTTCGATCTGGTTTTTTTGAAACTCGATGAAGTCGAAATAATAACCGCGCGTCTTGATCGTGGCTGCGCGAGCGAACGCACGCTCGCTGACGCTGAACAGCGCAAGGCCGGGCGGCATCGCGAGCGCCTTCTGGGAGCCCGTCAGCAGCACGTCGATGCCGAGTTCATCCATCGGCAGCGGCACGACGCTGAACGACGAAACGCTGTCGACGATCGACAGCACGTCCGGATATTTCCGCAGCACCGCCGTGAGGTCCGCGATCGGCGACATGACGCCGGTGGACGTCTCATTGTGAATGATGGTGACCGCTTCGAATTCACCGGTCGCAAGCTTTGCATCGAGCTGCTCGGGGCGAATCGGCTGACCCCACTCGACCTGCAACCCGTCCGCCTGTTTGCCGCAGCGCTTTGAAACGTCGAGCCATTTGTCGGAGAACGCGCCGCACATGCAGTTGAGCACCTTCTTCGTATCCACCAGATTCCGAATCGACCCCTCCATGACACCCCATGCGCTCGACGTGGAAAGGAACACGGGCTGTTTCGTGCCGAAGAGTTCCTTGAGCCTCGGCTGAATGCCCCCATAGAGCTTTTTGAAATCGCCGCTGCGGTGGCCGATCATCGGCTGTGAAAAAGCCGCGAAGGTTTTTGCAGAGACGTGAACGGGGCCGGGGATGAAGAGTTTCATGGGATGTTGAGGATGACGATTGGGTGTTTTTCGGTGAAAAAGGGGTGCGACTCTAACACCACCGAAGCGGCGCGAAAGTCGAAAAACCCTTTTGCACGAACGCGGTTTTCCACTCTACTCACCGCCCCTATGAGTGCCGAATTCGATGTCCGTTACACCGCGCAGTTGGCGCGCCTGCATTTGAGCGAGGAAGAGATCGCCAAGTTCCAGACGCAGATCTCGCAAGTCCTCAAATACGTCGAGAAGCTGGAGCAGGTCGACGTCACCGGAGTCGAACCGACGGCCCACGCGAACGCGATTTTCAACGTGTGGCGGAAAGACGAGCCGCGCGAGTGGTTCACCCAGGAAACGGCTCTGGCAAATGCGCCGCGGCAGGCGAACGGATTATTCATCGTCCCAAAGGTCATCGAATAACGCCATGGACTTGACGACACTTTCAGTGACCGACGTACAAGCTCGGCTTCGATCAAAGGAGATTTCTCCGACCGAACTCCTGACCATGCTCAACGCCCGAATCGAAGCGATCGATCCGCAGATTCACGGTTATCTCTCACGCGATTTGGAAGCCGCCCGGGCCGCCGCGGAGACGGCCGATGTGACGCTGCCGCTCGGCGGAGTCCCGGTGGCGATCAAGGATGTGATCAATTCACGCGGCGAACCCTGCACCGCGGGCTCGCAGATCCTGCGCGGCTACACTTCGACGTACGATGCGACGGTCATTCAGAAGCTGCGCGCCGCCGGCGCGATTCCCTTTGGCAGAACGAATCTGGACGAATTTGCGATGGGCTCGTCCACCGAGAATTCGTCTTTTTTCCCCACACTCAATCCGTGGGACACGACTCGCATCCCCGGCGGGTCGAGCGGCGGCTCAGCGGCGGTCGTCGCCGCGCACGAAGCGTTTGCGGCGCTCGGATCGGACACCGGCGGCTCCATCAGCCAGCCCGCCGCGTTGTGCGGCTGCGTGGGGCTGAAGCCCACCTACGGTCGCGTCTCTCGCTTCGGGCTGATCGCGTTCGCCTCGTCGCTCGATCAGATCGGCACGTTTACCAAAACGGTGCGCGATTCCGCGCTATTGTTGAATGTCATTTCCGGCAAAGACCCCCAGGATTCCACAAGTCTCGATGAACCCGTGCCCGACTACACCGCGGGCTGCCGCTCGCACTGGCCGGCTTCTTCATGATTGGCCGCTTTTCACC
>JAYTDO010000287.1:0-1793 GCA_043735935.1 Chthoniobacteraceae bacterium
AGCGCGGTTTCACTAAAACTGGAGCCGCTCACGGGGGGGGGCGGGTGTAGCGTGCGCTCTATGAGCGGATCGGGTTCTCGGCTCATAGAGCCGACACTACAGCAGTGGCTATAGCGTCATTTAATCCGCTCTAAGAGGGTGGACCGAAAATCAGAAAATTGACCGCGGATGACGCGGATGGCGCGGATCGGAGTGAAGAAAATTCGCCACCGCGCCACGCTTGCCATGCGGCGCGGCGCGTGCCACAAAGTGCCCTCTCCCAATCCAACCCTACCTCATGAAAACCATCGCCCGTCTTCTCCCGCTCGCTCTTTTCACCGCCGCCGCGTCCGCCGCCGATCCGGTGCCATCCGGTGAGTTCACGAAAATCCAGCTCACCGACCAGTTCTGGGCCGAGGGCGCGGCGTTCGGCGATTTCAACAAGGACGGCAGGATGGATGTCTGCTACGGCCCGTATTGGTTTGCCGGCCCCGACTTCAAAACGCGCCACACGTTTTATCCCGACACGCACAATTCGAAGAGCAAAAATGCCGCGGGCGAGGAGGTGGAGTTCGCCGGTTTCAAAGGCGCGCTCGGCAATGAGAACGAATACTCGGACAATTTCCTCGCCTACACGTCTGACTTCAACGGCGACGGCTGGGCGGACATTTTGGTGATCGGTTTTCCGGGCAAGGAGGCGCTGTGGTTTGAAAACCCGAAGGGCGCGGAAGGCCCGTGGGCGAAGCATGTGGCGTGGGATGTCGTCGATAACGAGTCGCCGATGTTCACCGATCTGCTCGGCAACAAAAAGCCCGTGCTGGTCTGCAACTCGAACGGCTTTTTCGGCTATGCGCAGCCCGATCCGAAAGACCCGAACGCCAAATGGGCGTGGCACGCGATCACGCCGAAAGGCCCGTGGCAGCGCTTCACGCACGGCATCGGCGTGGGCGATGTGAATGGCGACGGCAAGCCCGACCTGCTCGAAGCGGGCGGCTGGTGGGAGCAGCCGAAGTCGCTCGACGGCGATCCGGTGTGGACGAAGCACGAGGCGCAATTCGGCAGCGGCGGCGCGCAGATGTACGCCTACGACGTGAATGGCGACGGGAAGGCGGACATCATCACGAGCCTCGAAGCGCACGGCTACGGCGTGGTGTGGTTTGAGCAGACGAACGAGGGTGGCGCGCAGGGCTGGACGAAGCACCTCATCGTCGGCAAGACGGCGGAGGAGAATCCGCAGGGCGTGCATTTTTCGCAGCCGCACGCCATCTGGCTCCAGGACATGAATGGCGACGGCCTGCCCGACATCGTGACCGGCAAACGCTTCTGGGCGCACGGCCCCGGCGGCGACCCGGAGCCGAACGCCACGCCGTTCCTCTATTGGTTCGAGCTGAAACGCGAGGGCGGCAAAGCGAGCTACGTGGCGCACCTGATCGACGACAACTCCGGCGTCGGCACGCAGGTCATGGCCGGCGACATCAACGGCGACGGCAAGCCCGACGTGCTCGTGGGCAACAAAAAGGGCGCGTTCGTTTTCCTCCGCAAGTAAGCGGGCGAAACCCGGCGTTTCAGAATCCCACGACCACGAACGGCGCGGGGATGATTTTCACCTGCGCGGCGCGGTCGAGGGTGCCCTCGGTCTGTTCGAGCGAAGTGACGAGATTGTCCGAAAAACTCACCGCGAGTTTGCCGACGGGCACTTTCACATAGACGACGGTCTTGACCAGATTGCCCAGTTGGTCGCGGCCGACGGACTCCTTCGGGACGCGATCGTATTTCACAAATTCCCACGTCTCCTCGCGGCCTTTCGCATCGAG
>JAYTDO010000288.1:0-1733 GCA_043735935.1 Chthoniobacteraceae bacterium
AGCTTGTGCTCGCCAGTGGCACCCCTGCTCCTACGATGCCGCGCATCCTTTTTCCGTATGCCGACGACACGAATCGCGCTCCTTTCTGAAATCCCGGACATCACCACGGGCGAGCTGCAACGAACAGCCGCAGCAGTCCAGCGGCAGCTCACCGACGACTTCGGCCCCGCCTGGCAAATCGACGCCACGATTCACTCATTCGCGTCTGACGAAGACGTGCCCGATGATTGTTGGCGGGTGACTGTCACCTGGGATGTGCCGAAAGGAGACGGCGTGCATCAAGACGACGCGGGGACGCCGGTGGCGTTCGTCGAATGGGTTGATGATTGGTCAGCGGTGGTCAGTCACGAGGTCATGGAGATGCTGGCGGACCCGGACGGCAGCCGGCTCATTTCAGCGCCGTCCATCAAGGCCGGGCAGGGCGTGGTGAGCTACCTCGTCGAAGTTTCCGATCCGTGCGAAGCAGCGCAATTCCACTACGAAATTGACGGTCTCAAAGTGTCCGACTTTTGCCTGCCCGCATATTACGACGCCGCTTCCACACCCGGCGGGACTTACAGCCATCGCGGAAATCTTCTCGCGCCGCACGATGTCCGGCCCGGCGGATACCTGACTTGGAACGACCCGTCCGATGGACATTGGTGGCAGGCGCGTTGGTTTGATGGCGCGCAGCCTTCGTTTCACGACCTCGGAACCGCTCCGCCGACCGGCAGCTTTCGCGCGTGGATCGACGCCGCGACGATGCCCGCGCAGACAGCGTGCAAACTTGGCCGCGACGAGAAGCTCATCACCGAACTCGAAACGCGCTGTCGGAAAGCAGGCGAACTCCTGCGGAAGCGCGCGCAGCGCGTGAAGACGCACTTCGCAGCCTTTGAACGAAAGCGCTACTCGGCTGAACCTCAGCGCAAGCGCCGCACGCCGTAGATGATCGACCCACAAGAAACCACCGACTGCGGTTGTCACGCTGACGAGAAGCGCGCCGCGAGTGACCCCGCCTACCGGCGCGCGTTGTGGATCGTTGTCCTGCTCAACCTCGGCTTTGGACTGGTGGAAATCGTCGGCGGATTCTTCGCACACAGCCAGGCGCTCAAAGCGGACGCGCTCGACTTCCTTGGCGACGGCTCGATCACGCTGATCGGGCTGTTCGCTCTGGCGTGGGCGGAGCGCACCCGCGCGCGGGTTGCCTTGACGCAAGGATGTTTCCTCGCGGCATTGGGCCTTGGCGTCATCGGCGCGGCGATCTGGCGTTCAATGAGTGCCATCACACCGGAGGCTAATCTTATGGGCGGTTTGGGTGTGGCTGGACTCGTCGTGAACATCAGCGCCGCACTCGCTCTGATGCGTTTCCGGGAAGGTGGCGACGCAAACGCCCGCGCCATCTGGCTGTTCAGCCGCAACGACGCGTTGGCCAACATTGCGGTGATCATCGCCGCCGGGCTCGTTGCGTGGTTCAAGGCCGCCTGGCCCGACCTGATTGTGGCCGGCATCATCGCCCTCCTTTTTCTCCACTCCGCATGGGAGATCATCCGTGGCGCGCTCGCCGAACTGCGCGAACGGCGGTCTGCATAGAGCGAAAAACCCCGCTGCCGTTTCCAGCAGCGGGGTTCGCAACCACCGAATGATGTTCCGTGCGCCTTACGGCTTCACGATGCGCTTGATGCCGCCGGCGATGGCCTGCTTCCAGCCGTAGAGGCATTCGACCGTGACGAAGATGCGGTTGCTCTGCGTCTCGG
>JAYTDO010000289.1:0-2815 GCA_043735935.1 Chthoniobacteraceae bacterium
CTAATCTTCGCCGCCTTCGCCACGTTCTTCTGGGCGATCGTCCAGCCCGGGCTCCTCAAGGATTTTCTCTTCAACATCATCTTCATCGCCTCGGTCTCGACGCTCATTTTCAACGCGAACCCTCTCATGCGTTTCGACGGATATTACATCCTCACCGATCTCATCGAGGTTCCCAATCTTCAGGCCAAATCCCGCGCGCTCATCCAGCACCAGTTCAACCGACTGCTTTTCGGCTCATCGAACAAGGAAGCCCTCCTTTCCCGACTGCCGCTGCCTCGGAAACGCTTTTGGATTTTCTACATCTACGCGGTTCTCTCGTGGGTGTACGGTTACTACGTCATCTACAAGCTCACCGCCTTCATGGCCCCGCACCTGAAGCCGCTCGGCCTGGAAGGGCTTTCCGACTGGTTTTCCGCCCTTGCCCTCATCTCGTGGGTTCTCCTTCCAATGATCGCCTTCTTCAAAAGTCTCGACCTAAAAAAAGCCGATTGGTTGCCGCATGGACGGCTGAGGCGCCTGGCGGTCATCGGAAGCGTCTCCCTCGGCGTGTTCGGGGCCGCCTGCTTTATGCCGGTGGAGTTGACCATTAAGCGCGCCGGTGCCGTAGAACTCGCCGATCCGGAGGAAGTCCGCCCGGAAGTGCCTGGATTCATCGCAGAAGTCTTCGTGAAAGAAGGCGACAAAGTCACCGTCGGACAACCGCTCGTTCGACTCATCAACCGGGAGGTCGAGCAGACGTTGGTCGCGACAGCCGGCCGGTTCAAGATGGCCGAAGCCGAAGTCCAACGGGCGGTCGGCCTCGACAAGCCGGCGGAGGTCAAGCAGGCCGAAAGCATGCGCGCCGCCTACGAGGCCCGAGTCAAGGAAGCGCAAAAGGATGTCGAAAATCTCACCCTTCGCGCAAAGAGCGCAGGAACGGTGCTCACCCGCAACTTGCCGCAGCGTGTCGGCCTGCTCCTCAAAGGAAACGACACCTTCTGCGAGATCGGAGCACTCGACCCGATGCGCATCAAAATCGCGCTCAACGAAAAGGAGATTCGCCACGTGCAAAAGGGACAGAAGGTGGAACTCAAGAGCGCGGCCTACCCCACGCGTGAAATTCGCGGAGTCATCGCCGAGGATCCCATCATGTTTTTTGCCGGGGAGGTCCCGAAGGCATTCTCCTCCCACCGCTCAGGCGACGTCCCTACCTACACCGACTCCCACGGCCGCGAGATCGCCATCGAACGCACCTACGAAGCGGTCGTCGAAGTCGACAATCACGAGCTTCTCCTCCGCCCGGGAATGACGGCCCGGGGAAAAATCTATGCCGGCAAATACACATGGGGAAAACTCGTCTGGCAATCCCTCGTGGACCTCATCAGCCTCGATTATCGCTCTTAAATAATGACCCTTCTCCGCCGGCGCGCGTTCTACCCTTTCATCTTTTTCGTCGCGTCCGTTTCGGCTTTCGCCGCGGACCGTACGGCTGTGCCAAAGCCTGCTGCGGCCTCCACTCCGGCGGCGAAACCACGTGGCAAGGCAACGCCTCCTCCCACGACGCCCCTCCGCGTGCCCCCGCGGCTCCGCAGTGCGGCCCCGACCCTTCGGACCGTCGATGGCTCGTCCACCCAAATCGTCGCCAGCGATGGGAAGATCGAGCCGATCACTTTGCAGGACGCGCTGGGGCGCGCCTTCGAGCACAATCTCGAAGTCAAGTTCGACAAGGTCGACATCAAGATTGAGCGCGCGCGGCTCCGGTTTGCTGTGGGCGCATTCGATCCGGTATTCACCGTGAGCGCCACGCGTCAGAGCATCCAGCGTCCGGATAATACGGCGAATCTCACCCAAGCCGACTCACTTTTGCAGCAGGCCCAGATTGTCGCCATCCAGCAGAACACCCGTGCCATCCAGCTCGCCACCGGTCAAACGCCCACCCCCATCACGAATACGGCCGCTCCGCGAGTCGCGATCTTCGACTTCGACCAGGATCAATACGAGAGCGGGCTTCAGTTCCGCACGCCGATCGGCACCCGGATTCAGTTCAACGCCCGTAATAGCAAACTCCGCAGCACCTTCGACGGCGACCGTCGTCAGATTACGCCCTACTTCACCGCCTTCGGTGGCGTCGAGGTGAGGCAGCCGTTGCTCAAGGACTTTGGTCCAAACGCGAATCTTTCCGACGTTCGAATCGGGCGCATCAACACGCGCGTCGCGGAAATGACGTGGGAAAAGAAACTGAGCGACACGACCCAAAACGTCATGTCCACCTACTTCGACATGCTCTTCACCTTCGCCGATCTCGCAGTGAAGCAAGACGCCATCGCCGCCGACGAAAAGCTCGTCACCCAGAACCAGCGTCGCGTCGACCTTGGCTTCATGTCGCCGATCGACGTCCAGCAGGCGCGCGCGGCGGTGTCGCAGGATCGCGAGCAGTTGCTTCTGGCGAAAAACCAATTCATGGAGCGCCAGTTTCTGCTCAAGCGCCTCATCCTCGATGATTACAAGTTGGGCGATTCGCAGGTATTCGTCCCGACCGCGCTCCCCGATCTGCCGTTTCCGAAGATCGACCGTCCCGCCCTGCTCGCCACGGCTTTCGCGCGCCGCCTCGATTACCGCGGCGCCATCACCGAAGCCGAGGTGCAGGATGTCCGGTTGAAGTTTGCCAAGAACCAGGAACTCCCCCAACTCGACCTCGTCGGCAGCTTCGGTTACAACGGCCTCGCTTTCGACTACTCCACCGCCCGCCAAAAGGCCTATCACACGCAGGCGCCGGAATGGACGGCGGGCATCCAACTCAGCATCCCCCTCGGGCGGATTCAGGGGCGCTCCCAGA
>JAYTDO010000290.1:0-8116 GCA_043735935.1 Chthoniobacteraceae bacterium
TCACGTCGATTTACCGCTCCCGACCCTGGCGCCCGGCAGATGGGCTCCGGCATTGAATGCGAATCTGCCCGCGGAAATCCGGATTCTGCGCGCCACGCGCGCATCGCACGGGTTTCACGCGCGCTTTGGCGCTTGCGGCAAGGTCTACACCTACCGGATTTGGAATGCCTCATTCATGCATCCGCTGGAACTCGGCCGCGCCTGGCACATGCCCACCGATCTGGATTTTTCGGTGATCAAGGAATGCGCCGCGATGTTCGTCGGCGAGCACGATTTCGCGGGTTTCGCGGCGAACCGCGGCCATCCGGTTCAAAGCACGGTTCGGAAAATCAGCTCGATCAGGGCCACCCGGCGCGGACCGTCGATCGTGATCCGGTTTCAGGGAACCGGATTTCTCTACAAGATGGTGCGGATGCTGACGGGCACGATCGTCCGATGCGGGCAGGGAAAGGCGGAACCCACGTTGATCTCGGATCTTCTCGATCGACCGGGTGCCGCCAAGACGAACTGGTCCGCGCCCGCCGACGGCCTTTACCTGACCCGCGTTCTCTATCCTCAGCGTCGCCGCTCGACCACCTGAGCGGTCACCACGCCTTACGGCGCGTCCGTGATCGTGATGGTTTCCTTCTTCTTCAGACCAAGGATCGCGCCGCCCATGGGCGAACTCAGCTTGAAGGTGAACTTACGATCGCCGTTGGTGACACCGGGTTTATCGGTGATCACGACAGGAACGGTTTTCGATGTCTCACCGTCGGCAAACGTCAGTGTGCCGGACGTCGGAGTGTAGTCGCTTCCATCCGCGGTGCCCGGAGCGGTCTCGTAGTGGACGCTCACCGAACCGGAGCTGTTCAGTGCCCGTTTGACCTGAATATTAATCGTTCCCGCATTCTCCTTGATCGTTTGCGTGAGGGCAGTCAGTTGAATCACCGGTTGTACCGAAATCACGAGATGCGAACCCTGCTCGAAGACGATCGTGTCGGTGACGGTGAATCCGGTCACCGAGAGGCTCACACCGACGACATCGAACTTGGCCTTACCAATCGAGTTGACCTTGCCCTTCATCGTGACGGACGCGGACGCGTTGATCGGGAACGGAAACCCAGAAGGCTGAAACGACACGTTCCCGTTGTAGGTCTTATTGATCACCGTGAAAGGTAGCGAACCGCCGGGATTCGAATATGTGCCAGACAGGAAGGACGAGCCGCCGGATTGAATATCGTCCACCAGCGTCGCGATGTCAGTGCCGTTCGGCACGGCCGCGCCGAGCGCCCCGGTGCCGTGGCAGGTTCCCTCGAGTCGGTATTTGTATCCACTTGCCGCGGGCAGCAGATTTGATCCGCTATTGACGTGGACTTCCTTGCCGTTGCCGAATTCCTGTCCGGCGAGGTCGACGGTGACGACCGGGACGGCCGCGGATACGGCTGCCAAGTGAAGACCGGAAGCGACGGCGACGAGTTGAACGATGCGGACGAAAGCCCGGGTGGAGAAGGAACGCGTTGTTTTCATAATGATGCTTTTGGGTTTTGGACGATCTACTGGTCGTTTACGGAAGCTTGCTGCTATCGACGCGGGCGGTCAATCGGCATTATGGCCGCGAGCCCATTCGAATTGCACGGTTCTATTGCCCGGCGGGTGGCGCTGCGACGGCGGGTGCCGCGCTAGCCGTGCCGCGAGGCTTCACGACGATGGCGTATTTTTCATACGCGAAATCGATATTCGCGACGCTGCCGAGGTAACGCAGCGCTTCGCTGTATGGAATATTCGCCAAGCTCAATGTCACGACGGTCGTCTTGACCAGTTCGTCGGGAAGCTGGACGACGAAGTTGACCGCGACTTTCCCGTCGGAATTTTTCGTCGCGGCTGTCTTGAGAAAATCCAGCGCACTTCCAAGGTTGGCGTCGCGAAACTCGACCTTGGGAATGATGAGTTTTTCGAGCTGCTTTTGAAGCGGATTGCCGACGGGGGCTTTCGCCTCCTGGGCTGCAATCATTTTCAAATACCCGATCGCAGTCTGGTTTCGCGGATCGGCCTTCACGACTTGGGAGAAGCCTTTCTTGGCGGTATCGATATCGCCGCGCAAATACGCCGCTTGAGCTTGCGTGAGGACTTCCTGCGCCGTCTCCGCATGGACGCCGACCGCCAGACACAGGGACGCGAGCAAGCCACAGATCGGAAGCTGGAGGGTTCTCATGGGGTTAGATTGCTCCATTTTAAAATAAATGAAAGCCCGTCATCAGACCGATTCAAGGCGCCCGGCGCCGGGTTCGTTTCCCGGAAGTCGAGAGAGGATCCAGCGCGGCGAAATGGCGAAAGCAGGCGAGTTTGTCGCCGCCGTCCCCGTGGTGTTCGTCCGGGTTTTCCCACCACCATTTATACCCGACGCAATGCAGGATTCGCTGACGTGCTCGCAGTTCACGATTCTCGACGACGAGTCCGCCTCCCTTTGCCCGACGCACGATTCGCATCGCGCTCGGGCCTCGAAAGTCATGCCACACGCCATGCGGCAGGATTTCGTAATCGGCCTCCTTCCCGAGCATGAAGAGGATCGCGTTCAGCAAACCCTGATCGCCAAATCCCGGCAGGCCGAGCGGGTAACCCCGGTGAGGCGAATACTGCCCGTAGTTCGAAGAGAATGCCCACAATCCGATCACGTCCCAATGACGCTGCACATCAATGCACAACAATCCGCTGTTGATGTCGCGAGAATGGCGGCCCACCAAATGAGGGCTGTAGACGCGATACTCCTCGCCGTAACAGGTATTCGTCGCATCGCAGCCCGCCACGATCTTTCCCGCCTCAGCAGAGGTGAAAACGTCGTCCACCCGCGAGACCAGCACGATGTCCGCGTCGATCAAACAAACCGTCCGCGCCCTACCCATGCACTCCGCCATCGCCTGTTGCTTAGCCTCCCACAGGCCGGGGCAGTGGTAGGGAAAATGCGAAATCGGGCGCAATTCGATCTTCAGCGGATGCCGCTCGATCCACGCGACCTGATCGCCGCCAAAGTTCCGATGAAACAGGAAGATCGGGAGTTCGGGATGGTAGACGAAAATACTATTCAAGAGCGCCTGGACGGCCTGGAAATACCCGTTGTCGCAAGTGATCGCGATGGCTCTAGCGTACATGGGCTGGGCGATAATTTCGGCGAGTCAGTTTGCGAGTGATGCTCTCCCCCCACCCGCCGCGCTTGCGATGGGGAATGAGCGTGTACGTCATCGGCGGGCGGGCGCTCCAGAATCGCACGGGAATCGCACGGAGTTTACCCGCCAAGACCTGCGGGTCCGTCAGGTCGATCCGGAGCAGTTCCACGCCACATTCGTCATGCAGACCAAAATACCAAAAGGTCGACCGGCGATCCGGGACGAGCGACTTGGTGTCCAGCCAAACCGTTCCCTCCCGCCTCTCGCACAACGGGCCGGCATCCTCCCAATTCCACAACCGACTCGACGGCGGTTCGAGGCCTTCCAGCGTATTGGCGTGGACGCACTGACGCCGGAAGTTGATCCCCGCATACGTCTCGTAATCGCGAAGGGAACGCTCGCTCCCCAGCCCATACGGCGCCGGCACCTTCTCAGGCTGCGTGAGCACGGTCATGATGCGCCGCACGCTTTCACCCTGGTAATCCATCCACAAACGCGGCACCACCTCGCCTGATTCGGGGGTGTGATCGTTCCAGTGCCGGCGTTGGTCCCTTCTGCCATAGCTGTGGTAGGCGATGGGGGCGGATGGATGAAACAGGTCGTACCCGTGAGTGTACGCTCGCACCGCAAGGGTGATTTCCTCGCCCGAGAAATAGATCGTCGGATCATACGGCACCTCTTCGACAAATGCGCCGTGGGCAAAAATAAAATGACCCGAAACAAAACGTGCCCGCGCAGGGCTAAAGCGTTCATTTTCCTCAAGCCCCCTCGAATTGAAATGCACCACGCCATCGTGATCGAAGTAAGTAAACACCTGCTTGCCGGGCGTCCCCACCATCGGCGCTGCCGCTTCTCCCGCCCCTTCGTAATGCGGCAGGTACGCGCTGAACAGAGGCTTCGCGCTTTGGACCGAGTCCATCATCCGCATCAGCGTACGGTCCCAGCCCGGCTCAAATCGATGATGAGAGTCGATCTGTAGCGTATACGCTTCGCCTTCGTAAAACTCCTGCACGCGGCTCCTGGCCCAGCAAACGCCCTGGCTCGCCGTGTACGGAATGCGATGCTGCCTCACCCGCCGATCCTTCAGCACCGGATGTTTCCAGTCCTCCTCGGTCCCTTGATTGCAAAGACCGATCCTCAATCCGTTTGGAAAAGCCGCCTTCGAAATCAGGTCCGCGATCGTAAACGGCAACTCCGGATCACGGTACGCGGCGATCTGGACGAAAATCTTTCTCTTCAACAGGCTTGATCCCCCTATTCAACTTCGCTCACACCATCCCGCACCATCACACACCAGCTCCGTCAGAGCGGCGCCGGCGTCGGGCGAGGCGTGGGCTGGGGCGTTGGGGTCGGCGGGAGCGTGGGTGCCATCGGCGACTCCGTAGGCACGGGCGACGCCATTCGCGGCCTCAGAAAAGTCTTCCGCGACGGCGACGAAAGAGTCCGACTCGATGGCAGCGGAGTGGGGGTTGGCCGGGGGGTAGGTGGTGGCGTCCGCGTCGGAGGCGGGGTCGGAGCCATTGGGGATTCCGTGGGGACTGGCGAAGCACATTCTACGAGAAGCAACATAGTATTAATCTTCCTTTGATGAACGCGGGCGACCGTATTTTTCGGCCCGGTGAGGGTCAAGCCCGGATTTTTTCCAGCTACCACGCACACTCGATCATCTGGCAATCGAGTCCGCACGCAGCCGCTCCCGGAGCCATGCCGGACGGTTCGTCGTGATCCCGTCGACCCCGAGAGCGACCAGTTTTTTCGCGACGACAGGGTCGTCCACCGTCCATACGAGAAGATCGAGCCCGGCCTCCTTCACCCGCGTGACAAACATGCTATCGAGCGCAAATCGAGAGTCCAGGTCGAGTCCGTCGAGATGGCCGCGCAGCGCCTGGCCGATCAGATCATCCACCGAGGGAATGAATCCGCCAGTCGCCTTCGTCGGTGAAACGATCCAATACGCCTCGACCTGCGGCAGTCGGCTCTTCACGGCCGTCATCGTCTCATACGAGAATCCGATGATTGCAAAAGTCTCACGCTTCCGGCTCGAGGCCGCGATCACCCGCTCAAGCTCCGGCAGGATCTCCGGTCCGCATTTGATTTCCACCAACAGACGTTTCCCCTCCGGGACCGCCGCGATCGCCTCCTCCAGCGTCGGGATACGCTCGCCACTCCATGCTGTGCCTTTCCACGATCCTGCATCCAGCGCGCAAATCTCCTCCAGGGTCATTGCCGCGACCTTCGCCTTGACCCCGGTGGTCCGGCGGGTGTCCGCATCGTGAATCACGACGATCCGCCCGTCCTTGGTGAGGTATGCGTCCACCTCGGCGGCATCGGCCTTTTGCACCCACGCCAATCGCAGCGCGGCCAGCGTATTTTCCGGCGCGTCATACGACGCTCCTCGGTGGGCTACGATCTCGACCGCGCCGAGGCGACCCGGGATGAGTGATGCGATGCAACCAGCGACGAGAAGCGGATTCATAGGGATCGAAATTGAAATCGGGAGGCAGGGAAAAGACTGCGAAATTCGACCCGATGTCGCCATCGTTTTTCGGCAATCCGGAGGCCCAAAAGCGTCGAGTTACGATCCGACACTGAGGAGCACCGATGCGGCATCGATTTGCGCCCGGCTACCGAGAAGCAGCACCCGGTCCTCCGCTCGCAGCTCTTCTCCCGGGCCGGGATTGATGATGTTTTCCCCCGAACGCTCGATCCCCACGATGCTGGCGCCAGTGGCGGTACGGATCGCCAACTCCCCGATCAGCTTTCCGGAGGCGGGGCATAGCGCGTTCAGTGTCACTGCTTCGAGCTGTGCATCCCTAAGAAGCGATGGCAGTTCTGGGGCTGGGTGGTAGCGCGGAGCGGGAGGCTGCTCGAGCGTCTCACGCAACGCCGCCTGCGCTCGCGAATGCAGACGGATAAACGCCCGACGGAGCAGGATCACCGCCGCCGCCACGATCAGAACACAGATCAGGATGACCTTTTTCGATGGAAGGATGGCGGAGCTGAGCACGAGGACAAACGGAATCAGGCCGAGGCAGCCCGCGAGGAGGACCGTGGTGCTGATGATCGTGCGCAACGCATCGGTCTTCTCACCGGCCGCGCTACGACGGACGCTGACTTCCGCGATCAACATGCCCATCGCCTGAAGCTTCCGAATCGCCGCGATAAAAAGCGGCAAGCTCAACAGAACGGCCGCAAGCCACAATAACGCCTTCATCGCCTCGAACCCGCCCGGCACCTCGGGCCACCACCAAAATGCCCGTCCGCGCAAAGCCGCGGCGGCGATGAAGACAGCTGCGATCAGCAAAAGATTGACGCCGATCTGCCATGCCCACTTCCGAAGGAGGCCAGCCGCCGGGCCTTCCGACCGCGCAGCAGCCTCGCCGACCCACCGCGTGTAGGCGCCGAGCGCGGCAGCGAGGGGGCGCGGAGCGAGCCGGTCGAACATTCCGACAATCGAGTCGGAGGACCGGATGAGGTAGGGAGTGGTAAAGGTCGTAATGACCGAGACGGCCACGGCGATCGGATACAGAAAGCTGCTCGTGACGTTGAGCGAGAGCCCCAACGCGGCGATGATGAATGAGAACTCCCCGATCTGCGCGAGCCCCATACCGACTCGCAGCGAAGTGCGCCCATCATGGCCGGCGAGAAAGGTGCCCAGCGCACAACTGAGCACCTGCCCGACGATGACGGCGACGGTGACGATGGCAATCGGCCCGGCGTAATCGACAAAGACTCCGGGATCAATCAGCAGGCCGATAGAGACAAAAAACACCGCGCTGAAAAGGTCGCGCACCGGATGCGTGAGCGCCTCGATCTTCGCGATCTGCCGCGCTTCGGCGATGATCGCGCCGATAAGAAAGGCGCCGAGCGCGACGCTGTAGCCGAGTTCCACAGCGAGCAACGAAACGCCGAAGCAAAGCCCGACGACGGTGATCAGGAGCATCTCGTCGCTTTTGAACCGCGCCACGTATTCCAGAAGGCGCGGCACCACGATCAATCCGCCGATGAGTAATGCGCCCAGAAAGGCGCTCAATTGCAAAACCGTGCGCCCCACGTCGGCCACCGCAAGCGACCCGGTGGCCGCGAACCCCGAAAGCAGCGCGATCATCACGATCGCCAGGATGTCTTCCACCACGAGAATGCCGAAGAGTAGTTGCGCGAATCTCTCCTTCGTCTTGCCCATTTCTTCGAGGGCTTTGACGATGATCGTCGTCGAAGAGATCGAAAGGATCGCGCCGAGGAAAATGCAGTCCATCTGCTTCCATCCGAAGATAACCCCCAGCTCGTACCCCACGAAGATCATCAGGAAAATCTCCAACGTCGCGGCGATGAATGCGGTCGAGCCGACCGCGCGCAATTTCCGGAAACTGAATTCCAGGCCGAGCGAGAACATAAGGAAGATCACCCCGAGTTCGGAAAGCGTCTTGATCGCGCTTTCGTCCACGATGAGCGAGGCGCTCCCCGTATGCGGGCCGATGATGATGCCCGCGATGATGTAGCCGAGGACGACAGGCTGCTTGAACTGCCGGAAGAGCACCGTCACGACCGCCGCGACAATCATGACGACCGCGAGGTCTTGCAAAAATGTGGCGTGGTTCATTCGGCTACGATGTCGGGACTCGCATTATGGCGGCCCGCGACGAAAGACCAGCACGCCTTACTTCGCGAGAATTCAGCGAGGACGGCTCCGATACGCATCGGACGGCACGGGCGCACGCGGTATGCAGCGCCGCCAGACACGCGGTCAATCCAATCTCAAACCCGCACCCGGGCGGGCCCCACTCTTAGGGTGTGGAGACTTCGTAGAAACGCTGGACGAGACCGGTCAGACTGTCCGTCACGTCGATCTGACGCAACGCTGGATCCGCCGCAATGTCCGCGAGCGTCGTCCACGTCCCAGTGCCGAGCGCGTTCTTGTAGCGGACATGGTAGGTCTTGTTCGGCTGGGCGGTGAAACGAATGATCATCTGATTGCC
>JAYTDO010000291.1:0-2164 GCA_043735935.1 Chthoniobacteraceae bacterium
GGATCTCCATCCTGCGGCCCTCGACGCCACGGGCGAAGGAGAGGACCTGGCGGACCATGTCGGCACCGCGCTGGGCGCTCGAAGAGATCGTCGCCAGCAACTCTTGGGCGGCAGTATCGGGGAACTCCATCTTCAGCAGGTCGATGGACATCACGATGGGAGCCAGGGCGTTGTTGAGATCGTGCGCGATGCCGCCGGCGAGGGTGCCGATACTTTCGAGCCGCTGGGACCGTAGAAATTGCTGTTCGAGCGATTTTCGAGCGGTCACGTCGGTATTGATGGCGAGCACCGAGGTGGGCACGCCGACATCGTCCCGGACCAGCGTCCAGCGTGTCTCGACCGTGATCTCTTGCCCATCTTTTCGCCGTTTCACGAGTTCACCGAACCACTCCCCATCCGCGAGAAGGCTGGTCATTGCCTGATCAAAAACAGCCGAATCGAGATCGAATAAATCGCGACTCGAACGCCCCAGCGCTTCCGCTGAAGTCCATCCGTAAACCCGTTCGGCGCTCCGGTTCCAATAGGTGATGCGGTGGTCCAGCGTACGCACATGAATGGCATCTTGGGCTTTGTCGAGAAGGGCCGCCTGCTCGCGCACCTGGATGTCGGTTTGCTGCCGTTCCAGTTCCGACCCGGCGCGCGTGGCGAAGATGCTGAGCGTGGAGGTGATAAAATCGACGTCTTTCAGCGAGTTCCGAAAAGCGACGAGCAGCAGGCCGATGTTTTGACCGAACGCGTCGACAAGGCGACGAGCGATGTAGCCCTGGGCACCGATGGTGACGAACGGGGACGATTCGGGAAACGATGTGGATCCTTTCTCCGCTACGACGCAGTTTTCCAAATGGGCCAGTTGCTCGCAGGGCGTGCCAATCAACGACCAAGTGAAGTTTTCGACAACGCGGTCGTCGATCACCGCGGCGATGGTCCGTGCGAGGGGAATCTCCCCGGGGAGCATCCGGGCGACGACTGCCGCCGTAGCGCCGACGGCTTCGGCCATATTGCGCGCAAGGTGTTCGAAAAACTCGGTCCCGGTACTCGCGGAGACCGCGCTCGCGACCTTGATGACGGCGGTTTGAAGCCGCCGCCGTTCGGCTTGTGTCCTCAGGTTTTTGATTCCGAATGCCACGTCGTCGGCCAGCTTATGTAACAGGCTCAGTTCCTCGTTTCCGGCGCGGTTGATCTCGGGGGAATAGAGAGCCAGTAATCCGAAAGTCCGCTCGGTGTCTCGCAAGGGCAGGCAAATCACTGCCCGGTAGCCGCGTTCTGTTGCGGCCTTGCCCCAAATAAAGTCGCGATCTTCCAGAATGTCCTCGCACACCACGATCTGACCCGAACGGATGACGCGACCTGCGGGCCCTCGGCCCTCAGGGATGTCATCCCGCCAGGTCAGTTCCACTTCCGAGAGGTAATTGGACTCCTCTCCACCGTGGGCGATCGGAGTGATGGATTTGGCTTCGTTTTCATCCGCGAACCCGACCCAGACCATGCGATAGCCGCCGATTTCGACGGCGATGTCGCAAATCGCTGAGAGGAGGTCGGTCTCAGTTTCGGCACGAATCAATGCCTCGTTGCACCGGCTCAAAAGTTGGAGAGCGCGATTGGCACGCTCGAGTTTCGCTTCTCCCGTTTTCCGATCCGTCACATCCATGAGGGAGCCCGCCATCCGGTAGGGTTCGTCCAGTTCATTCCACAAAGCCTGACCCCGGGAGTTGAACCAGCGATATTCACCACTTCGCGTCCGCACCCGGAACTCGATGTCGTATGGTTCGTGGTGGCGGAGATGCCGCTCCAGCGCGCGTTCGACTTCATCACGGTCATCCTGGTGGATCGCATCTATGAAGAACTCCATTTTCGTCGGAATTACCGTGTCCGCCCATCCGATGAGCTCTTTGAATCGCTCCGAGACGTAGTTTTCTTTGGTCCGAAGATTCCAGTCCCACAGCCCCGCTGCCGATCCGCGCACTGCGATCTCGAAACGCTCCTTGCTTTCGCGCAGCGCCGACTCTCCTGCGATTTGCTCTTCCAAAAGGCCCAGCAATGCGGTTTCCGCGCGCTTCATGTCGCGCGATTGGCGACGGAGCTCGAGTTGCGTCACCACCTGGCGGCTGAGCAAGGTCAACGCGCGCTCGTGCGCCGCGCTCAGCTCCCGCGGCACCACATCGAT
>JAYTDO010000292.1:0-45017 GCA_043735935.1 Chthoniobacteraceae bacterium
GGGGCATCCGGCGCTCTTCGACCACTTCGTCGATCATGCGCACGCGCCGCCGCACGTTTTGATAAGTTTCGAGTGAGAACGGCGCATTGCCGCCTCGGCGGTGGCACTCCTGGCAATGCTCGCGAAAAATCCGCTCCACGTCGCCGTGAAAGGTGACGGCACCGGTGGTGGGAGCGGCGTCGGTCAGCGCCCATTCGAGCAGGCAACCCATCGGATCGGTCGCCGCAAGCGCGGGCGTTTTCCCATCCAGCACCGCCTCGATCGCCGCGCGCAGGTGCGACTGGCTGGGCGCGTCTTTCCGGAAGGTGCCGGGGCCGAGTCCTTCTTCGCGGCGAAACCCATATTGGTCGTCGATGGCGCCCTGGTATGCGACGCGGCCGTCGCGATCGATCACGATGACATCCGTCGTGCTGCGCGCTCCGGAGAGGCGGGCGAGCGAGCCCTTTTCATCGCAAACCATCGGCACGCCGTCCTTCGCCGCGGCGTGCAACTTTTCGGGAGTAGCGTCCGAGCTCGAGTCGACCATGAAAAAGCGAATGCCGCGTGGCGCAAACTCGGCCGCAAGGGCGCGGAGGCGCGGTGCGTACACCTTCGCCATCGGGCAATCTCCCGCCGTCCAAGCGAGCACGACCGGCGATGCCGCTTCCCCATTTCCAAAGGTGTGTTCCTTTCCCGCCACGTCGACCACGGTCGGCAGTGCGAGAAGTCTCGCGGCCGGGTTTTCAGCCGCCGCCGCGCGAGTCTCTGTCCAGGACCAAAGGATCAAGGCGCATGCAAAAGCTGTCGCTGCGGGCTGGCGTAGATGTAGGAGAAGCGAGGACGACGGTTTCATCGGTGAGCGGCACGATGGGGAGGGATCGTAGGCGGCGCAAGGTGCGGATTTGCCCGCTGGAGTCGGCGCCGATATGAGCTAGTGTGCGCGCCGCCCGTGACCCGGCGGGGTATCACTCAGCATTCATCCCCGACGCTTACATGCCGGAACTAGAACGACCACCATCCAATTTTTCGCGAACCGAATTCGACCAATGGCTTGCCCAGCGCCGCTCCGATGAGGGATTGGCGCCGGCTCACACGCGGCATGGGCGCCCGATCTTTAAGTCCTGGCTGCGCGACATGTGGGAGGAAATCCGCGTCCTTCCCGAGGCAAAAGGGCTGAGTTTGTTTTGTGAGCGCGATGTGATCATGGTGGTTGCCGAGGTTTCGCAGAACGCGCTCGTGGGCGGGCAGGTGTGTCCGCTGAACGTGTTTGATATCCTTCCGTTGAACCGCCCAAAACGCGCGGACGTATTCACGTCGCGGCTCAATCAGTTGGGTGGCGACGCCACGCGGCGTGTGCCGGTCATTCAGACGACGATTCATTCCCAGCTTGCGAGGATCGAAGAGGCCATCGCCGAGCACGGCGACCGGTTGAGCGAAACCGACCTGCGCGATGAGTTGCGAAAGCTGGCGGGGCGGTTGCCCGTACGGAGGTTCGTGGATGCGACATCGCGAATCGTCCGGGAACTCACTTTGCGTGCAGCAAATCACCGCATGGCCGAGGGGATCGCGCTCCATCGTTTTCATGAAACATTTCCTGGCGCGCGGGCGAGGGGGCGCGAGTTGCTGCTCATCGCGGGGCCGACGAATTCAGGCAAGACCTACACGGCATTTCAAAAGCTCGCCGCCGCTCCGAGTGGCGTCTACCTGGCGCCGCTTCGTTTGATGGCCTCGGAGTTTTGGGATCGGATGCGGTCGGCAAACTTGCCGTGCTCGCTCGTGACCGGCGAAGAGCGGATGCCCGATCCGGGCGCACGGCACATTTCCTCCACGATCGAGATGCTCGCGACGGATGCGGAGTACGACGTGGCGATCATCGACGAGGTGCAAATGATCGCTGACCGCGACCGTGGATGGGCTTGGACGCAGGCGATCGTCGGGGTCAATGCGAAGCTCGTCATTCTCGTCGGCTCGCCCGATGCAGTGCCGGTATTGCGCGAGATCGCGAACAGGCTCGGCGAGCCATTGACCGTGGAATACACGGAGCGGCTCGCGCCGCTGGAGGTGGCCGCCCGTCCGCTCGATCCCGACAAGCAGGTGGAGGAAGGTTCCGCGTTCATCTCGTTTTCGAGGCGTGATGTGCTCGCCTGGAAACAGACTCTCGGTGCCGCCCAATGCGCGGCCGTGTACGGGGCGCTCTCCCCGGAAGTGAGGCGCGAGGAAGCGCGCCGCTTCGTCGCGGGTGAAGCGAAGATCGTCTCCGCGACCGATGCGATCGGCATGGGGCTCAACCTGCCGGTCAAGACGATCGTCTTCACGACTCTGACGAAATGGGACGGCGAAAAGGAGATCGAGCTGGGCGATTCCGCCATCCGGCAGATCGCTGGCCGCGCGGGACGGTTCGGGCATCATGAGGTGGGCACCGTTACGGCGTTGAATCGGCGTGATCTGGAGCGGATTCGCGAGGCGATGGTATCTGAATTGGAGCCGTTGCCGATGATCGCGCCGATCGCGCCCCACATGAAGATGCTCGAATACATCGCCCAGGAGACCGGCAAGAACGATCTGCCGTCGCTGCTCGATTGCTTCGCCGCGCTGCCCGGAGACACCGATCTTTTCTGCAAGGCAGACGTTTCCTCCATGCGCGATCTGGCCACGCAAATCGGCGACTTCAGCCTGCCGCTTTCGACGCAGTTCGCGCTGTGCGCCTGCCCGGTCGACACGCGGAACGGAGATCACATTCGAGTCTGGCGGCAGTGGGTTGCTGCCGTCGCGCACGAGGTGGCGTCGCCGCTCCCGCGGGGTCCGCGGTTCAGTGCCGAGGGCAGCACGAACTCGACGACTCAGCTTCAGGATGCCGAGGGGCGGGTGAGGCTGCTCGCAGCGTACCGCTGGATGCACCACCGGATGCCGGAGCTTTTTCCCGACCTCGAGGAAGCGCTCGCCGTGACTGCGCGGACCAATCAGTTCATCTCGAACTCGCTGAAGAAAAAAGTCGTCCGCCGCTGCCGTCGCTGTGGGCATGGGCTGCCGGAGCAGCACAAGTTCAGCATTTGCGAGCCGTGCTTTGCCGTGCGATTCGAGCGCAACGACTGACGAGACATGGACCTGAGGCCGGGCGGACCAGCCGACAACGACACGATTCTCGGACGGTTTCTCGACTACGTTGCGAACCGCGGTCTGGAGCTCTATCCGGCGCAGGAAGCCGCGATTCTCGAACTGTTTGAGGACAAGAACGTCATTCTCAGTACGCCGACGGGTTCAGGGAAATCGCTGGTGGCGACCGCTCTTCATTTCAAGAGCCTCGTGCAGGGCGCGCGCTCGGTTTACACGTGCCCGATCAAGGCTCTTGTAAACGAAAAGTGGCTCGCGCTGTGCCGCGAATTCGGGCCGGAGAATGTCGGGATGAGCACGGGTGACGCCTCGGTCAACCGCCACGCGCCGATCCTTTGCTGCACGGCCGAGGTCCTCGCGAATATGGCTTTGCGCGAAGGCGCGCTCGCCGAGGTGCGGGATGTGGTGATGGACGAGTTCCATTACTATTCCGACCGTGAGCGGGGCACGGCCTGGCAGGTGCCTTTGCTCACGATGCCGGGCACTCGCTTCCTCCTCATGTCGGCGACGCTCGGCGATACCTCGTTTTTCGCCGACGAACTGACCCGCCTCAACGGGCGCGAAACCGTCACCGTATCCGGTTCGGCGCGTCCTGTTCCTTTGGAGTACTCGTATTCTGAGTCATCACTGGCGGCGACTTTGGAAGGGCTGATCACCAGTGGAAAAGGGCCGGTTTACGTCGTCCATTTTACCCAAGCCGATGCCGCCGATAGTGCGCAGAATTTCACCAGCCTTAACGTTTGCACGCGCGAAGAGAAGGCGGCCATCGCGGCGGAACTGGAAGGGTTCAAATTCAGCAGCCCATATGGCCCGGAAATCAAAAAATGGCTGCGTCACGGAATCGGTCTGCATCACGCGGGGCTGCTCCCGAAATATCGGGTGCTGGTCGAGCGACTCGCACAGCGCGGTTTGCTGAAGGTGATCTGCGGGACGGACACGCTCGGCGTCGGAATCAACGTGCCGATCCGCACCGTGCTTTTCACACAGCTCTGCAAGTTTAACGGGGAAAAGACGGGGATTCTGAGCGCGCGCGACTTTCATCAAATCGGCGGGCGGGCTGGCAGGAAGGGGTTTGACGATTGTGGGTGGGTGGTCGCGCAGGCTCCCGAGCACGCGATCGAGAATCTTTTGCTGGAAAAAAAACAGGCGGGCGGCGGGAAGAAATTCGTGCGCCGAAAACCGCCGGAGCGGAACTTTGTCAATTGGGATAAACAGACGTTCCTTCGGCTGATCGCGGCGGCGCCTGAGCGGCTCGGCAGCCAGTTTCGAATCACGCACGGGATGTTGCTAAACGTGCTAAACCGGGACGGCGATGGCTGCCGGGCGATGAAGGATCTGATCGCCTCATGCCACGAATCGCCGAAGGCAAAGAAGGGGCTTGTGCGCCGCGGATGGCAGTTGTTCCGCTCGCTCGTCGAACGGGGCATCGTGGAGATGGTTCCCCGAACGGCCGCCGGCGCGAAGGTGCGGGTGAATGTGTCGTTGCAGGAGGATTTTTCGATGAATCAGGCGCTGTCGCTCTACGTCCACGACACGCTGCCGCTCATGGACCCCGAGGCGCCAGATTATGCCTTGGTGGTGCTCACGCTCGTCGAGTCGATCCTTGAGGACCCCGACCTGATTTTGCGCAGACAGCTCGACAAGGTCAAAGGCCAGGCGGTCGCGCAGATGAAGATGGAAGGGCTCGATTACAACGCCCGGATGGAGGAGTTGGAGAAACTCGAATACCCGAAGCCCAATCGTGATTTTGTCTATTCGACGTTCAACGCCTTTGCCGAACGGCATCCGTGGGTTGGCGCCGAGAACATTCGCCCAAAATCCATCGCGCGGGAGATGTTTGAGGAGTTCCGATCGTTTCCCGAGTACGTCAAACTCTACGACCTTCAACGTGCCGAGGGCCTGCTGCTGCGGCATCTCTCCAGCGTTCACAAAGTGCTCACTCAGACCGTGCCCGATTCCGCGAAGGACGGAATGCTTCGCGAGATGGAAATCTATCTCGGAGCGATGCTGCGCCACGTCGATTCCAGCCTGCTGGAGGAATGGGAAAAGATGCGTGATCCGAACTTCGTCACGGGTGACGATTCGGCGGCGCCAATCCTGCCGGGAGCGGAGGAAGCCGCTCGCGACATCACGCGGGACACCATGGGATTCACCACGGCGATTCGGGCCCGAATCTTTACGTTTCTTCGAGCGGTGGTCGGTCACGATTGGGAAGTGGCCATGGCGTCGATGGACGAGGCCGACGTATCATGGACGCTGGAGGGATTGAAGCAGGTGTTCGATGCATTTTACGTCGAGCACGAGCGGATTTGCCTCGATCCCAATGCTCGGAATTCTCGCCATACTTACGTGACCATTTCCGACGACCGGCGGTTGTGGAATGTGCAGCAGATGCTCATTGATCCGGCGGAGCTGAACGATTGGTGCGCGGAGTTCGAAGTCGACCTCGCGCAGTCGCGCAGTAGTGGTCAGGCGCGCGTTCGGTTGCTTCGAGTCGGAGGTCTCGTCTGAGATGCTGGGGATCAACTATCCGCCCGACCTTCCGATTTGTGCGCGACGCGACGAGATTGTGGCCGCGTTGCGGGTGAATCGGGTCCTGATCGTGGCGGGGGAAACCGGATCGGGTAAGACGACACAGCTTCCAAAGATGTGTCTGGACGCAGGCCTCGCTGAGGCTGGAAAGATCGGCTGTACTCAGCCGCGCCGCGTGGCGGCGATGAGCGTTTCGCGCAGGGTGGCAGAGGAACTGGGGGTGACTTGGGGTCGCGAGGTGGGCTGCAAGATGCGTTTTAACGACGACACTGGCCGCGACACGCGGGTGAAGTTCATGACCGATGGCATCCTACTCGCGGAGATCCAATCGGACCCGATGCTGCGGGCGTATTCGGCGCTAATCATCGACGAAGCCCATGAGCGTTCGCTCAATATCGATTTTCTCCTCGGATATCTGCAAGGGCTGTTGCGTCGGCGCTCCGATCTTCGGGTCGTCATCACGTCGGCGACGATCGATACCGCAGCATTTTCGAAGGCATTCGATGGTGCCCCGATCATCGAAGTATCGGGTCGTTTGTTCCCTGTGGAGGTGAGATACCGGCCCATCGTCGCGACGGACTCATTGGCGAGCGACGGTCGGTCCGATCCGGACGAGGTAACGTGCGTGGAAGCGGCGGCGCGAGCTGCCGAGGACGCCTTGATCGAATCCGATTCGGGCGATGTGCTCGTGTTCATGCCTACCGAACGCGACATTCGCGAAACGTGTGACTTGCTTGTCGGAAGCGTGGGGCGGGGAATCGAGATCTTGCCATTGTTCGGGCGGCTTTCTGGTGCGGATCAACAGCGCATCTTCGCTCCCGGCGAATCACGGCGGGTGATCGTCGCGACGAACATTGCCGAGACTTCCATCACCATCCCGCGAATCGGGACCGTGATCGATTCGGGGCTCGCCCGCATGAGCCGGTACAACCCGCGCACACGAACGAAACGACTGCCGGTCGAGCCTGTCGCCCAAAGCAGCGCGAATCAGCGCGCGGGGCGGGCGGGACGTGTGCGCGATGGCGTGTGCGTGCGCCTATATTCGGAGGACGATTTTGCGGAGCGGCCGCGCTTCACGATGCCCGAGATTCAGCGGGCGAATCTGGCCGAGGTGATCCTGCGGATGAAGGCGTTCCGTCTCGGCGAAGTGGAAACGTTTCCTTTCCTCGACCCGCCGCAGGCCGCATCGATTCGAGCAGGGTATCTGCTTCTTGAGGAGCTCGGCGCGTTGATGCAAGGCCGCGAGACATATGAGCTGACGCCGCTTGGTAAGGAACTGGCCCGCCTTCCTGTCGATCCGACCCTTGGTCGGATGCTGCTTCAGGCGCGCACCGAGGGGGCGCTCGCCGAGGTGCTCGTCATCGCGGCGGGATTGAGCATCCCCGACCCGCGCGAGCGGCCTGAGGAGAATAAGGAGGCGGCTTCGGCGGCGCACCGGGCATTCGCTCACCCCGAGTCGGATTTTTTGTCGCTGCTGAATCTTTGGAATGCCGCGCCGGATTCCGAAGCGAAAGGCGGACGCAATGCCCTTCGGCGCTTCTGCAAGGCGAACTTCCTTTCTCAGACGCGGATGCGCGAGTGGCGGGATGTCCACCGGCAGCTTTCGGACGCGATGGACGTGCGAGGTGCAGACGCCAACGCCAGACGCGAAATCCAGCCGGGCGAGTGTTTTGATGCCGTGCATCGGGCGGTGCTGACGGGTTTGCTCGGGCAGATCGCGCAGCGACAGGAGCGGAACGTTTACAAAGGTTCCGCAGAGCGAATCATGACGCTGTTTCCCGGCTCGAATGTATACGAACGAAACACGAAGAAAGGATCGTCGGCGAGGGAAACGAAAGCGCCGCGGCAACCCATGTGGATCGTGGCTGGGGAGGTGGTGCAGACTTCGCAGCTTTTCGCCCGCAACGTGGCGCGGATCGATCCGCGATGGGTTGTCGAGTTGGGCGCACACCTTTGCAATTTCCGCTACGTGCTCCCTCAGTGGAGTGCGCGTGCGGGCAGGGTGCTCGTTTGGGAGCGCGTTCTCATCCACGGACTCGAACTGTCCAAGCGGCAGATCGACCACGGGCGAGTCAATCCGGTCGAGGCGACGGAACTTTTCATCCGTGGGGCACTCGTCGCGCAGGAGGGCCGGGTGCAACATCGTTTCTTTGGCGAGAATCGGAAGCTTCGCGAGCGAATCGAAACTGCGCTGACGAGAGTGCGAAGCAATCGCGTGCATGATCTCGACGAGGCGTTTTATCGGTTCTATTCCGATCGGATTCAGGGCGTATCCTCGATTCAGGACTTGGACCGCCTCGTGCGGTCGCGCATCGCGAAGACGCCCGATTTTCTGTGTGCGACGGAGACGGATCTGATCGCGTCTGACGAACTCGCCTACGATCGCACGATGTTTCCGGATCAGGTCGCGCTGGGGAATACCGTGATGCCGTTGAGTTATTCCTACACTCCGGGCCAGGAGCACGATGGGGTGACGGTGCGAGTGCCGCTGCCGCTGGCCGAGCGGCTGAGCACGGGCCAACTCCAATGGATGGTCCCGGGACTCCGCAAAGAGCAAACGGCGTCGATCTTGCGCGCATTGCCGAAGGGCGTCCGCAAACAGTTGATGCCGATCGAGCCGAAGATTGGCGAGATCGTCGGCGAGTTTCAACCGGGCACCGGCGATCTGTTTCAGGGCTTGTCGGAATTCATCTTTCGCAAGTACGGCGTGCGTGTGGGGCCCGACGATTGGCGGGAGTTGCCGGACTATCTGCGGCCTCGAGTCGAAGTGGTGGATGAACGAAACCGTGCGGTCGCCACGGGCCGCGATCTGGATGTTGTTCGAGCGACGATGGAGACGCGGGGTGTGCAATCGGATGCGTGGGCGCGAACGGCAGAACGATTTGAAAAGCGATCGCTGTCGGCGTGGTCGTTCGGTGATTTGGAAGATTCGATCGTCGTCGAGGAGATTGGCGGCGCGCCGCTTCTGGGTTTTCCCGGTCTTTCCCTGCGCGATGGCCAAGTCGACATGCAGCTTTTCCGAAAGCGGAGCGAAGCGGAACTGGCCGCTCCGGCGGCAATCACCCGGCTGGCGGAACTGGAGCAGACGCGGGAAGTCGTGTGGCTGGCCAAGGAATTACGGGTGCTAGCGAGGCTTCAGCCAGGAAACATCGGAAAGGTCCGCGCTGGCGGATTCGATGCACTGAGCGCCTTGGGCGGCAAACTCGGCGCGCCATCGCCGACCGGCTTTGCCGTGGATCTTCTCCCGGAGACCGCGCAACGGCACATCATCGACCACCTCTTCCGAATGGAGCCGGCATTCCCGCTTCACGAAGCCCGTTATCGCGCGATGCTCGAATCCGGGCGGCGCGAATTGCCATTGCTCACCCATCGGCTAGTCGATCTGACGAAGCAGATTCTCGAACTGCGGCATGCGATCGGCACCTCTTCAAAGCGCTATCGAGAGATCGAGCGCGACGTGGAGAGACTCGTTCCATCGGACTTTTTGGAGCGGACTCCCCATTCGCAGCTTCACCATCTGTTGCGTTATCTCCGCGCCGTGCAGATCCGTGCGGAGCGAGCGGATGTGAACCCGGCGAAGGACGCCGAAAAGGCGGGTCTGCTTGCGCCTTTTGCAAGCTGGATCACGCGTGTTCCCGGAGAGAAACAAAACGAGTTTCGTTGGATGCTCGAAGAGTTTCGGGTGTCCATCTTTGCGCAGGAACTAGGGACGGCACACCCGGTCTCCGTCCAGCGCTTGAAGACCTTTGGGGGGATCTAGGATTGCGTGATTGCCGCGAATCTTCCAACGAGCTGACCGTACTTTTGAATGAAACCTTCCCGACTTAATTTCCGTCTCGACGGCGTTGCTAGTGGTTCAGGCGCTCGTGCGGCGACGTTCCAGACACTTCATAACGAAGTGCAGACGCCGCTTTTCATGCCGGTGGGAACGCAGGCGACGGTCAAGGCGCAACTCCCTCAAACCCTTGAGGACTCAGGGTCGCAAATCTTGCTCGCGAACACGTATCACTTGCTCCTGCGTCCCGGTCCCGATGTGTTCCGACGCATTGGCGGCATTCACGAGTTCATGAGTTGGAAACGTTCGGTGCTCACGGATTCGGGCGGCTTTCAGATCTTCTCGTTGCCTCATTCGCGCGCGATGAGCGAGGAAGGCGCGGCGTTTCAAAGCTATCTCGACGGTCGCACGATCTTGCTCAGTCCCGAGGTGAGCATCGAAACGCAAAAGGCGATCGGCAGCGACATCATGATGGCGCTCGACCAATGCATCCCATCGACGGCCGATGAAGCGACCGCGCGGGCGGCGCTCGGCCTTACCACTCGATGGGCGGCCCGAAGTCTCGCGGCGCGTGGGGACTCGCCGCAGTCGATGTTCGCGATCATTCAGGGCGCTTTGTTTCGGGCGCTGCGACGCGAAAGCACGCTGGCGCTCACGGAGATGGAGTTTGATGGGTTCGCGATCGGAGGGCTCGCCGTCGGCGAAAGTCGGAGCGAACGCGAGGACACCTGTGCGTTTACCACCGATCTGATGCCGCGCGACAAACCACGCTATCTGATGGGCGTCGGCACTCCGCTCGACATCCTGGAGGCAGTGCACCGCGGCGTGGACATGTTCGATTGCATCATCCCCACGCAAGTCGCGCAGCGTGGTGGCGCGTTCACGTCGCGCGGTTATCTGCAGTTGCGTCGAGGCGTCTATAAATTCTCCGACGCGAAACTCGATCCGGCCTGTCCGTGCCCGACTTGTGAGCGTTACTCGCGGGCATACCTTCATCACCTCACCAAGACAGGTGAGACGCTTGGCTGGCAGCTTCTCGGGCAGCACAACATTCACTTTTATCACCGACTCATGCGCGATATTCGCGCGAGCATTCTCGGGGGCAGCTTCCTCGATCTCTATCGGGAAAAGCGCGTCTTTCTCCATGAGGACGATCTCGATAATCCGACCGAGATCCTCAAACCAAAGCCGAAGCGGCGTTTGCTCCTTGGCGCTTACGAAATCCATTCGTTCGCGGAAGGCTTTTCCAACATTCGCCACGTTGCGTCCGGCGAAACGATGCACGCAAACAAGCCACCGATGGATGAGGCGCGCGAATTGTATGTCGATCAGTCGCGGCTGTCGGAGCGGCTTCGCCTGGCGCCGGACGAAAGCCCGGACGACGCCACGCCGCTCGTCGTCTGGGACGTAGGCCTCGGTGCCGCGGCGAACGCAATGGCGGCAATTCGGTGCTACGAAGAACAGGCAGCGGCGGGCCCGGTTCGGCCGATGCGGATCGTGAGCTTCGAGAATGATCTCGACCCCCTGCGCCTCGCGGCCCGACACGACGAACTCTTTACCTACCTTCGACACGGTGGTCCCGCGTGGATCTTGCGCGCGGGAAAGTGGCAGTCGCGCGAGCACGCCGGCCTCCGATGGGAATTGGTCTTCGGCGATTTTCTCCAAACGATGAGTGCGGCGCCGCTTCCGCCGGACGTCATTTTCTACGACATGTTTTCGGGGAATTCGGGAGACGTGAATTGGACCCCGGAGGCATTTCGACAGCTGTTCGCGGCCTGTGCCGGGCGAAAGGTGGAACTCTTCACCTACACCTATTCGACCGCGGCGCGCGCGGCACTCCTCGCCGCGGGCTTTTGCGTCGCGAAAGGTTGCGCCACGTGTGACCGGGCGGAGACGACCATCGCATTTACTCGCGACGGGAAGGGTTCAGCCGATACCGACCCACGCGAGCTCCTCGGGGCGGAGTTTCTGGCGAAATGGAATCGTTCCAGCGCCAAATTCCCGGTCGGGATCGACGCTGAACAGCGCATCACCTTCGAGCGCGCGATCAACGGCCACGCGCAGTTTCAGCGCGACGCGTGATTCGGAATGCGGGTAATGTCCCGCGCATGAGAGTCCCCATCCTTCCGCGGCTTTTCGTTCTGCTCGCCATGATGGGCCTCCACGCGTCCGGCGCGAACTGGCCGGCTTGGCGAGGCCCTGCGGGCGATGGCGTTTCCGCCGAGGCGGGGATTCCAATGAAGTGGTCGCTGACCGAAAACGTGAAGTGGAAAGCGCCGCTGCCCGAGCGCGGAAACTCGTCGCCCGTCGTATGGGGTGACCGTGTGTTTGTCACTCAGGCGACGAAGGCGGACCGGAAGCGTTGGCTCATCTGCTTCGATCGCGCGAATGGCCGCGAACTTTGGCGTTCGGGCACGACCGCCGCGGAGGGCGAACTGACTCACGAAGCCAACCCGTTCTGCGCGGAGTCGCCGGTGACGGACGGTGAGCGGGTCATCGTGTCCTTCGCGTCCGCCGGCGTTTGGTGCTTCGATTTCTTGGGAAAGGAGGTCTGGCATCGCGACCTCGGACCGCAGCGACACATTTGGGGCAGCGGCTCGTCACCGGTGATCGACGGCGATCGTTGTTATCTCAATTTCGGACCGGGCCCGCGGACTTTCCTGATCGCACTCGACAAGCGGACGGGCGCCACGTTGTGGCAGCATGACGAACCGGGAGGGGATTCGGGCGAGGCGAAGCCCGACGCGGGAGCGAAGCCCGCGTGGATCGGCGCGTGGAGCGATCCCATCGTGCGCCGGGTCGGTGACCGGGATGAGTTGCTGATGTCGTATCCCAATCGCGTCTGCGCATTTGATCCCGCGACCGGGAAGGAGCTGTGGACGTGTGCGGGCCTGAATCCGCTCTCGTACGCGTCGCCGCTCTTTTCCGAAGGCATCGCCGTCGGAATGGGTGGTTACAACGGGTCCGCGCTGGCCGTGCGCGCTGGCGGCAGTGGCGATGTGACCGCGACACACCGGCTTTGGCAGCGCGCGCGGACCAAGCAGCGGATCGGGTCCGGTGTCATCGACAAGGGGCACATTTACATCCTCGACGATCCCGGCGTGGCGGAATGCATCGAGCTGAAGACCGGCAAAGTGGTGTGGGAGCAGCGGTTAACAGGGCCGGGTCCGAGCGGAACGAATTGGTCGTCGCTCGTGCTGGCGGAGGGTCGCTGTTACGGGATGAATCAAGGCGGCGACGCGTTCGTTTTTCGTGCGAGTCCCGAGTTCGAGTTGCTGGCTACGAACTCGCTTGGCGAACATACGAACTCGTCGTTCGCAGTTTCGGACGGCGAGATTTTCATCCGCACTGAGAAGCACCTGTGGTGTATCTCGGCGAAAAAATAGGCGCTAGTCGCGAGGGGATTGCAGGTAGGCGATCAGGTCGGCGAGCTCCTGCCCGGTCAAACGATCCGCGAGGCCGGGCGGCATGAGCGATATGGGCAGTGGCTCGCGGGTGACCACGTCGTCGAACCGATAACGCGTGGTGACACCGGTCGCGTCGAGGAGCGTGAAGTCGGACTTGTTGTCGATGAACTGGTCGATGCCAGCGGATTCGCGGCCGTCGCGCATCTTCACATGCCACTGCGAAAATGCCGGTGCGATTTCCTTGCTCGGTTCACGAATGGATTCGATCAGCTTCTCGGCCGGCGTGCGCCAGATGCCCGTGAGATCGGGACCGATCGCGCGGCCGCGGCCTTCGATCTGATGACAGGTGGAGCAGAGGGCGCCGTTGGGGTGAAAGAATAGGCGGCGACCTGCGGCGGCGTTCCCATGCGAAAGGCCGGGCGTCGCGGCAGTGGCTTCGCCGAGGGAACGGGCGGCTTCGCGCTGGAGGAGCGGATCCGCAGATGCGGCCGCTTTTTTGAGAATCGCGGCGGTCTCGGGGGATTTCGCGGAAAGCGCCAGGCCGGCGAGCGCTTCCGCTCGCAGCTCGGTGGGGTTGCTTTCGTCCTGCGCCAGCGCGCGCAATGCGGCTTGGGCCGAATCTTCGCCCCGCGCTGCGAGGATGCGAGCGGCTTCGACTGAGAGCTTGGGATCGTCGAGTAACGGACGGAGCGCTTCGACAGTGAGCGTTGCGTTTTGGGTCGGCAGCAGGCGGAGCGCGAGGGCGCGGAGCGAAGGTTCGCGCTTGGGATCGAGCGCGATGTCCGCCATGCGTTGGAGGCGTGCGGAGGCGGTCGCCTTGCCATCCGCATCGATCTTCGTGGAAGCGAGGAGATCGACCGCGGCGAGGTAGGCGTCGAAGACCTGGCGTGTCGGATTGCCCGCGATGGCACCATCAAGCTGAGAAGCAAAGTCGCCGAGACGTTCTTCGCCGATCCACTGCAACGCCGCACGTCGGACGCCCGGATCAGCATCTTTCAGCGCGGCAGCGAGGGCATCATGGCCCTGCGGTGCATCGCTGCGGCGGAGTGCCAGAAGCACCGCGAGCCGGACTTTCGGATCGGCGTCTGAGGCGCGTTTCGCCAGCGATGCGGCGTGCGCCGCGTTGCCGAGCGTGAGCAGGGCGGCGTGCTGGAGAAAGCGATCGTCGGAAGTCAGAAGCGCGAGCGCGTCGGAGTCGCTGAGTTTGCCCGCGAGCGCGGCGTTGAGTTGGGATTCCGCGTCGGAAAGCGCCGCCGTTTTTCCCTCGGCAGCCACGCCGCGAATTCGCCAGACGCGGCCTTTCCCATGCACGTCGTAGGAGCCGTCCACCCAATCGCTGACGTAGAGCGTTCCGTCGGTCGCCGCGGCGATTCCGCTCGGGCGAAAATCCTGCCCGCCGCGCACGAGCCATTCCGGCTTGGTGGAAAAGGATGCGCCGCGAGGGTCGAGCGGGAAGCGTTGCACGCCGTGGTCGCTCCACGTGCAGCCGAGGAGCGCGCCGCCGTGCCAGAGCAGGCCGGTGGGCGCCTCGCCGACGTAGCAGATCGGCGCGAGTGTGCCGGGCCAGCGACCATCCCACGAGATGAACGGATGATCGATCGTGCGACCGAAACGATAGCGGTAACCGTAGTCGCCGCCGCGCACGACGTGGAGGAGGCGGCAAAACGAGCCGCTGCCGGGATCGTTATCGAGCGCGAAAAGGCGGCCGATCGGATCGAATGCCAGTCCGAATGGATTCCACACGCCGAAGGCCCATCGCTCGAGATGCTTTCCTTCGGCATCAAAGCGAAAAATGGCGCCTTCGTCGGAGCCTTTGACGGTCGAGCCATCGCTGCCGGTGAGCGTCCACGGGAAGCCGTGGTTTTCGCCGAGCCCGAGATAGAGCATCCCATCCGGGCCGAGCGCGAGGCCGGAGAGACAGTTGTGCGGATATTTGTCTTCGGTGGCGAGGGTGAGGAGCGTCCGGCGTTCGTCGGCGCGACCGTCGCCGTCGGCATCGTGAAGGCGCACGGTCTCGGCGCGCGTCGAGAGGATCGCGTCTCCGCCGGGGAGCAACCGGAGGCTCATGCCGTCGCGAAATCCATCGGCGAAGACCGTGATCTTGCGGGCGCGTCCTTCGGGGCCGAAGTCATCGAGGATCAGGATGCGATCGGTCGGCGGAGCGTCGTACTTCGCTGGGCGAAAATGGGTGTTATTTTCGAGCACCCAGACCCGCCCCTTGGGATCGACCGCGATGGCGGTCGGCGTGCGAATGTCGGGTTCGCTCGCGACCAGTTCGATCGTGCAGTTCGGCGGGGTCGCGACAGGTGGCGCTGCCCGCAGGGTTCCCGCGAGTGTGATGCCGGCGAGGGTGACGAGGAGCTTGGGGTGGAGCGACATGGAGCGCGTGTATCCGGTGCCGCTGCCCCGCGCAATCCCGGACGCGCCGGGCTCAGCGCGTGATCTTCCGGAGATGCCCCTCGGATCGGATGAAAAGGGCGCCGTCGGCGACGGCGGGCGAAGCGAGCGTCTTCTCGCCGAGCTCATTTTTCGCGAGTAACTCGAACGTCTTCCCGGCCTTCACCACGAAGCCGATCCCGGTTTCGTTTTGAAAATAGATGCGTCCTTCCGCTGAGATGGGTGACGCGGAAAAGTTGCCGCCGAGCCGTTCGGACCAATAAACTTCACCGCTCACCGCGTCGGCGCACGTCGCGATGCCGGCATCGGAAACGAAATAAAGTTCATCGCCCACGGCGAGCATCGAGGCCGAGTGCGGAACTCCTTTGCGTGCGGTCCACGCGACATTCGTCGCCGTTGCGTCGCCGGACGCGCCGTCGGGTTTGATCGCATAAAGCACGGGAGCGTCGAAGCTCGAGCTGACAAAAACGAGGCCGTGCGAGAACACCGGCCGCGGCACAACCGAATAGCCTTCGCCGTACGTCACGCGCCACAGTTCGTGCCCATCCTTTGGATCGTATGCGCCGACGAGTCCGCTGCCGGGGCTGATGATCTGCGTGGCGCCGCCGACTTCGATGGCGAGCGGGGTCGAAAATGAGAACTGCTTTCTAGCCGGCGATTGGCGCGGCGTTTTCCAGCGCACCTGCCCCGTGTTCGAGTCGAGCGCGACGAGGAACGGGTTCTGCGCGCCGTCGCAACTGAACACGAGCAAATCCTTCAGCAGAATCGGCGAACCGCCCGTCCCGTGAACCGGCGTGTATTTCAGCTCGGTCTGCCGCCATTTGACCTCGCCGGCGAGGTCGAGCGCGGCGGTGCCCATGTGTCCGAAGTGCACGTAGAGTCGGTCGTTGGTGACGATGGGTGTGCCGCTCGCCGGTGAATTCTTCGGATGCATCGCGGCGCTGCTGGCCGCGTCGGGATGGAAAACCTCGGTGTCCCAAACGACATGACCGTTTCCGGCGTCGAGGCAGAGTGTATGCAGCGTGACGTCCGAATCGCCGACAGCCGCGGTCAGATACAGGCGGCCCTTCGAGAGCACTGGCGAGGACCAGCCTTTGCCCGGGAGATCGGCTGTCCAGGCCACGTGGTCCGTCGCGTTCCATTCGATCGGAAGATTCGTCGCGGTCGAGACGCCCTGGCCGCCGGGCCCGCGAAATTGAGGCCATTCCGTTTCCGCGGCGAATCCGACTGAGGCTGCGCAGAGGAGAAAAACAGCACGGAGGTTGGCGGACAATATCGTTGGGATTCGCATGGGGTGGGGATTCGGCGGGCGGATGCTTGTCACAACCACGCATGAGTGGAAAGCGCAGTACTTTCTTCGGAATTCAACCCGGGCGGGTTAACCATCCGCGTAACTATGCCCCCGCGTTCCATTCATTTATTCGTCGCGCTGGTTGCGTTATCCGCCGTCGCCCGGAGCGCCCCGTTGGAGCCCGGACAGATCGAGTTTTTTGAGACGAAGATCCGGCCGGTCCTCGCGTCCGAATGTTACGACTGCCACAGCGAGAAAAAGCGGAAGGGCGACCTGGCTCTGGATTCGCGGGAAGGATGGATCAAAGGCGGCGAGAGCGGCGCGGCGATCGTTCCGGGCAAGCCGGACGAGAGTTTGCTGATCCGCAGCATCACCCATGCGGATGCCGACCTGAAGATGCCAAAGAAGGCGCCCAAACTCGACGCGCGTGTGATCGCGGACTTTGTGGAGTGGGTGAAAATGGGCGCGCCCGATCCGCGCACGCAGCCCGACAAGGTGAGGGTGTCGCCGGTTCCGTGGTCTGAGACGCTCGCGGCGCGGCGGAAGTGGTGGTGTTTTCAGCCGTTGCTCACTCCGCCCGCTCCCACTCTGCGGAACGCCGCTTGGAGCAAGCATCCCATCGACCGCCTTTTACTCGCGAAGATGGAGGAGCGTGGCGTTTCACCAACCGGCGACGCCGATGCGCGGACGATCATCCGGCGACTGACCTATGCCATCACCGGTCTGCCGCCGACCGCGCCCGACGTGGAGCGATTCGTATCGGATGCAGCCCGGAATCGAGGAACGGCGGTGAAGGACGCGGCTGACCGGCTGCTCGGATCGCGGGCTTTTGGCGAAACTTGGGCACGCCACTGGATGGACCTGGCGCGTTACGCCGAGACGTATGGTTCGGAGCATGATTACCTCAATCCGTACGCATGGCGGTATCGGGACTACCTGATCCGAGCGTTCAACGACGATCTTCCATACGATCGGTTCGTCGAAGAGCAGATCGCCGGGGACTTGATCGCTCCCCGTTGGAAGGACGGCATCAACGAGGCCCGTCTCGGGAGCGCGTGGAACAGGATGATCGAAAGTTACGCGTCGCCGGTGGACGTGAAGCGCGAAGAAGTCAGCGTCGTCGACTGGCAGATCGAATCCCTCGGAAAGACCTTCCTCGGCCTCACCGTGCAATGTGCGCGATGCCACGACCATAAGTTCGATCCGATTTCGGCGGACGATTTCTACGGGCTTTATGGCGTCTTCGAGAGTTCGCGGCCCACGCTTAATATCATCGACGATCCCGCGCGACTGACCGAGCAGGATGCCAGGTTGGCATTACTGAAATCCGAGATGCGTCCGGCGTTGGCCGCGCGTTGGCGGCGCGACGTCACGCCGGCGGCGCTCGATTCCGCTCTCAAACGTGACGCAAAGGATGTGCTGTCGCCGCTGCGTGAATTTGCGAAAGCGGCGAATCTGTCAGCCTCATGGCAAACGCTCCACGATCGTTACGGGCGGCGTCCGGGGCAGGAGGAAACGACGGGTTTGTTCGCGGATTTCTCCAAGAGCGACCTCGCTGGATGGCGCGTCAGCGGCCCGGGAGTGCCGATGAAATCGGGGCGGGCGGGTGGATTGTCCCTGGCGACCGGGGACCGTTGGGTGCGCTCCGTCCAGCCGAGCGGTTTCTTTTCGGACGCGGTTTCGGAGATGCACGGCGGCTCGCTGAGGTCGCCGGAGTTCGTGATCGAAAAGGGAAACGTGAGCGTGCTGGCGGGCGGGTCTGGAAAGGCACGGCTGCGGCTGGTGATCGAGAATTTTCAAAACGACCTGCTCCTCTTCGCCGGCGTCAACCCTGACCTCGACTCGCCGTCGCCACGATGGTTCACGATGAAGATCAAACCCCAGTGGATCGGACGCCGCGCCCGAGTGGAACTCATGACGCGCGACGACAAGACGTGCGTGGGCGAGGTGAAAGACCAGGGTGAGTGGCAGAAGTCCGACGGGCGTTCAGCGTTTGGCATTCAGCGGGTCGTGCTACATGACGGCGCCGCGCCATCCGCCCCGGCACCGTTCCCGCCGATGCTGTGGCAGGCCGAGCCTATCGCGTGGGGTGAATTCACCGAGCAACTTTCCGCGGTCGCCAACGCCGCGATCGATGCGTGGGTTGCGGATCGGGCGGACGATGAAGACGCGAGGCTCATCCAGGCGCTTCTGGAAGGCGGCGTGCTGGCGAATAAGGCTGGCGATGATCCGGCGTGCGACGCGTTGGTTTCGCGATTCAGGGACGCGGAGTCAAAGATCCCGGTCGCGGCCCGGGCACCGGGAGTTCAGGACGACGGATACAGTACGGATTCGCCGATCTTTCCGCGCGGGGATCACACGCATCCTGGCAAGATGATCGCGCGGCGATTCCCTGAAGTGCTCGGCGGAGCCCCGCTCGGCGGGGCGGGGAGTGGCCGGCTGGAACTGGCGCACGAGCTGACGCGCCGGGACAACCCGCTGACCGCGCGCGTCATGGTCAATCGGGTCTGGCAGCATCTCACCGGGCGCGGATTGGTCGCGACGCCGGACAACTTTGGAAAGATGGGCGAAAAGCCCACGCATCCTGAATTGCTCGATCATCTCGCCGCGAAGTTCATGGCGGACGGCTGGTCGGTGAAGTCGCTCATCCGTTACATCGTGACGAGCCGCGCGTGGCAGCTCGCCGCCGAGTCGCAGTCCGCCGCGGAGCAACTCGATCCGGCGAACGACCTCCTGTCGCACGCCCGCGCCCGGCGACTGGATGCGGAGGAAATTCGCGACGCGATGCTCGCGGTCGCGGGTAATCTCGCCCCGAATCATTCCGGCCCCGGGATGCGTGTGTATTACCGCACGGTGATCGATCCCGTCCGCCAGCCTCCCGCAGGGCCGATCGACGGCGACGGCCGGCGCAGCGTCTACATCGAGGCGCGCCGACTTTTTCAAAGCGACTTCCTCGCCGCGTTCGACGCCCCGAAGCCGAACATCTTCACCGGTCGCCGCAGCGAAACGAACGTCCCAGCTCAAAGTCTCACGCTCCTCAATGATCCGTTCGTCCGTCGCGAAGCCGAGCTGTGGGGCAGACGCATCGCGGCGCGCGACGGCACCGACGAGCAGCGCATCGCGTGGATGTACGAGGATGCCTTTGCCCGAGAGCCGAGCCCCGACGAAATCTCGCGGGCGCGGGAGTTTTTGCGGCGTAGCGAAACGGAGCCGTTCCGCGAACTGGCGCACGCGCTCTTCAACATGAAAGAATTCATTTACCTCCGATGAACGCGATTCCCCGCCGTGAATTTCTCCGCAGCAGCGCGCATGGCTTCGGCTGGCTGGCGCTCGGCGCGATGCTGGCCCGCGAGTCGCGCGGGGCTCAGACGCACTTCGCGCCACGCGCGAAAAACGTCATCCTTCTGTTCATGGATGGCGGTGTGTCGCAGGTGGACAGCTTCGATCCGAAGCCGCGCCTGAAGGCCGAGCACGGCAAGCCGTTCGGGATGAAGATCGAGGCGACGCAGTTCGACGCCGTGGGGAGCGTGCTGGCGAGTCCGTGGGAATTCCAGCAGCACGGCCAGTCGGGCATTCCGGTGAGCGAACTTTTCCCGCGGATCGGTGCGATGGCGGATGATCTTTGCGTCATCCGGTCGATGAAGTCGGACTTCCCCGAGCACACGCAGGCGACGCTCATGCTGCATTGCGGACATCCGCTGCAGGGCCGGCCCAGCCTTGGTTCGTGGCTCAGTTACGGGCTCGGCTCCGCGAATTCCAACCTGCCGGCTTACGCCGTCGTGTCCGGCGGCATGATCCCGATCGGGGGCGTTGAGAATTTCTCCAACGGGTTCCTGCCGGCGACGACTCAGGGCTCGATGTTCGACGCGTTCAGCGGCGGCGAGGCGATTGGGAATATCACCCCTTCGGAGGCGGCGCCGAAGCAGCGCGCGAAACTCGATTTCGTCGCGGGCGCGGATCGCGGGTTTCTCGGTTCGCTCGGCGGACGCGAGCGTGCGGTCGAGGCGGCGATCGCCAATTACGAGACGGCCTTCGCGATGCAGGCGGCGGTGCCGGAGCTCACCGACCTCCGCGGCGAGAGCGACGCGACGAAACAGCTCTACGGCATGGATTCGCCCGACAAACTCAAAGCCCAGTATGCGCGCCAGCTTCTCCTCGCGCGGCGCATGGTCGAGCGCGGCGTGCGGTGCGTCGAGGTCGGCTACGTGCGCGGCATCCGTGTCGTTGCGCCCTGGGATCAGCATGATGAGCTGAAGAAAAACCACGCGGCGAATGCTGCCGTCGTCGATCAGCCGATCGCGGCGCTCCTCACCGATTTGAAATCGCGCGGGCTGCTCGATTCGACGCTCGTGATCTGGGCCGGGGAGTTCGGGCGCACTCCGTTCGCGCAGGGTGGGGACGGGCGGGATCACAATCCGCAGGGCTTCTCCATCTTCCTGGCTGGCGGGGGAGTGAAGGGGGGCGCGATCCACGGCGCGACGGATGACTACGGTTATCACGCGGTCGAAAACATCGTCACCATTCACGATCTTCATGCCACCATTCTCCATCTCATGGGCCTCGATCATGAGCGGCTCACCTTCCGCCACGGCGGGCGCGACTACCGCCTCACGGATGTCGAAGGTGAGGTCGTGAAAGCGATCCTGGCGTGAGCCGGGCGGCTACTTCGACTTCATCACCCACACGCCGTCCCACTGCCCCTCGATCGGGTGTGCCTTCAGGTAGTCGCAGCGCTTGATATACGTCTCGCTGAGCTTGTCGGCCGGATGCAGCGCGAGCGCCTCCTTGAACTGCGCGATCGCGCGGTCGAACTCTCCGCTCCGGTAATACTTCAGCCCGCCGCGGAACTGATTCAGCACCTCCGGCATGTTCGGGAAAGTCTCGTCGGTATGGTAGTCGAGGATCTCGTAAACGCCGACCGGCTCCGTCTTCCCCTTCACCACCACGCGGTCGATCTCCCGCGCGCGGTAGCTGCCCCGCAGTTTCTTGTAAGTATTCTCGCTGCACAGAATCTGCGCCGAGTATTCCTTGCACGCGCTCTCCAGCCGCGAGGCGAGGTTCACACCGTCGCCGATGACCGTGTAATCCATCCGCTTCGGCGACCCGATGTTTCCCGAAACGATCGTGTCCGTATTCAGCCCGATCCCCATCAGGATCGACTTCTGCCCGCGCGCATTGCGCTGCCGGTTCAACGCGCTCAGCTCCGTCGTCATCGTGATCGCCGCCCGCATCCCGCGGTCGGGATCGTCGTCATGCGGGATCGGGATTCCGAACTCCGCCATCATCGCGTCCCCGATGAACTTATCGAGCATCCCGCCCTCCTGAGTGATGCAGTTCACCATGATCGAAAAATACTCGTTCAGCAGCGCGACCGTCCCTTGCGCGCCGAGTTCCTCGGTCAGCGTGGTGAAGGAGCGGATGTCGGAGAAGAGCACCGTCGCCTCCACGCTTTGGCCGCCGAGGATGTCCCCGCCGCCCGCGATCAGCTTGTCCGCGAGGCCCGGGTCCATGTAGCGCGACATCGTGGATTTCATCCGCTTCTCGCTGCTGATGTCTTCGATCATCAGCATCGTCCCAAGCCGCTTCGACTTCAGGCTGATCAACGGCTGGATCGTCACGTTGACGTTCATCTTCTCCTCGCCGAACACGATCTCCGAATCCATCAGCACATCCGTCCCGCTCGCATCCCCCGCCTTCGCGATCCGCTCCGCCACCCATTCATTTGCGCCGGTAAAGAATTCCCCGAACGGATGCGTCAGCACCTCGGCCTCCCGCGCGTGCAGGATGCGGCACCCCGCGGCATTGCACGTCTGGATACGGCCATCCTCGGTGAGCGTGATCACGCCACTCGACATACTCTCCAGCACCGACTGGTTGTAGTTCTTCATGTTCTGCACGTCGTCGAAGAGCTTCGCGTTTTCGAGAGCGATGGACACCTGCGCCGTGAACGCCTTCAGCCGCGCCTCGTCCTCCTCCGTGAATGGCCCGCCCGCCTTGTTCAGCGCCTGCGTCACCCCGATCACCCGCCCGTTTTTGTTGATGACCGGCACGCAAAGGATCGAACGGGTGAAGTACCCCGTCTTCTTGTCGAAGCTCGGATTAAAGCGCAGATCCGCATACGCGTGCGGGATGTTGATCGTCTTGCCGGACTGGAACACCGCGCCTGCGATGCCCACGTGATCCGGCAGCCGGATCTGCACGGCGCTCAGGCCCTCGCCGACTTCCGACCAGAGCTCATTCGTCTTTTCCACATGGAGGAAAAGCGTCGAGCGGTCCGCCTTCAGCATCCGCGTCGCCTCGCTCATCACCCGCCGCAGCAGCAGCGAGAGATCGAGCGAACTCGTGATGTCCGCCACGAGGTCCAGGAATTCCATCTCCTGCTTCCGCGTCTTTTTCATCCGCTCGATGTATTGCGAGCTTTGCAGCGCCACCGATGCCTGCGTCGCCATCGCCTCCAGCAGATCCAGATCGTCCACCGTGAAATGCCCCGTCCGCTTATTCAGCGTCTGCACCACCCCGATCACTTCCCCCCGCGCCGTCTTTACGGGCGCGCACAGGATCGTCTTCGTCTTGAAGTTCGTCTTCTGGTCGATGATCCGGTTAAAGCGCTCGTCCGCGTAAGCATCGTCCACGATCTCGCCGCGGCCCGTCTGGAACACCGTGCCCGCGATGCCCGAATTGTTCAGCAGCCGGATCTCCCGGTTGAACGTGCCTTGCGCGATCCGCGAGTACAGCTCGTTCGTCACGGGGTCGTTGAGGAAAAGCGTGCCCCGTTCGGCATCCGTTTCCGCCGCGACTATTTCCACGAGCATCGCCAGCAGATCGTCGAGTTTTTCGACGGCCGCCACCTGCTGCGTGAGCCTCAGCAGGAGTTCCGTGCGGCGCAGGCGTGCGCGGAGCGTGGCTACGGTTTCGCGCTTCTGTCGGGTCGGTTTGTCAGCTTGCATGGTGTTTCTCAAGGTCGTGGCGCAGCGCCGCGATCGTCTCGCGTAGCTGCCGCATCTCGTCGTTCTTCGTCCGCTCGTGCTGCTCCAGCGCGTCGGCGTGGGAAAATTTCAGCTCCTCCATCTGCGCCCGCAGCGCCGCCGCCGTCGCCTGCAACTGCCGCGCGATGTCGTGCCCGCCGGCCTTCTCGGCCTGCACCGCCTCTTCCCGCGCCACCATCGCCTCCTGTAGTTCCATCCGCAGCGATTGGATCGTGTCGTGCAGTTGCCGCGCCTCATCCCGCGCGATGCCCTGCGCGGTCTGTAGCGCGTCCTCGCCGTGCGCGCGCATCTCCTCGAGCTGCGTGCGCAGCGCGCCGATCGTGTTCTTCAAATGCCGGATCTCCGTCTGCATCCGGTGGATCTCGTCGCTGTCGGCGGGAGGATTCGTGGCGAGTTCGTCAGTCATGGCACGTGGTTGCGGGAGCGGAGGGTTGCGAATGTGCGTGCGCCGCCGCAAGGCCAATCATTCACCGAGACGCCACAGCGCCGAATCCGTCCGCACGAACACCTTCGCGCCGCTCAGCGCGGGCGTCCCGAGGATCATCTCCTTCGTCTCCGCATTCAGCGGGAGCTGCAATTGCCCGAGCGCGGCCCCCTCCGGCGCGGCCACGTCCACCACTTGCACGAGCCCTTTTTCATTCACCGTCAGCAGCCGCTCCCCCGCGCCCACGGGCGACGCGCTGAAGGGCCCCGTCAGCCGCAGCTTCCACCCGTTGTCCCCCGTCTTCACATCGGCGGTGCTGATCACCCCCGCGCCGTTGATGCTGTAAAGTCGCCCGCCCAGCACCAGCGCGCTGATCGTCGCCGGGTTGATCTGCTTCGACCGCCAGAGCTGTGTGGGAGCCGATCCGCTGGCATTGGGGGAAAGCGCGGTGATCCCGTTCGACGGCGCGTAGATCGTGCCGCCCGACACCACACTCGAGCTCATCGTCGAGGCGCCTTCGGTGTATTCCCACAGCCGGCTCCCGCTCGCCGGGTCCACCGCGAGCAGCCCTTTCGAGCTTTGTAAAAGCGCCACCGGCGCGGCCTTCGCATCCGCGCGCAGCGGCACGGGGCTCGTCCAATTCGCCGCCTTCGGCCGATCGAGCTTCCAAAGATTCCGCCCCGTCTTCGCGTCGATCCCGATGCAATAGCTCTCACTATCGTTCTCGATCGTGGCCACCACCGTCTCCCCGATGACGATCGGCGAAGAAGCCATGCCCAGACTGTTGCTCGCGTTGGGATAATCCGAAGTCAGCCCGCGCACCCACAGCAGATTCCCATCGAGATCGAAGGCCGCGAGATAATTGCTGCTCCACAGCGCGAACACATGCTGCCCATCGCTGCACGGCGTACACGCCGCCACGGACGTCTTCGGATGCGACATCGTCCGCCCCGTCGCCAGGAGCTGCCGCTCCCATACCTTCGCGCCGTCCTCCGCATTAAAACAGAGCACATGCAGCCGCTCCTGCTTCGGCCCGCTCGACGCCGTGATGAACACCTTTTTCCCCACCACGATCGGGCTCGCGAGACCGCGCCCCGGCAGCGGCGCCGTCCAGTCGATCTTCGGTTTCGCGGGGATCACCGCATCGGCGGAGATGCCCGTGCTATCAGGCCCGCGGAACTGCGGCCAATCGCCGGCCAGCGTGTGCAGCGTGAGGAGGAGCAGGGAAAAGAGAGCGTGTTTCATGGGAAATTATTTGGCCTCGGCGAGGATCGCGGTGCCCGTGCTGTCGCACACGCGGAGTTGGAATTCCCACTCCACCGTCCACTCCTCCTTCTGCTCGTTCTGACACGCCTTCACGAGGATCGTATTCACGCCCTTCCGGAGGTGGCACTTCAGCTTGTACTGATCCATCTGCTGCCCGCGGTGGTATTCGTCCCGGCCGAACAGCAGCTCGCCATTCAGCCAGATCTTCCACGCATTCTTGCAGCCCAGCCGCAGCTCCGCGTCGCGCTCCGTGGTCGACTCAAAGGTCGCCACGGCATACGCGGTGGACTCCTTCAGCATCGTCAGCGGCTTGTTCAGATCGATCTTGCCCAGCTCATCCGCGCTCGTGAATTCCTGCCACTTCACCTCCTTGCCTTTGCCGGGGTAGCTGGCCTGCAGCTCGATCTTTTGCTCCGGCGGAAACACCGTGTCGAAGCCCTTGCGATCCGTGTTGTCAAACGGCCCGATCACACACCACTGCATGAGAAATCCGAAGTGCCGCGCGAGATCCACGGCGACGCCGAGCCTCTTCAGCTCGTCCGCCAGCAGCTTCACCTGGTCCTCATCGCGCGCGGCGTCGAGCGCCGCTTGAAAGGTCGCCTTCGCCGCCTCGCCCTGCTGCGTGCGCGCCGTGGCGATGAGCCGCTGCACCGCCCCGCGCCGGAGCTCCTGCACGGGATCGGCGATCAGCGTCGGCTCGATCGCGTCCGCCCGTTTCGGGTCGGCTTTTTGCAAAAGATCAAACGCGAGCCGCCGCGCGGCATCGGCGTGTTTGGTGTCTTTGAGAAAAGCCTCCACCTCGGCGAGCGGGAGCGCCGCGTGATCCTTGCGCGCATTTTCCACGAGCACGTCGCCCGCGAGGCGCAGCCAGTTGTCCGCCACGGGATTCCCGCCGCCGGTCGCGCCAAGGATGGGGAGGAGGGCGGGCGGTCCGGCCTTAGCGAGTTGCTGCCATGCGGCCGTCGCCGCTTCATTGCCGCGGCCCTCGCGGCCAATGGCGGTGAGCGTCTTCAGCGCGCCTTCCACCGAGGCGTGGAGTGGAGCGAGCGCGGCGAAGAGCAGGAGGATGGGAAGCTTTTGCATGCGGGCTGGACGAGAGCCCATGCCGCGCGCGCGGTCACGCCCGATTTTCGCGGCGGCACCGCAAATCGGTGATCGGATCGCCGACGCCGTTGGGATGAATTGGTCGAGGTGTAGCGGGTTGGTATCGAGCCGGAAAATGGTTTGATGTCGTCCGCATTTGTCTACAGGGAATCTCCCCATGAGTCGCATGCCTCTTGACGGAGCCGTAAAGAGTCTCGGGAATTGGTTTGCGCTTGCCGGTTCACGCGCAGCCGATGCGGCGCCAAAGTCTCGCCCCGAACGTCATTTCCATTCGTCCCGATCGCATGAAAAACGCTAACGTAATCAATAGCAAACGCCGCACCCCGAAGACGGCAAGTTCCCTGGAAATCCTCGAAGGCCGCATCGCCCCGGCTTCGGTCGTTTCGCTTTCCACGGGCAATCTGCTCGTGAACGATGGCGCGAATGGCGCGGACACGATCATCATTTCGGTGAGCGGGGCGAATTACCATTTCGCCGATGTGGGCGGGATCACGGCGGGCAGCGGGGCGTCGCAGATCGATGGGAACAATGTCGAGGTGTCCATTGCGTCGGTGACGGGGAGCTTCACCGTGGCGACGAATGGCGGGAATGACAGCGTGACGTTTTCCACGGCGCTTTCGACCCCCGGTGATCTCACGGTCGAGGCGGGCGTGGACTCGCTGACCGTCAACGGCGCGCTGACGGCCGGCGGAAATGTGACGCTGGGCTCGACCTTCGATGTGAACGTCAACGCGAACATTTCCAAGTCGGGCGCGGCGGCGGCGACGCTGACGATCCGGGCGTTTAACGACATCTTTTTCAACTCCAGCGCGGACGTGGGCGTGAGCGGGAGCGGGGTTTTCAATGTCGTGCTCAATGCCGATCGCGACGCGAACAACTCGGGAAAGATTTTTCTGAACTCCGGCACGGTCATCGACAGCAACGGCGGGAGCATCACGCTCGGCGGTGGGACGAATCCGCTGACGATGCCGGCGGTCGGGGGGAGCGTCGGCAATGACAATCATGGAATCCGACTCGATGGGGCGCAGCTCATCTCCGGCGCAGGCGCGATCAGCCTGCGCGGTCAGGGCGGCAGTGTCATAACGGGCGAGACGAATATGGGCGTGCAACTGCTCAACAACGCGCTGATCCAGACGAGCACGGGCGGGATCACGATCTTCGGCACGGGCGGCACCGGTTCGGGCACCATTGATAATCACGTCGGCGTCTCGGTGCAAAATGGCTCGGACATCGTTTCCACGGGGAGCGGCGCGATCACGATCACGGGCGTGGCCGGCGCGGGCAGCAGTCGCGGCATCTCGGTCGAGGGAGCGGGATCGACAATCAATTCGCAGGGCACTGGTGCGATCAGTCTCTTCGGCACGGGCGGAACGGGAGCCATCGAGATCGGCGGCTTCTCGATGAAGGACAGCGGGGCGGTCCTCGCGGGCGGTGGCGCGAGCATTTTGATCGAGGTGGACTCGGTCTCCAGCGCGGATTCTTTCGTGCTCATCAACACCGCGGGCACGATCTCCGGCACGGGCACGCTCACGATTCGCCCGGCGAGCAACGTCACGACCATCGGCATCGGCGCCAGCGCGACCGGCGTGCTGAATCTCGACACCACCGACTTGAGCAAGCTCGCGGATGGTTTCTCGGGCATCACGATCGGGCGCACGACGGGCACCGGCGCGGCGGACGTGAACGCTTCGACCTTCAACGACAACGTGACCATCCTCGCCGGGTCGATGTATGTCACCGACCTGAATGCGGGGACCAACAACGTGACGCTGACCACGCTCTCGGGGCCGATCGGGAACGGCGGCGATGCGGGCCCGGATGTGATCGGCGGCACGGTGACGCTGCTCAAGCAAGGGTCCGGGCTAACGGCCGACTTTTATGGGATCGGTGGCGTCAACCCCGCCGCCCCCGCGGATGACTATCTGTCCGTGGACGCGACCACGCTGTCCGCGACGGCGCAGAGGGGGTCGATCGCGATCAGAAGTTCGGGGACGGGCGGGGTCTCCATGAGCTTCAGCCAGACGAATACCTTCGGGACGGGGAACATCTTCGTCACCAGTCTGACTGAGGATGTGACGGTGACGAGTTCCGCCAACGCGGCCACGGCCTCGTTCTATGGATCCGCCACGGGCCACAATCTCTCGATCTCGAATGTGTCGATCGTGGGGGCCAGCCTCATCTCGCTGGTCACGACCACGAGCGGAAATATCACCATCGGTTCGTCGGCTTCAAACAGCGGCGCGCTGAATATCAATTCCGCCGGAAATATCGTGATCAATGGGGTGATCACCGCCACTGCAAACTCGACCTGGGCGGCGGGCGGCAGCATCACCGGGTCGGGTAATGTGACTTACTCCGGCACGAGCACGCTGGGCGTGACCTCGACTTCGGGCGGGGTGAACCTCACGGGCGTGGTGACGGTGGCGGGCGCGACGACGATCGCGGCGGGCGCGGCGAATGACATCACGCTCAGCAACGCGTCGAATGACTTTGCGAGCATCGGGATCACCGTCGGCCGAAATGTGAGCCTCGCAGATGTGAACGCGCTCACGCTGAATGCCTCGACGATCTCGGGCACGCTCGGAGTGACTGCCGCCGGGATCACCGTAGGCGCGGCGCTCAGCCTCGCGGGCGACGCGACCCTGACCAGCTCGACAGGAGTCACTTTCAACAACGAGGTGACGATGGCGGTGAACAAGAATCTGACCGCGACGGCGAACGGGACGGGCGCGGGCATCAGCCTCGCGAATGCGAACGCCGATCTCGCGGCGAGCGGGACGGGTGCGATCTCGCTGACGACGGCGCGGGACATCGTGTTTGTGAGCGGGGCGAGCATCGCGACGGTGGATGGGAACCTCACGCTTTCCGCGAATGCGGCAGGGACGAATGCGACTATGCTCGATGGCATCGATGTGAACGCGGGGACGGTTCAGGTCAGCGGAAGCGGCAACCTGACGCTCACGGGCAAGGGCGGGGTCGGGGGCGGATCGACTGCCAACCCAGCCGGGGTGGTCGTCCGAGGCGGGGGCATTGTTTCCGGAGGGACGAGCGGAACGGTCTCAGTGACGGGCACTGGTGGGAACGGGACGAGCGCGGGCGATGGCGTGCAGAATCTCGTCGGCGTTTCCGTCCAGGAGAGCGGCTCGCGGATCACCTCGGCGGGAGCGAACGTCCAGGTAACCGGGATCGGCGGCACTTCGAGCGGGCTGTCGGCCGGCGGCGTGCTCGTCATCACCGGGACAATCTCGGCGGGTGGGACCGGCTCGGTGACCGTCTCCGGCACGGGCGGCTCGGGCACGGGTTTCAATTACGGCGTGGATGTGGTGAGCGGAGGAACCATCACCTCCACCAACGGCGCGGTGCAGGTCACCGGCGCGGGCGGGGCCGGCGGGGCGGATAACTGGGGCGTCTTCGCGCAAGTGGGCGGCATCATCACCAGCGGTGGGACGAACCCGGTCAGCGTTACGGGCACCGGGGGCACCGGGACCGGCACCGAGCATGGCGTCGTCGTGCGGATCAATAGCGGCGGCAACGGTTTGATCACTTCGGGCGGCGGGAACGTGACGGTCACCGGCACGCCCGGGGCGAGCGGCACCGGCAACCTCGGCATTCAAGTGCTGGCAGGCGGCTCGATCACGACAGCGACGAACGGCGGCAACGTCACGCTGATCGCGGACAAGATCGATTTGCAGAACACGGTGAGCACGAACGCCGCCGGCACTGTGACGCTGCGGCAGAACACGAACACGACGGCGATCAACCTCGGCTCCGCCGTGGATACCACCGCGAGCACCCTCGAGCTTTCCGACACAGAGCTGGATTTCGCGACCGGCGGAACGCTGCAGATCGGCGACGCGAACAGCGGGGCGATCACCGTCAGCGCGGCGATCACGCATGGAAATAACCTCACGCTGACGACCGGAGCGGGCCTTTCCGGCAGCGGGGCGCTGACTCTGGCGGCCGCGAAGAATTTGAGCCTCGCGGCGAATGGCGCGATCAGCCTGAGTGGGGCGATCACCGTCCCCGGCACGACGACGGGTGCAGCGGGTGCAGTGAACGACATCACGCTGACCAACGCGGGGAACAATTTCGGAACAGTCAGCATCACGAGTGGGGCAACGATTTCTCTCCGTGATGACGGCGGGTTTAACCTCGGCACAAACACGATCTCGACTGCGCTCATCGTGGAGAGTGCCGGGATGATTACGCAATCGTCGGCGATTACGGGGGCGATTTCGCTGACGAAACTCGGCGCGGGCACACTGGTGCTCACCTCCACGAACACCTTTAGCGGGACGACGACGATCAGCGCGGGAATTTTGCAGGTCGGGAATGGGGGCACGACGGGCAGTCTCAATGCGAACGGCGCGATCGTGGACAATGGGAGCCTGGTTTTCTTCCGCGGCGATACGTCGGGTGCTTCCGTGCAGGACATCGCGGGAGCGATCAGCGGCAGCGGCTCGGTGACTTATAAAGGCACGGGCGTCAGCGATCAGGGCGATTTCCAGATCATCAACAACGCCAGCAGCTATACCGGCGGCACCTTCATTGATCAGGCACGAGTTGTCCCAGGGAATGATGCGGCGTTTGCCACCGGGACGATCACGGTTTCGACGGGAAGCACGCTCTATCTCCGGACGGCGAACATCACCGTCAGCAATGCCATCACGCTCAACGGGAACGGATGGATCGAGCCTGCGGGGCAGGTGGGTGCGATTCGGTTTGAGGGGTTGAACAGTTCGGTCGCGGGGGCGGTGACCTTGGGAAGTAATGCGCGAATCACCACGCTGAGCGCCTCGAATCCCGGGGTCATCTCCGGTGCGATCTCGGGTGCATTTGCTCTCGAAGTCGGCTTCAACGGATTTACTAACGGCACCATCACGTTATCGGGCGCGAATACCTATACGGGCGCGACGGCGGTGACGGCGGGCAAGCTCCTCGTGAACGGCTCGCTCGCCAGCGGCAGCGCGGTCACGGTCGCGGGTACGCTCGGCGGCACGGGCACGGTGAATGGCACGGTGACGCTGACCGGTAGCGGCACGCTCGCACCCGGCGTTAGCCCCGGCATTTTGAGTACGGGCAATGTGTCGTTCGGCGGCGGCGCAGGGCCGCTCACCGTCAGCTCTTATATCTACGAGACGGGCACGCCGGATCCGATCAACCTGGACTCGACCGGGACGGAACTCACCGACGGAGTTTTTGCGCCGAACACTTCATTCGGCAACCCTGAGTTTATCGGCTCGCGGGACAATGCGCCGGACGACGGCGTCGGCCAGCCGGGCCTGCGGTTCGATCTTGGCGCGAGCTACGCGCTGGGCACCGTCGCGATCCGTTATTTGCACAGCACTTCGCAGGCGGGCGGCACGATCACCGCGCCCGAGTCGGCGCTCATCAGCACGAGTATGGACGGCATCACTTTCACGACACCGGTGAGCTACACGGCGGAGTTCAGCTCGGCGGCGGGCGATGCGATCCGCACGGCGACGCTGAGCCTCACAGGAATGAGCGGGCGCTATGTGCGCGTGGATGTGCGCAACAACGGGCAGTGGACTTTCCTCGATGAAGTCTCCTTCACCGGCGGCGCGGCGGGCGGGACTTTCAATGCGGAGGTCAATGGCCTCACGCCCGGCGGCGGGCACGATCAGTTAAACGTCACCGGCACGGTGAACCTCTCGAACGCGACGCTCGTGACCGCCGGCAGCATCGCCACACTCGGGACGGTCGTGCTTATCGAGAACGATGGCAGCGACGCGGTGACGGGGACGTTCAGCGGCCTCGCGCAGGGCGCGTCTGTGACGATCAACGGGCGCAGCTTCGTGATTTCCTACACCGGTGGCTCGGGCAACGACGTGGTACTCTCGGCGCCCAATGAAACCGACGTGGCGCTCTCCGGCGGCAATCTCGTCGTCACCGACATCAACGGCGGCACGAGCAACGACACGCTGACCGTGAAGATCAACGGCTCGAATGTGCGCGTGAACGATCCGAACAATCTGCTCGGCGCGGGCGCGGGCGCGACGCAGGTGGATGCGAACACGGTCGATGTGCCGCTCGCGTCGATCAGCGGGAACATTCAATTCAACACGCTAGCGGGCGATGACTCGCTGACGGTGGATTTGTCCGGCGGAAATTTCAGCAAGGCTATCACTTTCACCGGCGGTGCCGGGACGGGCGACGCGCTCGTGCTGACGGGCGGCGGCACGTTCGCGACCGCGGCGTTCACCTACACGAGTGCGAACAATGGCAGCGTGGCGATTGCGGGGAATTCGACGATCACCTACACCGGCGTCGAGCCGATTTCCTCGGCGCTTGCGGTGACGGCAGTGACGCTGAATTATCCGACCGCAGTGGACACGATCACGGTCGGCGATGGCGGCGCGGCGGGGAAGACGAATGTGGCCGCGGCGCTCGGCAACTCGACCACGTTCACGAATCCGACGGGCACGCTGACGATCAATGGCGGCGGGCTGAACGACACGATCAATGTGCAGGGCGTGGGCTCGGGCTTCGGCGCGGCGCTGACGATCAGCGGCGGCGCGGGGACGGACACGATCAATTTCCAAACGAACCCGACGAGCATCGGCGGGCTGCTCACGACGACGCTGGCGGAAAATGTGAATTTCTCCGCGGGGGTGACGTCGGCGGGGCTGACGACGGACGCGACGGCGATCAACGTGAGCGCGACGGTGAATCACGGCGCGGTGAATGCGACGTTCAGCGGCGCGGGGACGCTGACGGGCAGTGGCGCGATCACGAACACGGGCGGTGTGCTGCGGCTCACGGGCAATGGATTCACGACGAATTTTTCGGGCACGGTGGATGATTTGCAACTCGGTCTGCCGGACAACCAAACGCTGACGCTGACGCAGAGTTTGAACGTGAGCGACACGTTGCTGATTCCGGCGGCGAGCATCAACGTGATCAACGGGCCGGGGTTGTTGAAAGTGAGCGGGAGCGTGACCGTGAACGACACGACTTGGAGCGGGAACACGTTCATCAGCCTCGTGGGCACGAGTGCGCAAACGCTCAGCGGCACGGGGGCGATTTACAATTTGAACGTGAACCAAACGGGCGGCGGGAGTGTGGTGCTGGCGAATGATTTCCAAATTGCCCAGCAGCTCACCGGCGCGGGGACGATTGGCGGGGTGGGCAACACGCAGTTCCTGGTCTTCGCGAATCCGTTTGGCGGACCGGAGAGCGCGGATTTCAGCGGGACGATTGAGGACGTGAAGATCGCGATGGCGGACAACCAAACGCTGACCCTGACGCAACATTTGAACGTGAGCGACACGTTGCTGATTCCAGCGGCGAGCATCAACGTGATCAACGGGCCGGGGTTGTTGAAAGTGAGCGGGAATGTGACGGTGAACGACACGACGTGGAGCGGGAACACGTTCATCAGCCTCGTGGGCACGAGCGCACAAACGCTCACGGGCGCGGGGGCGATTTACAATTTGAACGTGAACCAAACGGGCGCTGGGAGCGTGGTGCTGGCGAATGATTTTACCATCGCCCAGCAGCTCACCGGCGCGGGGACGATTGGCGGGGTGAGTAACACGCAGTTCCTGGTCTTCGCGAATCCGTTTGGCGGAGCCGAGAGCGCGGATTTCAGCGGGACGATTGAGGACGTGAAAATCGCGATGGCGGACAACCAGATACTCACGCTCACGCAACATTTGAACGTGAGCGACACGCTGAACATTCCCGCGGCGAGCATCAACGTGATCAACGGGCCGGGCCTGTTGAAAGTGAGCGGGAACGTGACCGTGAACGACACGACATGGAGCGGGAACACGTTCATCAGCCTCGTGGGCACGACGGCGCAAACGCTCACGGGCGCGGGGGCGATTTACAATTTGAACGTGAACCAAACGGGCGGCGGCAGCGTGGTGCTGGCGAATGATTTCAACATCGCCGCGCAGCTCACCGGGGCGGGGACGATTGCTGGCGCGAACCACACCGAGTTGCTGGTCTTTGCGAATCCATTCGGGGACGCGGAGAGCGCGAATTTCAGCGGTGTTGTCGAGGACGTGAAGATCGCGATGGCGGACAACCAGACGCTCACGCTGACGCAACATTTGAACGTGAGCGACACGTTGCTGATTCCGGCGGCGAGCATCAACGTGATCAATGGGCCGGGCTTGTTGAAAGTGAGCGGGAACGTGACCTTGAACGACACGACGTGGAGCGGGAACACGTTCATCAGCCTCGTGGGAACGACGGCGCAAACGCTCACGGGGACGGGGGCGATTTACAATTTGAACGTGAACCAAACGGGTGGCGGCAGCGTGGTGTTGGCGAACGATTTTACCATCGCCCAGCAGCTCACCGGCGCGGGGACGATTGGCGGGGTGGGTAATACGCAGTTCTTGGTGTTTGCGAATCCATTCGGAAACGCGGAGAGCGCGGATTTCAGCGGGACGATTGAGGACGTGAAAATCGCGATGGCGGACAACCAGACGCTGACACTCACGCACCATTTGAACGTGAGCGACACGCTGCTGATCCCGGCGGCGAGCATCAACGGGATCAACGGGCCGGGGCTGTTGAAAGTGAGCGGAAACGTGACGGTCAACGACACGACTTGGAGCGGGAACACGTTCATCAGTCTCGTCGGCACGAGCGCGCAAACGCTCGCGGGGACGGGAGCGATTTACAATTTGAACGTGAACCAAACGGGCGGCGGCAGCGTGGTGTTGGCGAACGATTTCACCATCGCCGCGCAGCTCACCGGCGCGGGGACGATTGGCGGCGCGAACCACACCGAGAAGTTGGTCTTCGCGAATCCATTCGGGAACGCGGAGACGGCGAATTTCGGCGGCACGATCGAGGACGTGAAAATCGCGCTGGCGGACAACCAGATACTCACGCTCACGCAAAATCTCGCGGTATCCGACACGCTTCTCATCACGACCGTCAATTCCATCACCGGCAGCGGCGGCGTGCGGCAGATTCGCGTCGCGGGCAATGTCACCTCGACGGACACCACGGGCTACACGAATTCGAGCAGCGCCATCGTGCTCACCGGCTCGTCGGCGAATAGTTTCACCGGCCCAGGCAGCGGCACGCAGGGCGCGCTCGTGATCGACAAAACGGGCACGGCGGACGCAGCGCAACTCGGCGCGAACGCGACCTTCAGCGCCGTCACCGTCACGCGCGGGCTGCTCGATTTGAACGGCAAGACGGCGACTGCGCCGTTCACCGTGAGCACCGGCGGCACACTCACCGGCGCGGGCACGATTTCGGGCACGGTCGCGGTGAGCAGCGGCACCATTGCGCCCGGCGTCACGACCGGCGTTTTGAATACCGGGAACGTGACCTTCAGCGGCACGTCGGCTTTCAATGTCGATCTCAACGGCCCGACCCTCGGCACGGAATACGACCGGCTCAATGTCACCGGCACGGTGAATCTCGGCGGCGCGACGCTTCATGCCACCGTCGGCTTCGCCCCTGCGAACGGGACCACCTTAGTCATCGTCAACAACGACGGCGCGGATGCCATCACCGGCACTTTCAAAGATGGTCTTGGCGCTTCGATTCCGGAGGGCGGCACCTTCACCGATGGCGGAAATACGTTCATCGTTTCCTATCTCGGCGTCCTCGGCACGGGCAACGATGTCGTGCTCACCGTGCAAAATCCCGCGTCGCTGACCGCTGCGGTCACCGCCGGCAATCTCGTGCTCACCGACGGGACCGGCGTGCGCAATGACAACCTCACCGTCACGCTGAACGGCGCGAACGTGCGCATCACCGACGCGGGCAACGGCCTCATCGCCGGGGCGGGCGCGACGCAGGTGAATTCGACGACCGTCGATGTGCCACTCGCGTCGATCACCGGGAACATTGTGTTCGACGCGCAGGGTGGCAACGACACGCTCACGCTCGACTTCGACAACGGCGACTTCATCCCGAACAATCTCTCCTTCACCGCCGGCAGCGGCACCGACGCACTCGCCATCACCGGCGGCACGCAGGGGACCGTCATCTACGGCCTGGCCAGTGCCGGTGCGGGCAGCGTCTCCATGAGCGCCTATGGTTTCGTGAGCTACACCGGGGCGGAGTCCGTCTCGAACTCCGGCCAGCAGGACACCGTGGTCCTCAGCCTCCCCGGCAATGCCGACCTCGCCATCATCGAGGACGACGCAATCGCCGGGAACGGCCTCTCCAAAATCCGCAGCAGCGCGGGCGCGCCGACGTTCGTGCCGACGACGTTTGCGGCACCGGCGGTCGCCCTCAACGTCAACCTGGGCGGGAGCGCCAATGTCTTCACCCTCGCCTCTCTGGATTCGCAATTCGCGGCGTCGCTGACCATCGACGGCCCGGCGAACAACAATAGCGTCACAGTCGCTACCTCGCTCGCCCTCGGCTCCGCGACTTCCTTTGGGAACCTCTCGATCAATGCCGAAACCATCGCGCTCGACAGCGCATCCATTGCCACCAACGCCGGCCCCAACTCCGGCGGGATCACGTTCGGCGGAAATGTGATCCTCGGCTCCAGCCTCGTCCTTAACACCGACTCCGCTGCCGGCAACGACGGCCCGATTACCTGGAGCGGCACCCTCAACGCCGACTCCGCCGGAAACCTCCGCAACCTCACCGTCTTGGCCGGTGCCACCAGCGTAAACATGCCTGTTGTGATCGGTGCGCTGGCGAAACTCGACAACCTGACCATCGAGGGAGGGCTGGTCTTGTTGGGTGCGATTTCGCTCGATGGCGCATTTACCGCAACGTCGTCCGGCTCGTTGTTCCTTCCCGGAATCATCACCGCGAACTCTGCGACGCTCGTGGCAGGCAGCCTCAACCCGAGTGGCGGGATCAACGTCGGGGCTGGCACCGTGAGCATCCATCCCTTCATCGCAGGCACCGGGATCGACCTCGGCGGCCTCGGCGGCCTTGGCGGCTTCGTGCTCAACGATGCAAGCCTGGACCTTATCAACGCAGGCACCCTCTTCATCGGCGACAACGACACCGGCAACATTACGGTCAGCGCGCCGATCACGCGCGCTGTCGCGACGGATCTCTTCTTCACCGCCGGCAGCGCCAGCCTCACCTTCACCGGCACCGGCTCCATCAACACCGGCGGCGGCAGCCTCTTCATCACCCTCGCCAGCGCGGGGCCCGGAGCCATCACCTCCGGCACCGCAGCCACCGACATCATCTGCGACACCCTCAACTTGAGCAGCGGCACCGGCGGAATCGGGGCCAGCGGCAACCCGCTCCGCTTCGACGCCAACTTCCTCGGCACGCAGAGCTTCGGCGGCAACCAGTTCCTCTCCGAGAAAAACACGGTCTCCATCCACGCCAGCGACCTGAGTGCAGGCACCGGTGCGATCAACTTTGTCGGCGGCACCTTCACCGCCACCGCCTTCGGCCACATCAACCCCACCTCCTCCGTCACCGTCACCGGCAGCAGCACCACCCTCAACCTCGCAGGCTTCGCGCAAACCCTCGCCACCCTCAACGGCACCGGCCACGTCGAGCTTGCCGGAGCCGCCCTCACCCTCGGCGGCGGCAGCTTCACCGGCCTCCTCACCGGCGCGGGCAGCCTCACCAAAGTCGGTCCCGGGACCCTCGCCATCAGCAACCCCAACAACACCTTCGGCCCCGGCCCCATCACTATTTCCGACGGCGTCCTCGAGGTGAAAAACAACGGCGCACTCGGCAACCTCGGCAACAACCTCGTCATCGACAGCGCCACCTCCGTCCTCCGCACCACCGGCACCTTCAGCACCGACCGCGAACTCACGATCAACAGCCCGACCGGCACGGTCGAGGTCGCCGCGGGCAAACTGACTTTCAACGGGAGTATCGACGGTGCTGGGAGCCTGATCAAAACCGGCGCTGCTCAATTGTTCTTTGGCGATACCGTGACCGGGCAGGTGATGGTCGACACGGGAAGCTTCACCGTGTCTGGCACCAAACTGACCGTCACAGGCACCGGCGACATCAACGTCACTGTCGTGGCGGCCCCCGGCGGCGGAACGCTCATCGACGAAGTTGAATTCATCGCCACGGACAGCAACACGAGATTTTCGATCGCGGGTCCGAAAGTCGGGACGACGACGATCAACAGGATCATCAGCATGGATCCGAATAACGAGATCGGGTCCATCACCGTGGGCAAAACCGTCATCATCGGCGACGGCGTGGACGACGGCATCGCGGACATCGACATCCGTGGCCGGGTCGGGAAGTTGAATCTCAACGATCTGAATTCCTACACGATCATCAGCCTTGGCAAAGGGCTGCCTTACAACAACGCGGGCGACGACACGACGCCGGACAGCTATAACAACCATCCCGACATCAAGCTGCGCTCGATCCTCGGGCCCGGCGTCATCATCGACGTGCTCGGCGACGGCACGCCGGGTGGCGTGGGCGGTGGCGGCCTTGGCAAGGTCGCCATCGACAGTTGGGCGTTTCCGGGGATCATCCGCACGACTCAGAGCATCGCGAGTTTCCTGCTCAAAACCGGAAACTGTCTGGTCACCTTCGAGGTGGATAAACTCCACAACGGCGCGCTCACGGTCGCCGGCATGGGCAAGGTTACCATTCCAAATGGCGCGTGGGGCAGCAGTGGCAGCGAGATCGAAGGGGGAATCGGGGCGTTTTCCGCGAAGGAATTCCTCGCGACGGCGGACCTTTCCGCGGCCAGCATTAAGAAGTTCACCTGCAAGAAGGGCCCATTTGCCGGGCAGATGGTCTTCAAGGATACGGATGATTCCGCGCTTGGAAGCGTGGTCGTGAAGGGGAACTTCACGGGCTTCATCAGCGCCGCCGGACCGCTCAAAAATGTCGCCGTCAGCGGTGACTTCACCGGCTCCCTGCTCGCCAAATCCATCGGCTCCATCTCGGCGTATTCGTTGAATGGAACCACGACCAACGACAACGCGATCTTCGGCGATCCGCTTCGGCAAAACATCATCGCGCTCGGCGGTTCGATCGGCACGATCAAGACCAGCGCCGGTGGCGTGAGCAACTACGAGATCGTGTCCACCACGCTGGTCAATGGCTTCGCCATCCGGCAGGTATCCGCCCTCGTCGACACGATCGGTCTCGACCACGTTTATGTGTCCGCGCCGGCCATCGGCAACACCTCGATCTCCCTCGCCAGCCCGACGGGCGCGATTCTCACTGGGATTCAAAACAGCGTCTTTAACAGCCAGGGCACCATCGGCAACGTCACCAGCAGCCACTCGGTGATCGACACGACGATCGCCGCCGGCACTACGCTCGGATCGGTGAGCGTGGGTGGCCCCACGGCGCCAGATGCGGGCCTCTCGGGCTCCAGAATCCTCGCCGGTGTTTGGATGGGTTCGGATGGAGTGCTTGGTGGTGGTAATGACGCGTTTAACCGCGCCGCGAGCATCGCGGCGATCACCGTCAGCGGTGCGCTTTCCAAAACGACGATCGCCGCAGGGCTTACTCCGGGATTGAATGGGATCTTTGGCGATGCCGATGATGCGGCGGCTCCGGGCTCCCCGGTTTCCAAGGCGATCGGGAAGATCGTCCTCGGCGCCATCAATGGAGCCTACGGACCTGCGGGCGGCGGCGGATCGAGCTTCGCCATCGAGGCTGCGAGCTTCGCGAGCCTGACCGTCGGTGGCGTCACGACCGCGTCCAATGGGATCGTCTCCGGTTCGGTCATCCACCCTGCCGGCGGGAACGCCAGCGACGACATTGTCGTGCGGATCGTCTGACGGGTATTTGTAACTTGCTTGCGCAGCGGCTAGCCGATCTACTCCGCGTCCTGCCCGCGGTTTAAGGCCGCACAACGGTTGAAGTGTCATCTCTCTATGAAACGAATCATTGTATCCAGTGCAGGACAGGCTAGGGGGCTGTCCGGAATCGAAATCCTCGAATCGCGCATCGCTCCGGCGAGTGTCGTGTCGTTATCCGGGGGGAATTTGACGGTGATCGACGGGGTGAATGCCTCGGATACGATCAATATTTCGGTGAGCGGGGCGAACTATCACTTCAGCGATCCGTTTGGAATCACTGCGGGAACCGGTGCGTCGCAGATCGATGCGAACAATGTGGAGGTGGCGATCGCAGGAGTGACGGGGAGCTTTACCGTGGATACCAACGGGACGAGCGCGCCAGGGGATTCGGTGTCGTTTTCGACCGCGCTTTCGACGGCGGGGAACTTGACGGTGGATACGGGGCCGGGTGCTGGTGCGATCAGCATCTCTGGCGGTTTGTCGATCGGGGGGGATGGATCGTTTTCGACGACGGGTGGGCTATATGTTGGGGCGGGGGCGGGGGTGACGACGGCGGTCAATCGCGACCTGACGGTGACGGCGGGAGGCCAGGTTTTCATCGATAGCGGTTCGGTCATTTCGGCGAGCGGAACGGGCGCGATCTCGATCACGACCGAGCGCAATTACGTGATGGGGAGCTTGGCGAGCATCTCGACGGTGGACGGCGCACTTTTCCTGAGCGCGAATGATGCGACGAGTACGAGCGGCGGCTTTACGGGAGTGGATTTGAACGGGGCGTCGGTTTTGGTGACCGGAACCGGGGCGTTGACGATCCTCGCGCATGGGGGAAACCATGCGATCGGATCGCAGGCGGGTTTGCGCCTTTCCAACGGTGCCTCCATCCTGGGCGGCACCTCGTCGGCGGTGACGATTTTGGGACGAGGCGGCGAGTCGGTGGGTGATTTGAATCACGGGGTGGAACTGGATGGCGTTGGGTCCACGATTTCCAGCCTCGGCGCGGACGTTTCGGTGACGGGCAATGGCGGGGGCAGCTTTGGGAGCAAGACCAATTTTGGGGTCAGTGTGTCGAATGGGGGCCGGATTTCGGCTGGCGGGAACGGGATGACGCAAGTGTTCGGCCTGGGCGGGGGACTGGCATCGGGCGGTTCGGGGATCGGGAGCAACTACGGGGTGAACGTGAATTTCGGGACGATCGACTCGAATAACGGGGACATTTTCGTGAATGCCCTGGCAGGTGGGACGGGTTCGAGCGGGTCCGATTATGGGTTAAACGTCGTGGCCGGCGGCTATATCAGCCCAGGCGGGAACCGCTTGGCGACGATCTCGGGAGTCGGCGGTGGTGGAACGGGCAATAGCAATTATGGGATCGTGGTCGTGGGTACCGGCTCCTCCATAACTGCCAGCAACGTGATCGGTCAGGGTGGGGGCTCGGGCGCGAGCGGAGACAGCGTGGGGGTGTACGTGCTGGATGGGGCGGGGATTTACGAAAACGGGGAATTCAGTTTGTACGTCACTGGCACGGGCGGTGTCGGCTCGGGGATTGGGAATTCGGGGGTGAGGCTGAGCGATGCGGGGACCGTGATCGACGGCCCGGATGGGGATCTGCGAATCTTCGGCACGGTCGGCGGGGGGACTGGGGGATTTGGGATCGACATCCTGAACGGGGCGAAGATCACGAGTACGGGAGGCAGCGGCTCGCTGAGGCTTTTCGCCGACAGCATGAATATCGCGGGGGTTGTCGATGCCGGGGCTGGGCACAATGCGCGGATTTTCCAGAATACTTCTGGCGTGGCGATCAACCTCGGGGGGGCAGACGGGCCGGGTGTGCTTGGGTTGACGAATGTGGAGTTGGCATTAATCCACGGCTTTGGGATCGCGGTGGGTAACAGCGCCAGCGGCACGATCACCGTGAGCGCGGATCTGACCCTGCCGGGAAAGAATCTCTCGCTCAATACGAACGCCGGCATCACCGGCACCGGTGACATCATCAATGGGTCTGCGTCTTCGACACAGATTTCATTTTTCGCGAACGCCAACTCGACCTATGGAGGGCGCCTCGGCGGACCGGTGACTGGCACGGCGGACGACAAGAATCTTTCTTTTTTCAAGGGAGGCAGCGGTGTCCTGATCCTGACTGGCGATAACACCTTTAGCGGCGGAACGACGATCTCTGCGGGTGAGCTTCAGCTTGGCAATGGCGGCACCAGTGGGGCGATCGGCACAGGGCCGATCAGCGCCGGGCGCTATTTGGCCGTTAATCGCAGTGAGACGTTCACCCTCGCGGTGGATGTGAGTGGAAGCTTCGGAATTATCCAGCGGGGCATCGGAACGACGGTTTTGAGCGGTAATAACACTTACACGGGCCTCACCTTTATCCAATCCGGCACCCTGCGCCTGGACAGTGTGAATGCCTCGCTCAACACCGATGTGGTCCTAGCGGGCGGTAGGCTCGCGTACAATCTCGGTGGTACGAATACGGTCAGCCCGAGGGTATTTTTAGCCGCGGACGCAACTGTTTCGGTGGCTGAGGGATCGCGGGTTAATTGGGTCGGAAACAGGGTGCTTGGGGAGGATGAGACCGGAAGCTTTTCTTTGACGAAGACGGGTTTGGGGATTCTGAGCCATGATTCCGCGGAGTGGAACGTCGTGCAGGTCAATTTGCAGGCGGGCGTGCTTGCGGCGACGGGTAGTTCGGCGTTTGGGACGGATCCCATCTTCGTGGCCAACAATGCGGCAATTTGGATCGACGGCAGCGGCATCACTCTCCCGAACGCCCTCGAACTCAACGGTGACGGCCCGGGTTTCGGACCGGTGGGCGCGCTGGTTCATAACTCCGGCGGCGGCCTCGCGACCGTCACCGGCGCCATCAACCTCCCTCTTTACACTTCGATCGGCACCGACGGCGGCGACATGCTGGTGTCCGGCGCGATCAGCGGGAGTGAGGCGGGCATCACCAAGACCGGCCCGAATACGTTGATCCTGAGTAACACCCACAGCACCTTTGGCAACGCAACGCCGGGCACGATCACCATTCGTGGAGGCGTCCTTCAGGTCGCGTCGGATAAGGCGTTTGGCGATCCGGCGAACCGCGTGAGTTTTAATGGCGGCGACCTGAAGACGACGTCGAGCTTCACGAGCCTGCGTTATTTCTCCCGCGACGCGAACGCCACGATCGACGTGAGCGGGACGCTGAAGCTCCTCGGATTGGTGGACGGCCCGGGAATCATCACTAAGACAGGAACTGGCACGCTCCAATACGCTGCGGGCACGCTCGGCACGACGGTCGTCACCGCGGGCGTAGCAAGCGTCGCGGACACACGCCTGGCGGTGGCCGGAGTGGGGCAGGCGATCGTGGTGGTGATCGATGATGGGGCCGGCGGGTCCGTGATCGACACGATCACGCTCGACGGCACGAACAACGCCTCGATTTTGACCGTAAAGCCGCTCAAATCCGGCACCACGACGACCGTGAACAAAATCCTCAGCCCGAATCCCGACTACTCGATCGGCACGATCACGCTGGCGAAAGGAGTGACCCTCGGCGACGGGATCGCCGACGCCATCCCGGACATCAATATTGCGGGAGAGATTTCCGTTCTAAAGCTGCAAAACGTCAACGCCAACACCATCATTCGGATCGGCTACGGTCTCACGTATAACGTCCCCGGCGACGAAACCGCTCCGGACACTTACAACAACCATCCGAACCTCACCATTGCCAAGGTATTGGGCCCGGGAGTGGTGATCGACGTCACGGGAGACGGCACTGTGGCCGGCACGGGTGGCGGCGGGCTGGGCAAGGTGACGGTCGATACCTGGGAGTTTCCAGGAGTGATCCGCACGACCCAGAGCATCACGAGTTTCACCCTGAAACACGGCGATTGCTTCGTCGTCTTCGAGGTCGATAAGTTTCACAACGGAGCATCGACGATCGCCGAGATGGGAAGGATCAACATCGCGCAGGGCTCGTGGGGCAGCGTCGGCAGCGAGATCGAAGGCGGCGTCGGGAGTTTTCAGGCGCGAGCCTTCCTTGAAGGTGCGACGCTGACAGCCGGCAGCATCGGGCAATTGACGACCAAGACGGGTGAGTTTGCCGGCACGCTGACGTTGACGGATGTGAGCCCGACGCTGCTCGGAAGTTTCAAAGTGAACAGCAACTTCACGGGATACATCAACGCGGTCGGTCCGGTCAAAGCGCTCACGGTAAAGGGGAACTTTACGGGGTCGCTCGTCGCCCGCGCGATCGGATCGATCAGCGCGTATGAGTTCATCGGCACGACGAGCGAAGACGGCGGGATTTACGGCGACCCAAACCGGCAGAATATCTGGGCGACGGACGGGTCGATCGGCACTCTGAAGGCGACGGCGGGCGGAATTAAGGATTACGAAATTATCGCTAAAACCGTCTTTAACGGCTTCAGCATCAAGCAGGTATCCGCGCTGGTCGATACGATCGGCATTGATCACGTCTTCGTGCGAGCCGCCGAGATCGGTAATTCGAGCGTCACGCTGGCGAGCCCAAACGGATCGGCCCTGACGGGGGTGTTTGGCAGCGTTTTCAGTAGCGAAACGAGCATCGGAAAGATCACCTCCAGCCATTCCGTCGTTGATACGGTCGCGGCTGCGGGGACGGTGCTTGGAGCCGTCAAGATCGGCAACTCAACCGTATTTGCCAACCTGACGGGATCGCAACTCTTGGCGGGGGTCGATCTCGGGATGGACGGTATCCTCGGCGGTGGAAATGACGCCTTTACGCGTGCGGCGACGATCGCGGCGATCACGGTGACTGGGAAGCTCGGAACGACCACGATCGCGTCCGGCGTGATGCCCGGTCGCAGCGGAGTTTTTGGCGATGGCGACGATGTGGCGGCACCCGGGGACGCCTTGGCGAAAAAGGCGATCGGGAAGATCGTCCTCGGGGCAGAAAGTGGCAGCCTGCAGGCCGGCCTGGCGGTCGACACGAGGTATGCGATCGAGGGTGGGAGCTTTACCAGCATTTCGATCGCAGGAGAGACGACCAAGGT
>JAYTDO010000293.1:0-26303 GCA_043735935.1 Chthoniobacteraceae bacterium
AAAAACCACGTCTTCGATCCCTACGTTTACCTCGACGCAGTGCCGCCGGAGCGCGTCGCGCAAATCCACATCGCCGGCCACACGAAATACGAGCGTTACATTCTCGATACGCACGACCATCCCGTCCTGAATCCCGTGTGGAAAATGTATTCCCACGCCATCCAACGCATCGGGCGCACAGCCACGCTGCTCGAATGGGACGATCGCATTCCCTCCTTTGACGAAGTGCATCGCGAGGCGCTCAAGGCCAACCGTTATCTCCCGGATGCACGCTCCATCGCCGCGTAAAAACGCACCCAAACTCGCGACCATCCAGCGCGAGATGACCCAAGCGGTATTTCGCCGCCTGGGACCGGGCGAGACCATGCGCCGCGAAAATGCGCACATTGCCGAGACGCTCATCAAGCCCAACGATCGACTCTCCTCGTTCGAGCGACTCCAGATCTACAATCAACAATACTGGTGGCGCCTTCTCGGCAATTTCGGCGAAGACTTCCGCGGGCTTCGCGCCGTGATCGGCGAGCGCAAATTTGATCGCCTTACCATCGCATATCTCGAAAGCGTCGGCTCCAATTCGTGGTCCCTTCGCGACCTCGGCGCCGCGCTTCCCACGTTCATCGGCAAACATCCCGAATTCGTCGCGCCACACCTTGCGCTCGCGCTTGAAATGGCCCGCGTCGAATGGGCTCGCGTGCTCGCGTTTGACGGCGAAGAGCGTCCGGTGCTCGACCCTGCGCGCATTGCTAAGACGCCTCCAGATCGCCTCCGCATCGGCGTGCAGCCTTACGTCACGCTCTTCGCGCTGAATCACCCCATCGACGAACTGCTCGGGAAACTCCGGAAGGCCAATATCGAAACCGGAAGCGTCAGCAATGCCGTCTCCGCGACGCGCAGGCAACGCACCAAACGCCTCGCCGCGCGCCCGAGGAACACGCCCATCCATTTGGCGGTCCACCGGCACGACTTTTCCGTCTACTACAAACGCCTCGAACCCGGCGCGTTTCGCATCCTCACTGCGCTCCGTGATGGCGCCACACTCGATGCCGCCTGCGCCGCTTCCGGCGAACTCGACCCCGCGCCGATTCAGGAATGGTTTGCCAATTGGATGCGGCTCGGTTGGCTTTGCCGGTAGATGCTTTTTCCCGACGATCCTTCGATTTACCGCATCGTCACGCGCGCACCCGGTCCCACCGGCGCTTTGCCGCTGGATGACGACATGCTTCGCCACAGCCCGAGCGGCGACATATTCGGGCTCACGCAGAATGTCGGCATGGGCTGGGACGCGGCTCAGGCAAATGGAAAGCAATTCCTGATTCTCTCCACCCAGGGTGGCCTCCGCGCACCCGACGGCACCCCGATCGCACTCGGCTACCACACCGGACATTGGGAAATCGGCCTCCTTGTCGAGGCCGCTGCGCGCGAACTAAGGCGACTCGCTTGCGTGCCATTCGCCGCTGCGTGCTCCGATCCGTGTGACGGCCGCACTCAGGGCACTCACGGAATGTTCGACTCCCTGCCCTATCGCAACGATGCCGCCACCGTTTTTCGGCGGCTCATCCGTTCGCTCCCCCGCCGACGCGGCGTGCTCGGGATTGCCACTTGCGACAAGGGCCTCCCGGCAATGCTGATGGCTCTTGCAGCGATGCACGATCTTCCCGGCGTCATCGTTCCCGGCGGCGTCACTCTCCCGCCGAGCGATGGCGAGGACGCTGGAGCCGTGCAAACCATCGGCGCCCGTTATTCCCGCGGATTGCTTTCGTTGAAGGAAGCATCCGAACTCGGCTGCCGCGCCTGCGCCTCCGCCGGCGGCGGTTGCCAGTTTCTCGGAACGGCAGCCACATCGCAGGTCGTCGCCGAAGCGCTCGGGCTCACCGTGCCCCACGCCGCGCTCGCTCCGAGCGGCCAGCCCGTCTGGACTCAACTTGCCACCCGCAGCGCTCAAGCGTTGGTCACGCTGGAGCGACGCGGCATCACCATGCGCGACGTGCTCACGCCCGCGTCCATCCGGAATGCCATGGTCGTTCACGCCGCTTTCGGCGGCTCCACGAATCTCCTCCTCCACATCCCCGCCATTGCCCATGCCGCCGGTCTTCCGCGGCCGCTGGTCGCAGATTGGATTGATGTCAACCGAGTCACACCACGCCTCGTCGATGTCCTCCCGAATGGTCCCCAGTACCACCCCACCGTGCGCGCTTACCTCGCCGGCGGCGTTCCCGAAGTCATGCTCCACCTGCGCGGACTCGGCCTGCTCGACACGCAGGTCCTGACTGTGACCGGCGCAACGCTCGGGGAAAACTTGGACGCTTGGGCGCAATCCGACCGGCGTATTCGCTTTCGCACACTGCTCACCGAACTCGACGGGGTTTCCCCCGACGATGTCATCCTCCCCCCGGCTCTCGCCAAAGAGCGCGGCCTCACGGGCACCCTCGTCTTCCCGGTCGGCAATCTCGCCCCCGAAGGCAGCGTCATCAAAGCGACCGCCATCGACCCGAGCGTGATCGACCCGGACGGGGTCTATCGCAAGACCGGTCCTGCCCGAGTTTTCACCAGCGAAGCCGCCGCCATCGCGGCCATCCGCGACGGAAAAATCGAAGCCGGCGACATCCTCGTGCTCGCGGGCATCGGCCCGATGGGGACGGGAATGGAGGAGACCTACCAGATCACCAGCGCGCTAAAGATGCTCCCATTCGGAAAACACGTCGCGCTGCTCACCGATGCGCGATTCTCCGGCGTCAGTACGGGTGCATGTCTCGGCCACATCGGCCCGGAGGCGCTCGCGGGCGGACCGATCGGACGCGTGCGGGATGGCGACCTCATTCGCATCGAGATCGATCGGGTGAAAATGGAAGGTCGCGTCGATCTCGTCGGCGACGGCTCCGACCCGGTCGAACCCATCGCCGCTGCGGCTCTTCTTGTAAGCCGCACCACGCATCCCGATCTCGCGCCGCACGCCGCTTTGCCGGAGGATACGCGCATCTGGGCAGCGCTCCAGAACGCGAGCGGCGGGACTTGGGGCGGCTGCGTTTACGATTCGGAGGCGATCATTAGCGCACTGACTGGGACGAAATCTCATCCCCCGTCGAATAGGGCAGCTACCTCGGCGTCTCGTTAAAGTAGACTTTCACATTATGCGTCGCGCGTCCCGCCGCGATGATGTCGAGCCGCCCGTCGCCATCGAGATCAGCAAGTTGGAGATCTTCGCAAGCCATGCCGGCCGCATCGACCACACTATCGCGCCATTGCTCCCCGCCGAAATCGAGCGGTGTCCAGACGTGGACTCCCACGTTGCTGTCTGACTTGCCGACGGTGCCTCGCCATCCGACGACGACCTGTTCAGGACCAATGCCGAGAACGTCCCCGATCGCCAGTGCATGCCCCTCATTCAGCTTGTCGGTAAGGACACGACGAACCGCCTTTCCTCCAGCCCTCAACGGTAGATCGGTGTAGACCACCAGCTCGTTGCCGTGCATCGGCTCGATGGTGGCAAGAAACCGGGCAGCCGGTGACAGATTGCCCGTCCTCACCTCGCCAGCCCCGCGAAAACCGCCCGGCGCACCCTCATTCGTCAAGACCGGACGCCGAATCCAAGTCTGGTTCGTCTTTAGCATTGCGCTGACCCCCTCGCGTCCTCCCAGAAGAATTTGCGGCGGCGGGATCAGCCCATCCGTCGCCACTGGCGTCACGTTGAAGTTGTGAGTGGCGTGCATCGTTTCGTCGATCACTTCGCTGGACCACTTGCCGGCCGGATCATTGAGCGGCGTCGGCGGGAGATAAAGTAAGACCTTCACCGGAACGCCCTCGCCAGCCTTGTTTCCACGACCGTGCAGAGGCACGACGGCCAACCCCGAGTGCGTTGCATCGAGAGCGATCCATTTCATGCGATGGGTCGTCGGCTCGACTTCGGGAAATTTGACAGGCGTCCATGGCTGAGTCCGATCCTCCGGCGCGATGAGATAAAAGACCTCGCCGCTGTGCTCCGTGTCGCCCGGATTCCATTCAGCGCCAACGGCAACTTCGCATTTTCCGTCACCATCGATGTCCTGCGCGGCGATGCAGACGTTATCCTTTTCGGTGAGATTCTCCGCGATGACGTGCTTTTTCCACACGACCTGACCGTTCGCGTCGTCGCCGGTCGGATTCCGGTACCAGACGATTTGCCGCTTATCGGCCAGGAGAATATCGGGACGTTTATCGCCATCGACATCGGCAACGGCGAGGCCGTATCCGATCTGAATTCCGTCGTCGATAGTGACCCCTCGGAAGCGCGGTTCGGGGCGATCAGCAGCGATGGCATATCCCGTGAGGAGAAACAGGATGGCGTAAGATCTCATATGAAAACGCGCACGGCTCGAACCCGAGCTAGGCAGCCGACCGGGCTAACTCGTCGGCAGCAGCAACGAAACGCTCGCACACACCCGGAAGAAAAATGCGCGCCCGGTGGATGGCACAGACACACGCCTCTCCGCGAGTGAAAAGGCTCAACGAAAACCGCTCGCCATGCACAGTCACGTGTTGGACCGGGCCGGCGCTAAGTGCGGACGCGCGCGGTGAGAGAGTACTGGCAAGCTGCAAGGCGAGGTCGCGAAGCGATCCGGGATCCAGTTCCGAGGGAAGTTCGCCACCGTGGGCCGTGGCTTCACGAGCGGATACGACGCACGCTTGTATGCCGGGCAGTTCCGCAAGAGCGCGGCTCAGAAGCGGAAGGTCCAGGGCTACCCGCTGTGACGGAATCGGCATGGCAGGCTCAATTGCAATCTCACGAAGCGCATCCGCGTTCGGCCCATTCGCCGCCACATCAATGTCGGACGAGACGACTCCCGATTCTTTATCCGAAGGCGTGAAAATGCGGGGCGGCGCCACCATGACGGGCCGAACGGGCGCCGGCCCGAGCCGTGGAATGACTCCCGGCAATATCGGCACCGACGGCGCGCCATCGTCTGAACCCGATCCAATCGTGGCTGGCAGAACCGGTGGAATCTTGGGCTCGGGAATGGGGGCAGGTGCCTGGGCTGGACGGGGAATCGATGCTGGCGGCGGTTGGAATGCGGCGGGCGGTCCTCCTGCGGGCTTTGGTGTCTCAAGGGGTCGCGCAGGCACGGGGGCCGACACCAAATTCGCATGCAAGACAATCGGCGGGCGCAATGAAGGAAGAACTGGACGGACCGGGATGAGTTCGGTCAACGACTGCAGCGGCGCAGGCTCCATCGCAGTCGGCACAGTCTCAGGTACCACGGGCTTTTCCTCCGCAGCAAAAACCGGGGCCGGGTTCTCGACGCGGATTGGCGCAGGGATCGGTGCCTGAACCGGTACGAGGATTGGCAAGGGCGCGGCGGCGGGTTCGACGAAAGGGGCGGGCGCTCCAAAATGGACCTCCGATGTCGGCGCGAGGACGAACGGCACTGGACCGCTTTCCGTCGCGAGAAGCGGCGGCGGGCCTTTCGGAACGAATGGTTCGTCGCCCCCCCGCGCAATCGAAGGCGAAAAGCGGATCGCCTCGGGGGTGACCGACTCCGCCGGCGCAGGTTCAGCTCTAGGAACTGCGATATCCGCGACCGGTTCAGGCGCGAGAGTCGCTTCTGGCACAGGAGGAGTTTCCGACGGCGGCAAAACACCTTTGGTTCCGCACTCCACCGGCATTGGATCGAACGTCGCAACCGCAACGACCCGGTCGACTTTGATCTCATCCGACGATGACTCAGGGATCGATGCTTCGACTGGCGCAACCTCTGCCGCTGCCGATTCGAGAAACTCAGGCGAAACGTCGGAGGCTCCCACCGGCTCTTCGAGCACTGGTGTTTCGGCCAGCGGCTCCGCACGGCTGGCGGCGTTCGCCGGCGACAGAGCGACTTCTAGCGCTGGCGGCTCGTCCGGTTCCGAAGGCAGCGGAAAAGGCTGGCCCGGCAGATTCTGGAATATTTCCTCAAGCGGAAGCGTCACCTTCATCCCATCCTGGGCTTCGAAGAACGGGAGTAATTCAGGCGGCAGTGCGGCGATAAACCGCATCGACGAAACTTCTACTTTCCCTGTCGCAAGCTGACGCTCGATCGGCGCGAATGGGAATGTAACCCGCAGCGTTTCGTCGATTGCCGGGAGCTTCTCGACTAGGATCGACGCCGGACAACGGCGCAGGATGGCTGCCAGATTTAGGCTGATTTTCTCGGCTTCGCTTTCGGTCGCGGCGGGCGCACATGCTTCGATTGGCAGCGGCACGATGGGAGTTGGCTCGCCGTTTTCCAAAGGCTCTTGCTTGGATTGAGCCTGAAGATCTTCTTTCGAGGGCGGCACGAGCGGTTGAACATTCGCTGGCGCCTTTCCTCCATCGAGCGACGCGAGTTCGACATCCTCAGTCGGCGCCGCGATCTGCAATTCGACGTTTGGGGGAGGAACCGGAACCGTTTCGAGCGACGCGCGCTTCGGTTCTTCCACAGCGGCGTTCGATCGAGGTTCTGGTGTTGTGGGAGGTGGCGGAAAGCTTTGAGACACAGGGACCACTTGAGCGGGTGCGTGAGTCGGCCCCTCGGCCAGAGCGTCCGATGGGAGCTTTAGAACGGGCGTTGGCTCCGCTTTCACGGCGGGTGACGGGACGTTCGGTGGAGCGGGGACTGGCCGCTTTTCCACAGGAGCGGGATTCGTTGCCGCGCTTTCGGACTGCGGTTCCGGGGTGCTCGTTGTCTCCGGTTTCGATGGAATGGGAGCGGCGGGTCTGTCGCCGGGAGCGATGTTGCGCTGTCTGCGGACGAGACTGATTTGCTCGACGAGCTTTTGCAGAGGGAGCCGAATCTGCATGTCGTCGAAACCGTCGACTTCCTCCAAAAAAATATCCGGACACTGTTGGACGATATGCGCGAGGTAGACCGCCGCGCGGCCGCGGGCGATATCGGCCGAGAGATCGTCCATCTCGAAACGAAGCTCCCGCTTGGCGTCATGCATCCCATGCCGGAGGAACTGCGTCGGAATCCGCGACAGGACATCGCCGAGCGTGAGCACGATGAACTTCGGATCAGCGCTCGTCGCCCCTTCAGCGGGTTGCACCGGCTTCTTTTCCAGCGGCGGATGTGAGCGCGTCGGCGGGACAACTTGAGCCGATGCGCGAGGGACGTAAGTCTTCGGGGAGAGAAACGAGGGAGCCCGATGTTGTGGCGGAGGCTCGTTCAGAGAGACCGCTTCTTCCGGGGGGTGCATCTCGCCAATCTTCTTCATTCCGGTTTCCGGCTTAGGTTTGAAGAGGTTGTCGAGTAGTCCCATGCGACGCTAGTGGTCATCCGCGGTTACCCGCAGGATTTCCTCCAAAGTCGTAATGCCCTCGCGGGCTTTGTCAATTCCGACCATTCGAAGGCTCTTCATACCTTCCGTCATCGCCTGGTTCTTGATAACGGCGGCGCTTGCGCGTTTGATGATAAGCCGCCGGATCGATTCGCTGACCGGAAGAACTTCGATCACCGCCGCGCGACCCGAGTATCCACGTCGCTTGCATCGATCACATCCGACTCCCTGGAAGAAAGTCGCTCCTTGCTGATCCTCGATATTCAGTTTCGAAAAAAGCTCTGGTTCCGGGATGAACTCTTCGCGGCAGTTTGGGCACACTCGGCGGACAAGCCGCTGGGCGCAGGTGAGGATGCATGAGGACGAGATGAGGAAAGGCTCGATCCCCATGTCGTCCAGACGCGCAATCGCTCCGGCTGCGTCGTTCGTGTGAAGCGTGGAAAGAACCTGGTGACCGGTGAGCGCCGCCTTTACCGCGATATCGGCCGTCTCGTTATCACGGATTTCCCCGATCATCACGATGTCCGGATCCTGACGGAGAATGGACCGCAGGGCATCTGCGAAGCTCAACCCGATCTCCGCTTTCACGGCGACCTGATTGACCCCGGGGAGTTGGTATTCGATCGGGTCTTCGACGGTGACGATATTGTATTCCGGGCTGTTGAGTTCCTGGAGCACGGAATAAAGCGTGGTCGTCTTTCCCGAACCCGTCGGGCCCGTGACTAGGATCATTCCATGCGGGGCATCGACCGCCTTACGGAAAGTGCCGAGCGTGTATTCGTCCATCCCGAGTTGGTCGATCGAGCCGGAAAGCGCACTCTTATCGAGGATACGAATGACGATTTTTTCTCCGAACACCGTCGGAAGGAGCGAAATACGAAGGTCGATCTCCTTGCCAGAGACGCGGATGCGGAAACGACCATCCTGCGGAAGGCGGCGCTCGGCGATGTCGAGGCCCGCCAGAATCTTGATGCGCGACGCGATCGGAAGCTGGAGCGCCTTCGGCGGCGACGTCGCATCGATCAGGTTGCCGTCCACGCGATAGCGCAGTTTCAGGATCTTCTCGAAAGGCTCGATATGGATGTCCGACGCCTTTTCCTTGAGCGCTTGCACGAGGATCAGGTTGACGATCTTTACGACCGGGGCGTCCTCGGACTCGACGGCAAGTCGATCGAGATCGATCTCCTCCCGCTTGGCTTTCACTTCCTCGACACTGTCCGCCTGAGACTGTGCGTCCTTGAGCACCTGCTCCATTTGCGAGCCGGAATTACTCACGCCACTGAGCGCTTCCATGACGCTCCGCTCCGTCGTGATCATTGGGACGATCTCAAGTTTCGTCCGCTGGCGCAGGTCATCGAGCGCCAGCACGTTCAACGGATCCGCCATCGCGACGAACAGCTTGTTACCCAGCTTGCAGACCGGAGCGAGCTTGTAGGAACGGGCCATGTCTTTTGGCACCAATTCCTGCACATCCTCCGGCACTCGCACCCGCGACAAATTGATCGGTGGCGTGTCCAAGCAGCGGCCCATCGAAATCACCATGTCCTGCTCGGTGACAAAATGTTTGTCAGTCAGCAGCTTGAGCAAACGCCCGCCTTGTTTTTTTTGAAGCTCGACGGCCTCGGCAAGCTGGCTCGGTAACAGCAGACCATCCTCGATGAGGACATCCGCGATGCGTTCTCCGAAAGACTTAATGCTCATGATGGTAGACTCTGATTCGCGAGTTTAAATCCGGATGTATCCGGCAACGGCGCGGATGCCGCCGGCGCAGGAGAAGGCGCCGCATTTCCACTGGCCAGATTGATCGGTGTGGCCCCCCCCGCCGGGACGCTCGCGCCAACCATCCCCGGTGCCGCCACTTTATACGTATCCCCGAGAATCTTGATGATCGCCGTTGGGGACGCGATGTGCCACTGGATGTTGTAATCGAGAAGATGTTGCGCGGCATCTTTGCCCGGCGCGTCAAACGGATTGGCCGTTGCGATCATCACCGTCCGGCTCATCACGTCGAAAGGAACCATCAAGCGCCCAAGCGTCAGCGTCTCGGGAAGCATCTTCACGATTTGACGGTCTACGTCGTAATGCTCGAGAGGAATGTAGGCGAATTTTGCGCGATCCACGATCGCGCACAACGTCGCCTCGAGATCGAGCCCGCCGCGACGAACTACTTCATCGAGCAACGAAGTCGCCATGACGTTGACTGCGAGATCTTTGTTTTTCTTGGCGACACGATCGAGCGCCAGCCTCACCACATCTTCCTGTGCGATTCGGTGCTGGATCAGGAATTTAGCGAGCGCCTCGTTCCCATCATCCGCCAATGCCTGCGCGATCGCGTCCAGTTGGTCGGAAGTCGCAGAAGGCGTTGCCTCGGGGCGGAACGTATGCGGCGTCGCCATCAGCGCCGACGACTCAGGCGCGGGAGAGATTTCGAAATCAATCCCGTCTCCGCTCGCACCCATCGCTTCCGCCGCAGCGTTCCGCATTTTATCTTCCGCCTCACCCAGAGCTGCCATGACTTCCACGTTGCTTGGGTCGCTCTGCAACAGCAGTTCGTATTGCTTGATGGCCGAATCAAACTGGCCGGCCCCCACGTAAACTTCCGCCAACGTTCGCGCGATTGCCACGGCGTCGTCCCTCCGCCCTCCCCTGACATACGAATCCTGAAGAATCTCCAACGATTGAGCATCGTTCGGAGATGCCTGAACGATGACCTCGAACATCTCGATGGTCTGAAGGATTTGCTCGTGCTCCTCAGGCGACAGTGGCAGTGGCGGTTGAATCATTGGGAAATTCTCACGCCGACTCGAAGCTAAAAGCGTGCCTCACCCAGTCCACACCCCGAGATTGAGAAAACCAAAAGCCCCTAGCGCCCTGTGCCCGTCACAAACGGCGACAGTCGCACGCCGCCGGTTGAACTCGCTGCCGCAACCGATGGACTCGGCATTGCCGCCGGAACTGGCCGCTTCAACTCTGCGTAACGATCGCCGATCTCGTTGAGCATTCGCCGCACATGCTTGAACTTTGAGCGACCCTTCAAAATCGCGAGGCTGCGATCCACGTTACCCCACTCGATGACTTCGATGTTTACCCGCCGGACTCCCCACCCGTTCATCGCGGTCCGCGTCGCCTTGTAAAGATCGATCGTGTTGGTGCCTGAAAGGGCCCATCCGTAATCGTCCACGCAGAACAGCTCCCCCGTCTCCTGAATTCGAAAAATCGTTCCCGCCGGCCACCGGGACCAATCTGCCGCTGCGCTGTTGATCGAGCCGCTCTGCAGGTTTGAACCCAGCGCACTGTGATTTGAGTATTTCCGGTGGTCGCTCTCCGAATCGGTGTATGCCGTGGTTCTGATTGTCTGAAATTGCGCCCTCGCAATGGGCTTCTCGTACTTCGGTAGCGGACGTGTTGCGCAGGCGCCCATCATCAGGGAAGCCCCGAGCACAATGATACGAACAGGGAATTTTCGCATCCGCGGAGAGTAGGATCGCGCGAGCGTTTGGCCAGCGGAAACACCCGCTAAACCCGTTCGTCCGCGCTACGGCGCTTGAAATGGATTTCGATCACACGCCGGTTATCAGCCTTCGAAATCGTGACGGCATAGTCCTCGATCCGTGTCTGCTCCCCCGCCTTCGGCAAATGCCCGATGAGGTGCGTGACATAACCGCCAATCGTACTGACGTCCGCGCTCTGGACTTCCAGCCCGATTAAGTCGTTCAACTCATAAAGCCCGAGCGAGCCTTCGACCACAAACTCGTCCTCCGCGAGTTTCCGCAATTCGGGCTTCTCTGCGTCGAACTCGTCCTGAATATCGCCGACCAATTCCTCGAGGACGTTGTCGAGCGTGACGATCCCAACCGTGCCTCCAAACTCGTCGATCACCAACGCCAGGTGCGCGTGCTTTGCCAAGAAGAACGTCAACAGCTTTTCCAACGGCATCATCTCCGGTACCGCCAGAAGCTCGCGCTTGATGCTGTGCAGGTTCGGCGCAGTGTCGCGGAGGAGAGTGAACAAATCCTTGATGTGCACCTGCCCGATCGTTTGATCGAGGTGCCCTTCGCAAAGCGGAAACCGCGTGTGGCGGCTTTCCTGCGCGGCTTTGAGGTTTTCCTCAAAGGTATCCTCGGTGTTCAGGAACATCACCTCTCCGCGCGGCGTCGTGATGTCCCGCACCACCCGGTCCCGCATGTCGAGGGCATTGATGAGAATCTCCTTTCCAAGTTGCGTCACCGTCTGGCTGTGCGCGCTTTCGGCAAGGATCACGCGCAACTCTTCCTCGCTATGCGCGAGTTCATGTTCGCTCACTGGATCGATACGAAAGACGCGCTTGAGAAGCTCGTTCGACGATACGTTTAAAAACCAAATCGCCGGTCGAAAAATCGCGTAGAAAAACTGCAACGGACGGCTCACCCAAAGGGTGGCCGGCATCGGCTTGCGTATCGCGAGGATCTTTGGCGCCTGCTCGCCAAGCACGATGTGGAGAAAGGTGATCAATGAGAACGCAATCGCGAATGAGACTGAATGAACGACGGTCAGCGACTCGATGCCGAGCTTCGAGAAAGCCGGCTCAATCATCCGGGCAAGGAACGGCTCACCGATCCATCCGAGACCGAGGCTCGCCAGGGTGATGCCGAGTTGGCAGGCGGAAAGATACGCGTCGAGGTGCGAGGTGATGTGCTTGGCGAGTTCGGCGGTACGATTGCCATCGTCGACCAGCGGATCGAGCTGGCTGCCTCGGATCTTCACTAGCGCGAATTCCGCCGCCACAAAAAAACCGTTGAGAAGCACGAGCACGAGGATGCTCAGCAATTTCAGCAAGATCACGTTCCCCGCCTCCCACTCTGCGGCAGGCGCACCCGCAGCGCTGGCGATACTGATGAATGCGGACATTTCGCTAAAAAGAAACGAGTCGCGGAGCGTGTGCTCCGCGACTCGATTGAAAGACTGCGGTAACGACGACTACCAGCTGGATTTCGTCACGCCGGGGATATACCCGTTCGAAGCCAGCTCGCGAAAAGCGATACGCGAAAGCTTAAAGCGTCCGATGTAGGCACGCTTGCGACCGGTCGCTTGGCACCGTTTGCTGAGGCGTACGGGGCTCGCATTGCGGGGAAGCTGCGAGAGGCCGATGTAATCGCCTTTCGCCTTCAACTCAGCACGCACAGCGGCATACTTCGCAACGGTCGCGAGTTTACGTTTTTCTTTTTCTAACCAACTAGTTTTTGCCATAGGAAATGGGCGCCGAAAGTAGGGAACCTCGACTGGATTGCAAACGTTTTTTTGCCGCGCATCGCCCCAGCACTCCCCGAGAAGGCAACTTCCGTCGCCACGCTTATGGCATATTGCCGCGAATTCGTCGTTAATTCCCCTGCCCGTTCATGCATCTCCCCTGCTCCATCGCCGCACTCGCCGCCGCCATCCTGCCCCTCGGCACTCTCGCGGAAACGCCCCGTCCAAATATCATCCTGATCCTCGCGGACGACCTCGGATCTGCGGAACTCGGGAGCTACGGGCAGAAAAAGATTCTGACACCGCACCTCGATCGACTCGCCGCCGAGGGCCAGCGGTGGACACAGTTCTACTCGGGGGCTCCCGTCTGCTCGCCTTCCCGCAATGTCCTCCTGACCGGTCGCCACAGCGGAGGATGCAACGTGCAGGATCTCAAGCGCGTCGATCCCAAGGAGACCATCGACCATATCGGCGGCGATTGGCCCATGGATTCCCAGCAGTACACGATTCATCAGGCTTTGAAAAAGGTCGGTTATTCGACCGCCGCGTTCGGCAAGTGGGGGATGGGAAAATACGGCACGAGCGGGGCGCCCGATCAGAAAGGCGTCGATTATTTTTACGGCTACACGGATCACCGCGTTTGCCATTCCTTCTTCCCCGCGTTCCTCTGGCGCGACGGAACCAAGGAGGTCATCAACGATCCCGCCATCCCCGGCCACGCGCGGCAGCCAAACGGCGTGGTGGACGACACGACCTACACGGGCCGGACTCACGCCTCGACCGCGATCGTCGATGATCTCTTGAAGTGGCTCGACGCGCACGCGGCCGCTGCGAAGTCCGGCCAGCCGTTCTTCATCTACTACTGCCCGCTCGAGCCTCACGTCGCGATGCAGCCCCCGAAGGAATGGGTGGATAAATATCCCCGCGAATGGGATTCGGCGCCCTACCGCGGCGAGAAAAGTTACCTGCCGCATTCCCGCCCGCACGCGGCGTATGCAGCCACGATCTCATTTCTCGACGACAACATCGGAAAGGTCCTCGCCAAGCTCCACGAATTCGCCCTCGAAACCAATACGCTCGTCATTTTTACGAGCGGCAACGGAACGACTCACGACGTCGGCGGCGTCGATTACGCATTTTTCGATTCCGTCACGGACTTACGCGGCCTCAAGGGCTCCATATTTGAAGGCGGCATCCGCGTCCCGACGATCGTGCGTTGGCCGGGAAAAGTGGCTGCGGGAAAAGTCGTCAGCCAGCCGGGTTATTCTGACGATTTCATGCCGACCCTGTGCGCCCTCACCGGAGCCGACGCCGGACAGCCATACGGGCAGAGTCTTCTCCCGATCCTCCTCGGGGAGACCGACAGCATCCCGGATCGAAAACCGCTTGTCTGGACCGGTGGAGGCTATGGCGGGCAGGTCGCGGTTCGGATCGGCGACATGAAAGCGATTCGCCGGAATCTTTTCGCCATTCCGCTCGATTGGGAAGTCTACGATCTCGCCAAAGATCGCAGCGAAACTACCGACCTCGCCGCCAAGCGCCCGGACACCATTGCGGCCGCGGTCGCCGTTCTCAAACGGGAATACCGTCTCGCACCCGGTTACCCGGAGATGGCGATTTTCGAGCCCGACACCGGCCGCAAACAGGACGCGCAGCCTGATCCGGCGACGGCCATTTTCAAACGCCTCGACACGAATGCCGATGGTTCCCTCACCTTCGACGAATGGAAAGCCAGCCCGCGCGCCATAGCGAACCCGGGCAAGCAACCCGAAATCTTCGCGTCGCTCGACGCCGACGGCGACCACGCGCTCTCAGCGGCTGAATTCGCAGCTCCGTGGAAGTGACGCGCGGCGCTCTCCGCGCTAGACGAGGGCGGTGATCGGTTTGCCTCGGTTTGGCGAAGTGTCGGCTCCCGCGAGCGTCAGAGCGCGCCCGCCGGGGACGACGACCGGCGATGCCGGGTTCACGCCCATGAGGTGGGCGATGGTGGCGTTGAAATCGTGCACACTCACCTTGTCTTTGGCGACTTCGCGGCCGGTGGCATCCGTGGCTCCATAGACCTGCGGGCGGACTCCGCCGCCGGCGAGCACGGTGCTGAAAGCGATCGGGTGGTGATTGCGCCCCGCCTTGTCGTCGAGCTGCGGCGAGCGGCCAAACTCGGAGACGATCGAGACGAGCGTGGTGTCGAGGAGACCGCGCTTTTCGAGATCGGTCAGGAGCGCATTGACGGCGCGATCCAGGACGGCAGCGCGGGCGGCGACGGCCGTGTGGTTATTCGTATGCGTGTCCCATCCGCCAAGGTCGACCTCGACGAATTGAGCGCCATGTTCGACGAGCCGCCGCGCAAGAAGCACGCCCTGGCCGAAGCCGTCCGTACCGTACGCATCGCGCGTCACCGGGAGCTCCTTATTGAGGTCGAATGCTTCGAGTTCCTTGCTCTCGATGAGCCGCGCCGCGTCGGCATAAAGATCGGAATAAGCGCGCACATCTTCGGTGCCGTAGCGTTTCACGAAGGCGTTATCGAGCTGATTGGCGAGGCCGATTCGCGTCTGGATCGCGGTCAGCGATTCGCCGTGGACGAGCCGCGTATTCGCGAGGCCATTCTTCGGATCATCCACGGGGACCGGGGAAAACTTCGCCGGCAGAAAACCGCTGCCGGGATGCTGCCCCAAATTCCCGATGTGAAGGTAGGGCGGGAGACCGTCCCGCATTTCACGCCCGCTGAGCCGGGCGATCCAGGCGCCGAGCGCGGGATAAGTGAGGCCGGGTTGGCGCTCGTAGCCGGTGCGGACCTTGTGGACGCCTTGCTCGTGCGCGCCCTGCGTGTGCGACATCGAGCGGATGATGGCCATCTTGTCGCCGTGCTTTGCGATCAATGGGAGGTAGCCGGAGATCCGCATCCCGTCGAGTTTGGTCGCGATCGTCTGGGTCGGGCCCTGAACGTCTTTTCGATCCGGCTTCGTGTCGAAGGTATCGATGTGGCTCATTCCCCCCTGCATGAAAAGATAGATGATGCTCTTCGCCTTTGCCTTGGTGCGCGCATCAGCAGGTGCCGCAAGGGCCGCGGCTGCGCCGCCCACGGGGATCAGGCTGACGCCGAGAAACGCTCGCGCGGCGTAGGTGATGAAGTCGCGCCGGCTGGATTGGTCGAGTTGGCGTAGGAGATGTTCCATGGGAGTTGGTGCGGGTTACTGAATGAAAAGAAACTGGCGCGTGCCGAGAAGCGTGTGGGCGATGGCTTCGATGTTGCCGGTGCCGTGAAGGCCGCCGGAAAGGATGCGGATTTCGTCGATGGACGGCACTCGACCGAGGATGGAAAGGTAGACCGCGCGAAGTCGGCCGGAGTCGCCGGTCTCGCGGGCGAGGGTCGTGTAAAGCGGCGTGCCTTTCTGGACGAGGACGTCGAAGAGCGTGCTGTTGAGCATCGCGAGCGTCTGCGGCACCGTTCCCGAGCGCCAGCCGCCGTCGGCGATCTCGCGATTCGACTGGCCGAAGACACGCAGGAAATGTTCTTCCGGAGCCGGCTGCGGAAGTTCCGAGGCGCGGACCAATCCGGCGGGAGAAAACTCCGGCGGGGGCGTGAAGGACTTCACCGGGCGCCGGGGTGGCGGCGGCGTGTAGCGGCGCATGGCCTTGAGCTGTTCCTTGGCTTGCTCCTTGGCCTGCTCCTCGACCACTTCGAAAATCTCATCCACCCCGGTCGGCATCGAAGGCTCCGCGGTGCTGGGCTGATCCGGTGCGGCGAAGTTCATCTTCGCGTCGACGTTCGGGACCGCCAGCGTGACGAGCGAATCCCACGCCTGCTCGGCACTCATGCGCCGGAGCACCGGTCCGGCAAAATCGTACGCCGCGCCCTGCGTGGTGAGCGTGCCGGCTTGCCGAGCGTAGGTGCGCGTATTGGCGACGATCCGCTCGAAATGCCGAAGGTCGAACCGTGCCGCGACCATCACTTTGGTCAGGTAGCGCGAAAGCTCCGGATTCGGGCTGTCCTCGACGTCTCGGACGCTGTCGACCGCGCCGGTGAAAGGCGCGCCGAGGAGCCGTGCCCACATGCGATTGGCAATGGTGAGGGCGAAACGTGGATTCTCGGGAGCCGTCATCCACGAGGCGAGCGCCTCCGACGGGCGCTGACCCGCCTGCATCTTCGCATCGCCGAAAAGCACGGCGGGCATGATCTGTTCGTTCGGTTTGCCGTCGGGATACTGGTAGTCGGCTGGCAAGGTGCCCCGCGACTGCGCTCCATTTTTAACGGCAAAGTCGGTCGGCTGCCGCCGATTCATCTTTTGCATCATGCCGTTGAGTACCTGCTCGGCGATGTTGTTTTCGAGTTGCCGCCGCACGCTCGATGTCCTCTTCGATGTCTTTTCGTCGAGCTTCTCCTTAAGCCCCGCGACGTCGCCCTCGGACAGCCGCATCATGCCTCCGCCGCTACGCTCGGAGTCGATGGCGGACATCCACGCGGCGAACTGGTGGTATGCCTTCCGGCTCCACTCGTCGTAAGGGTGATCGTGGCACTGGGCGCAGCCGATCTGCGTCCCGAGGAAGACGATCGACGTGTTGTCCACGCTGGCGAAGCGGTTTCCAAGGTCGCGCAGGTGATAACCGACGGCCGGCGTTTTCGAGAGGTTACCCTCGGCCGTGATCATCTCGCGCACCCAACGGTCATAGGGTTTGTTCGTCCGGATGCTGTCCTTGATGTAGTGCAGGTAATACTCGCCATCGACGTTTTCGGCGAGCCGGTTCCGGGCGCGGAGCGTATCGCACCAGTAGTTGAACATGGTGCTCACGTGTCCGTTCGAAGCGAGCAGCACGTCGATGAGTTTCTGGCGCCTGGCGGGATCGCGCGAGGTAAGGAAGGCGTTGATCTCGTCGTAGGTTGGAATGCGACCGGCGAGGTCGAGGTAGAGTCGGCGGCACCACAGGTCGTCGGCGAGCGGCGGATTCGGCTTGGAGCCGTTGCGCACAAGATTCGCCTCGACCAACTCGTCGATGCGCCGGGCCGTCTTCGCGACATCGGTCGCGTCCACGGCTTCCTGCTCGATGGCCACCGGCACTGGCCGCGGCGCGGCGCTTTTCCAGTGCCCAAAATCCGCACCCTGCTCGATCCACTTCCGAATCAGCGCGACCTGGTCCGGTGCGAGCGGTTTCGATTTGTCCGCAGGCGGCATGATGTCCTCGTCGCCTTCCGGCAGGCTGATGACTTTCACGAGCAGGCTCTTCTCGGGCTTTCTCGGGAAAATCAGATTGGTTGTGCGTGTCTTCGCGCGAATCGCCGCCACATCATCGAGACGAATTTCACCTTTGACCTTTTTCGCCTGCGCGCTGTGGCACTTGAAACAGGCGGTGTCGAAGATCGGCAGGATCTGCTTTTCAAAATCCACCTTGTCCTGGGCACGCCCCACGACGGCAAGCACCAGCCACGCGGCAAGAGCGCGAAAGACGCAATGGGAGGGAATGCGTGGCATGGGGCGGAGATAAACTCTCGCCGGGATAACGGCAAGCCGCCGTTTTCCTTAGAAAGTGTTCCGCAATTCAGCGCGGGATCAGTTGCAGCCCATCCGCCACGACAAATCCATCGGTGCCCGCATTCGACAGCGTCACGGTGGTCCCTTTCCCCTTCGGCAGTCCGAATCGCCCGATGACCGCCAAGCCTTTGGCGTCCTTTTCGTTCACGCGAAGCACCGTCTGTTTGCCGCCGATGTCGATCGTCACGGGCACATTGGTCGCGCGATTCGGGTTTGGCGGAAAATGCAGCACGATCTCGTATTCCCCAGACGCGGGGATTTGCGGTGTCCACGCGATGGAACGCGCCCCCTTGTCCTTGTTCTCATCGTGAACGTAGCCGCCCCCGACGCGGCGGGACTCGACGATGTTGCCCGCCGCCCATTCGCCGGTCTTCACCGCATCCGCATCGTCGAGGACGATGCCGTCGAGTTTCACTGGCGGCGGCACCTGCACTTCCGGCGACGCCGTCCAGGCGAGCACCTGTTCATCCTTGATCAACTGCGCGCGGAGTTTCGCGTAGTCCACCTTTTGCACGGGAATCTTCGCGTCGATCGCGAGGCAAGCCGCCGTGGCAGAACTCTGGCCGAGGATCATGAAGACCGGCTCCATGCGGATCGAACCGTAAGCGATGTGCGTGGCGCTCAGGCAGATCGGCACAAACAGATTCTCGCATTCCGCCTGCTTCGGAACGAGGGAGCGATAGGAAATGGGATACGGCTTCACGCCAGTCTGCACGTCGCCCTCGTTGTGAGCCTTCCCGTCGCGAACGATTCGGCGGCAGTTGTGCGAGTCCATGTTGTAAGCGCCGAGGCCCACCGAGTCGTCGGGCGTCTCGGCGTGACGGCACACTTTCTCCGTCATGACGTAATCGCTCAACATCCGGCGCGCCTCGCGCACATACATCTGGTTCGGCCAGCCGCCCGTGTCCTGAAACTCGTCCTTGCACAGCCCCCACTCCTTCATGTCCGTGCGAATGCTCGCGGGCACTCGTTCGTCGGTTCCGAGGAAGGTGAGGAAACCCTGGATGTAGTCGAGGTGCTCCTGCCAGATTTTTGCCCGAGTCGAATAGTCGGCGTCGGGATAGGCGTAGTTCTGCCCGATGTAGTCGGTGGAAAATCCGCCGTTGTTGTTGATGTCCGTTTTGTCGGCCGTGACCATGTCGACCTTGAGGAAATTCTTGAGTGAAATCTTCTGTCCCGCCTTCACCAGTTCCGCCACATAACGGCCGAGCAATTCGAAGCGTTTCGCATCGTAACCGGTCGGCGGAGCAATCGGGATTTTGTTGTCGGCCTTTTTCGTGAGACAGAGCCGGAAGTTGTAGGCCTGAACGCTGAGATCCCCTGCCCCCGGAGTGCCGAGCGGCGCGCTTTGCACAAACGGCAACAGCCCGGACGCGGGTTCACCCGGCGTCACGTACGGGTCCACCGGCACGAGAAACTGATGCGAAGGAGTGCTGCCGCGGACTCCGTTGAGCGTCTCGCCGAATCGATCGTTCGCCTCGCGTCCGACCATGTATTTGACGCCCGCCTTCGCCATCAGATCGCCTTCATACGAGCAATCGATGAACATTTTCGCGCGGTAAATGTTCCCGTCCTCCATCGCGATTTCGACAATGCGTGCACCGTCCATTTTCACCCGGGCGAGCCGCTGCCCAAAGTGAACCGGCACCTTCGACTCGGCGAGCAACGCGCGAAGTTCCGCCTCCGCCACGGAAGGCTCGAACCACCACGCCTCGGCCCGTCCGTAGTGTTTGCCCAGACGCTTGTAAAAATCGTGTGCAAAGCCGCCAATCGCCCCCTTGTTCCCGATGTCGGTCCAGCCAAGTCCACCGGAAGTGAGGCCGCCGATGTGATTTCCGAATTCGGTGACGACGACACTTTTCCCAAAGCGGGCCGCGGTGCACGCAGCGCTGACACCGCCGGCACTGCCGCCGAAGACGAGGACGTCCGTCTCGATCACTGCCGCGCTCGCGACGGCATTGAGGATGAAAATGAAAACGAGGGAGCGAAACATGGTGGCAGCATGGGACCGCGAAGGCCCGTCTTGCAAGAGTCCGGCGAGTCGCGGTTACTGCGCGCCGACATGCTCATCGATTCACACACGCACCTCACGTTTCCGGATTTCGCAAAGGATCTCGACGCGATCATCAGGCGCGCCGCTGACGCCGGCGTGACGCGTATCGTGACGATCGGCACCACGATCGAAAGCAGCCGGCGAGCGGTCGAATTGGCGGAGCGGTTTCCTGCGGTCTACGCCACCGTCGGCATTCATCCCGATCACGCGATGGAGGCACCCGAGGACTTCATCGCCGAACTCCGCTCGCTCGCCGCGAGCCCGCGCGTAGTCGGGCTTGGCGAGATGGGGCTCGATTACTACCGGCGCACTCCCGAGCGCATCGACGCCGAGCGCGAGACGCAACGCTCCGTATTCACCCAACAACTCCACCTCGCCGTCGAACTTGGCCTGAACGTCGTCATCCATGAACGCGAATCGTGGGACGAAACCGTCTCTGTCATCGCTCCATTCGCGGGTCGGCTGCGCGCCGTGTTTCACTGCTTTGGCAAAAGCATCGACCACGCTCAATCCGTGATCGCACAGGGGCACATCGTTTCGTTTACCGGCATCGTCACATTTAAGAACGCCAGCGTGGTACAAGACACCGTCGCTCGGCTACCGAGCGGATCATACATGGTCGAAACCGACGCCCCATACCTCGCCCCGGTGCCATTCCGAGGGAAGCGCTGCGAACCGTCGCACACCCGAGCTACGGCTGAACACATCGCCACGCTTCGCGCAGAATCCCTCGACGTCGTCGCAGCGCAAACGACCGCGACCGCACAGGCGTTTTTCCGGCTGCCGGCGTAAGGTGGACCGTCGATCCAAAAAAAAACGAAAACACGCGGACTGCGCGTCTGGCGCAAACCGCGTGTTTTACAAATCATCCGTCGAAAGCACTCAGCGCTTTCGCCAGCCCGCTTCGACTAGGCGTCGGGCTTCGTCTTGCGAAGGCCAATGACCTTGTCGCCAGGCTTGAATTGGCCGCGTTTCTTCAGAATTTCCACGCGCTCGAAGCGTTTCAAAACGTTACGTTTCGCGGCGATGGTGCTTTGGCCTTTAAGACTGCGATGCTGTGACATAAAAAGTGATCCTGTTTGGAAAGGGCGCGCACTATACGGGTCGGGTTCCGGATGGCAACGCCTTTTTCGATATCGCAAAAATCAACGCACGGTAACACGCTGGTAACACGCGCTGATTAGCGTCCAGACAAGAAATTCGGTTGTCATCGAAAATGCCGCCGATAAATTCCCCACACCACACCAAAAATGAAAAACACCTCCCAGACCGGCGCCCATTCAGCCGGATTCACGCTCATCGAGCTACTCACCGTCATCGCGATCATCGCAATCCTGATGGGCCTGCTCTTCCCCGCCGTCAGCGCCGTCAAGGAAGCCGCACGGAAAGCCGAAGCGAAAAATGCGTGCATGGGAATCGTCGCCGCCGTCAAACAGTACAACACTGAATACGGCAAATACCCGTCGATGGCGGACGCCCCCGCCGCTGGAACCCCGCCGAGCACCAAGGACGCCATCGTCGGAGACACTGACTGCCCGGCGGCGAAAAAGGGCGGCCACAACAAGAACCTCTTCAACACGCTGCGGGCGATCGCGACTGGGATGAACCAGGCCGATGTTCTCAATCCCCGAAAGATTATCTTTTTCGAAGGTAAAGCCGTCTCGGACAAAGACGCACCGCGCTCCGGCTTTCTTGAAAAAGGCGATTCCGACCAAAAGGGCTGCTTTTTCGATCCTTGGGGTAAGGAATACAACATCATCGTAGACAGCAATTACGACAATGTGCTGGACGTGGATCAGGTCTACGAGGACGCCGAATGGAAGGGAGACAGCCGCCCGCGGACTGGAGTCGGTGCATTTTCGATGGGGAAAGACAACAAAGTAGGTGACGACAAGAAATTTAAGAATAACTATCGCGACAAGCAAAACGTGTCCGACGACGTCGTATCCTGGCTGTAAGCGGGAGATTTTGGCGATCGCGGGTGTAGTTCAATGGTAGAACGGCAGCTTCCCAAGCTGCATACGAGGGTTCGATTCCCTTCACCCGCTCCCCTCCTCCCCCAGGGCGACTGACAACTTTTTGAGTGCCGACGTCGGCCAAAGTAGCGTCAAAAGCTGCAGCTCGTTCCTTGATGTTTTGCGAGGTCTGCCAATGGGCGAATCAGGACCGCTGCATTTTGTGGGTTTAGAGCGATCAATCGCGAAACAGAGGCTGGCAATTTGACCCGCTGAGTCGGGGAGAAGTAGCGGCGCTCCCCACCGAGTCTTCCACCGGACGATCCTTGGCAATCCTAGTAAGAGATGGGGCGCAGCTCCCAGCCATACGGTCCTCTTCCCTCCCCGATTCTGGGTCGGACTTCATCACCCGAGCATGGGGGAACCACGTGCCCAAATCGCACATCGATTCACCTCGGTTCGACACGGAGTTAATTTGGCCCGCTCCACCTTTCGCAATGGCCCGCAACCCGCATCCGGAGTACCCATGAATGCCGTTCAGCCGCACAACGCGCCGCGCGGCGAACATCAACCATCGATCAAACAGGAGGGTATACCCGTTCTGAGGCAGCACAATGCTCTACGTGCGCGGTGTCGCTCTCCACGGTCGGGCCAAAGTTTCGGCGGTTTTCCGTGGCGCGTATACCCATTTTCAGTGAGATCGAAGCGCGCGGTATTTGCTATGTTCTCCAAGGCATGAACCGACCCAAAATCCTTATCGTGGATGATGACCCGAAGCTCTCCGGCCTCATGCATGCGATCCTCGATAATGGCGGATCCTACGAGGTGCGTGAAGAGAACCGATCGTTTGCGGCGTTGAACTGCGCTCGCGCATTTCGTCCGGATCTCGTGATCCTAGATGTGGACATGCCTGGCAAGAGCGGGGGTGACTTGCGCGCCGAACTCTCCGGTGATCCCGCGCTCTCGTCCGTGCCGGTGCTGTTCGTCACTCCGCTCGTGGATCCCTGGGTGGCCGGTGGGGCCGCGGTCATCCGGTCATCACTGACCTTGGAATGCCGCGCATGCGCGGGGTTGAGCTTGCGGATGGCATCCTCCGCGTGAAGCCGCTCACGCCGATCAACCTCGTGACGGGTCTCGCGTTCCTGCCTGAACATGTGCAAACTTCCGCCGATTTGGTGCTGAAAAAGCCGCTGCTGCGCGGGGAGTTACGCAGCACCCTTCGGGAATTGTGCGGACGTTCCGACACGTTGAGTATACCCGTTTAATTCATGAATGCGAAAGCCCGCGTACTGATCGTCGAAGATGAGCCCCAGATGCTGATGATGATTCGCATGGTGCTGGATCCTCACTTTGACGTGGCGACTGCGCCCGGCCCGGAGGAGGCGCTGCCGCTCATCACCCGAGGTAACCCGTTTGCGGTCGTACTTTCCGACCAAAATATGCCGTATATGACGGGGGTCGAATTCCTCGCCCTGGTCAAGGAGCGCTCGCCCGATACCACACGAATGATGCTGACCGGCGACGAAGAAAACACGACCGCCATGGACGCGGTCAATCGGGGTCAAGTCTTTCGTTTTCTGACCAAGCCCGTGGATGCGAAATTGTTACTTCGGAGCGTAAACGACGGGCTGGCTCATCACCGCGTCATCACCGCCGAGAAGCAACTGCTCACCGAGACATTAAGCGGCGCGATTCGGGTCCTCGCTGATCTTTTGGGAATTGCAGCACCGGAATCCTTCAGGCGATCGCATTCCGTGCAGGAGAAGATGCGAACGATGGCGACACACCTGAAGTTGGAAAACGTATGGGAGTTGGAGGCCGCCGCTTTGCTGGCGCGCATCGGCGAGATGAGCCTTCCGCCGGAGGTCCTGACCAAAGCCCGCGCCGGCCTCCCGGCCTCCTCGCAGGCAATGCAGATGCTGCTCCACGTGCCCGAGTTCGGCTACAAACTCGTCGCGCAGATTCCCCGGCTTGAAAATGTCGCCCATTACATTCTCTATCAAGCGAAGCATTTCAACGGGTCTGGCTTTCCTACTGATAGCGTCGCCGGGACCGCGCTACCCCTCGGCGCCCGGATGCTCTGCGTCCTCGAAGCGATAGCCGCCCACGAGAGCAACGGCCACTCCCCTGCGACAGCATTGCGCGAAATGGAGAAAAACGCCGGACTCTACGATCCAGAGATCATGATTGCGGCATCTCAATGTTTCGGGACACCGTTTTTTGAAGAAAAAGTCGAAGTGAGACTAAAGGATTTAACCGTCGGCGCACGGGTGGCCGAGGCCGTAACGACCCGTGGCGGCATGACCATCTTTGGTGCGCAAACCGTGATCACCGAAGCGCTCCTCCAGCGCCTCCGAAACTTCGCCGACCTAAAGGAACTAAAGGAGCCTATTATCGTCCACACAGGGGTTTCGGCCTGATCCCGCTTTTCGGGCGAAGAAATCCAAACCGCTTACCTTCCCGCGATCGAACTGCCGCCTCCATTCTTCAGTGCGGTCGCCCCGGGCGGCGAGATTCCATTTCTCCATGCATCCGAGTGTCTGAGTGGAAAGCGAATACGCGCGCGATTCGTTCATGCACCCTCAGGCGGCGGCGCTGCGAACGTATCCATCCTGTCATAGTAATCTCGTTGGTGCGGGTTTGCGGGTGGTCGAAGATGCACACGTGGTAATCAGCCGACCTCCGCACTCCCATCGACCCCAGCGTTCACGTGTGCCGCAGCATCGTCGGCCGGTAAACACTCCCCTAACACCATGAAACGCAAGCTCCTCTCCGCACTCCTCACGTTGCTCGCCTGCACGGTCACTCTCACGGCGCAGACTTACCAAATCACCGACATCGGTCTGCTCAACGGAGCGCCGACGTACGCCACGGCCATCAATGACGACGGCATCGTCTGCGGCTACGCGCCGCCCGACGCATCCACCGCGAAGGCGTGGGTTTTCGACAATCACTCCCTGGTCTCGGCGGCACGGACACACGCGCTATGGCGGTCGGTGCAGATGGAAAAGTCTACGGCTACGCGACGAATGCCGCCGGGCTGGCGCATGCGGTGCGGTGGGTACCCTCGGCGAGCATCGCGACGACGGCAGTTTTCTTTTCGGTTTTGAGATCGTTGGCCATTGGAATCCTTTCGATTGACTTAATGTTTAACAGAAAGTAGTTTGAGCGCAAAAGTTTTTGTTAAACAAAATGAAAATAGGAAGACCGAAGCTGTCCGGAGGCGATAAAAAAGACAAAATCACCGGAGTTCGACTCCGCAGTGACGAAAGAGTGTTGCTCGAAAGAGCTGCTTCTTCACGAAGTCAAAAACTGTCGCAGTGGATACGGGAAACCCTGCTAAAGGAAGCGTCACTCGAGACTCGAGGCAATTCGTAAGAACCTGTGGCAGAACAACTTGAATTGAGCCTCGAGGCTCGCGTCCGTCTTTTTACACCGGATGAAATTTATGCACTCGAGGATGCTGATTTGCTGAAGCTAATCAGAGAAGACCGCCGCGTTGAACGGAAGATTGCGACTATTCAAGCAAAGGGGCTCGCGCAGTATTTTTCGATGTGGGCAAACACTCCCCCAAGTGGAGGAGTGATTGCGATAGGCATCTCCAATGGTGGCGATCTGAGTGGCACCTTGGTGGTCGGAGTGAGTCATCTGAATGATCTCGAGCGGGCCGGAGATACTTGCTGCCCGGATGCTCGATACGAAACGCGCCGCGCAAACATTTCCAACAGCGACGGACAGCCCGATCAACTCCTCTTGATCAGGGTCCACTACAACGAGAAAAAAGTCGTGAGGACGACGGAAAAACAAGCCTTCGATCGACGTGGTGAATCAAAGCGCACGCTATCGGAGGATCAAATCAGGGAGCTTCAGATTGAAAAAGGCGAACTGTCTTGGGAGCGAGAGGAGACGGTTCTCAAATACCCCGACGATTTCGATTTAGCGGCCATGAAACGCTTTGCCGATGAGGTGATTCAACTGCGAAGATTGGAGCACACCAAGAGCGTCACTGAAATTCTCACCTTCCGCCATCTTGGGAAGTTCGTAAAAGGGGCGTTCGTGCCAAACAAAGCGTCGGCCCTGCTCTTCGGAAAAGACCCAAGGCTCGAGGTTGCTGGATGCTATATTCGCTTTCTCAGGTTTGACGGGAAAGACGAAGGATTTGGGGAAAAGCGAAACACGATTAAGGACGAATGGATTGAAGGGCCGCTGCCGTCGCAGCTAGAACAAGCCGAACGACTCATTAGCGGGCAGTTGAGAGAATTCAGCCGCCTTGGAAAAGAC
>JAYTDO010000294.1:0-2117 GCA_043735935.1 Chthoniobacteraceae bacterium
CGCGCGAGATTCGCGCCCATGTGACTGCACCGCGCGCCCAGCACCACAGGCTTGCTGCCCTCACCCAAGAATCCGACGAAAGACTGTTCCTCTGGCAACTCGAACTTCACCGGCCCGCGCGACAGTTTCGCCAGACTCGCAAGGTGATACCAGGAGGCCGGCGCGGATGCGAAAGCGTCACGAGCCGAATCTGAATCCTCAAATGGAGAATGCAGCGTCACGGCGGGGAGATTGGATACATTGCTCGGAGGGAAATCGCGCCATTCACTTCGTCTCCAGAAGCGGCGCGGCGTCGCTCATACGCCCATCGCGGATTCGAGCGCGCGGCGCATCACGTCCGCATCGGGGGTGATGCCGGTCCAGTATTGCACGCCCACGATGCCTTGGTTCACGAGCATCCCGAGGCCGTCGAGCGCACGGCATCCGCGCGCGGCGGCATCGTCGAGGAATCGCGTGCGGACAGGACTGAAGACCACGTCGGCCACGACCATGCCAGGCTTCAGCGAATTCAAGTCGAGCGCGAGGCGCGCTTCCGGGGCGTAAAGGCCGATTGATGTCCCGTTGATGACGATGTCCGTGCCCGCGGGCACGGCGTAGTCGCCACTCCACACGACGAGTTCGGCATCAAGCTTCAGCTTGGCGCGCAAAAGTGCAACCAGCTCCGCACCGCGCACCTCGGAGCGGTTCACGATGGTGATTCGCTTTGTTCCCGCGAGCCCGAGTTCCACCGCGATGGCACGCGCTGCGCCGCCTGCGCCAAAGAGCACGACGGACTTTCCTTTCGGATCGATCGCGGACTCCAGTGATTTCAGAAAACCCTTCCCATCCGTGTTCTCGCCGATCAGCTTTTCACCACGGCGCACGACGCAATTCACCGCACCCATCACGGCAGCGGACTCGCCGAGACCGTCGAGATGCGGGATCACCGTGACCTTGTGCGGCAGGCTGCAATTGAAACCGCGGAAGCCCATCGCCTTCGCCCCGCGCACGGCCTCACCGAGATCCTCGGGCGTGACCTCCATGTTGACGTAACGCCAGTGCAGACCGTGGTGCGCAAACGCAGCCTCGATCATCGCGACAGTCGGATTGCCCGCCGCGCCCTGCGACATTGAGCCGGTGAGTTCGTGGAGAAAATTGGCGTCGCTCATCGCTACTTCAGTTCGGGATCTTTCAGCGCGTCGGCCTTGCGGTAAAGGCTCGTGGGGATGAGCATCTGCGGCGGCAGCGTTTCGCCCTTCGAGTGGCGGATGATTGCATCCACGATCTGCATGCCCATCTTGTCCGGAAACTGAATCGGGTCGGCGTAGATTTTTCCGTCCTTGATCGCCTGCTTGCCCTCGGGTTGTCCGTCGAAACCGACGATGACCACCTGCTGCGTCTTGCCCGCCTTTTCGAGTGCGGCCCGCGCGCCGAGCGCCGCGGGATCATTGATGGCAAAGATGCCTCGCAAATCCGCGTGCGCCTGCAGCGCGTCCTCGGCGGCCTTGCAGCCCACGTCCTTTGCGCCGCCGCTTTCCAGTTCGGTGACGATATCAATCTTTGCCTTGCCACTCGCGTTGTGCGCGTCAATGACCTCGCTGAATCCCTTCACGCGAAGCTGGCACGACTCGGCCTGCTTAAAATGCAGCACGGCAATCTTGCCACCGGCTTCGCCCAGAGCCTCGATCATCGCCTGTGCGCCCTCCTTGCCTCCGCCGTAATTGTCGGTCGCGATCTGCGTCACGATTTTCACGCCCGGCTCGTTGCAAGGGATGTCCACGGTGAAGACTGGGATGCCCGCTGCGTTCGCCTCCTGAATCACCGGGATGATTGATTTCGAATCACACGGGCTCAGCACGATGGCGCTGACTTTCTTGACGATGAAATCCTTGATCTGGTTGCCCTGCTTGGCCACGTCCTTGTCGCCGCTGACGACGACGATGGCCTCGTAGCCGCGCTTCTTTCCCTCGGCGGTAATGTTATCGCCGATCACTTTGAAGAACGGGTTGTCGAGCGTGAGCAGGGAGACGCCGATGGTGCCTTTCGATTTGGTTTCGGGTTTTTGAACACCGGTGCCGGCGGCGGGTTTGTCGCAGCCAGCAAGGAGGGCGAGTGCGCAGACGAGGAGGGTTGGGAGG
>JAYTDO010000295.1:0-5941 GCA_043735935.1 Chthoniobacteraceae bacterium
GAGATCCACGCGCTGGCTGACGGGGAAGACGCACGCGGCGGCCGCGATGCGCTCATGCCGGATGACGATGCCGCCGTCGTGGAGCGGTGTCTTTGGAAAGAAAATCGAGACGACCAACTCGCGCGAGAGTGCGCTGTCGATCGTGACGCCGCTCTCGGCGAAGGAATCCACGTCCGTCTCCCTCTCGATGGCGATGAGGGCGCCGAGCTGCTGATTCGAAAGTTCGAAGACGATCTCCGTGAGCAATTCGGTCGTCTCGCGGGTGCTCGTGGCGACGGCGAAAAGGCGGTTGCTGCCGAGCGCGGCGAGGGCGCGGCGCAGTTCCGGTTGGAAGATGACGAGGACGGCGAGGACGAAAAACGCCGAGAGATACTCGAGGAGCCGACCGATCACCTTCAGATCGAAAAACTCGGAGAGCACCTCGAGGACGAGGAAGAAGACGGCGAGGCCGGTGAGCACCTTTGCGCCGCGCGTGCCGCGGAAAAAAATCCAGAGCCAGTACAACGCCATCCAGAGGATGAGAATCTCAAGGCCGTCTTTGAAATGGTTCGTCGTAAAGATGCGCGAAAAATTCATGGCTGGAGAATGGCCTCCGTCATGCGCAGCGCCTGCGCGTTCGGATGCACGTCGTGGACGCGCACCACATTGGCGCCGCGCTCGCGGCCGTAGCTGGTGAGGGCCACGGTGGGCCACTCGCGATCGTGGATATCGTCGCTTCCCAGCACCTTTCCGATGAATGACTTTCGCGACACGCCGAGCACGAGAGGCCGCCCGCCAATCCGCATGGATTCGAGATTCCGAAGCAACGCGAGATTGTGCGCGACGGTCTTTCCGAAGCCGATTCCGGGATCGAAAGCAAGGCGCATAGGTTCGATGCCGGACGCTAAGGAGGCATCAAAAGTTTGTCGAAAGAATTCCCGGATTTCCGAGCAGACATCTCCGTAATGAGGGGCGTGCTGCATGTCGCGCGGCGTGCCTTGCATGTGCATGGCGATGGCTCCTGCGCCGGTCGCGCGGACGACTTCACGCATCGCTTCGTCGCGCAGTCCGCCCACGTCGTTGACGATCTCCGCGCCGGCTTCGATGGCGGCACGTGCGACCGCGGGCTTCATGGTGTCGATGGAGACCGCGCACCTTCCGGCGAGGCGTTCGACCACCGGCAGGACGCGGCGCATTTCCTCCGCCTCGGGCACGGGTTCGGCGCCGGGCCGGGTGGATTCGCCGCCGATGTCGATGATCTCCGCGCCTGCTTCAGCCATCGCCAGCGCGTGGTCGACGGCGCGCTCGACATCGAGGAAAGAACCGCCGTCGGAAAATGAATCCGCCGTGACATTTAGCACGCCCATGACCAGCGCGCGGCGCGTCAGGTCGAAGGTGCGGGTGCGGGTGTGCCAGAGCATGTTGCGCCATCACGTGCGCGAGTGGGCTTCGCAAGGGGAGATTGGCGTGCGAACGATCTTTTCCACTTGGTTCCGCTGCCCCGCCGGTGCTCCTTTGCCGGGATGACCGACCCACTCCGCGAGCGTTACGACGCCGTTCCGTATCACCACGGCGCGATCCCCGAGTCGCACCCGGCGCGCATCGGGGCCATCGCGCGGATGCTCGGCATTCCCGCGGCGCCGCCGGATCGCTGCCGCGTGCTGGAGCTGGGCTGCGCGTTGGGGATGAATCTCCTCCCGCTCGCGGAGCGCTTCCCTCTTTCCGATTTCACCGGGGTCGATTTTTCACCGGTGCAGATCGCCACCGCCGAGGCGGCGCGCGTCGCGGGCGGGCAGGCGAATGTCCGTTTCGTCTGCGCGGACCTGCGCGACTTCGAGCCCAAGCCCGGGTCGTTTGATTACGTCATCGCCCACGGGGTTTATTCATGGGTCACCGATGAGGTGAAAGATCGTCTCCTCGCGATCGCATCGCGCGCGCTGGCGCCGGATGGCGTCGCCTACGTGAGCTACAACACCCTGCCTGGCTGGGGTCTGCTCGCGGGGATTCGAGAGGTGTTTTTGGCGGAAACCTCACGCCTTCCGACCTTCGAGGGGCAACTCGCCGAGGCCGCGCGAATCCTCGAAACGCTGAGCCGCGCGGTCGCCGGCCAGCCGGGCGCCTACGCCGCATCGCTTTGCGAAGTGCTCTCCGACATGTCCGCCAAGTCGCCCGCGCTGCTCTTTCACGACGAACTCGCCACCGTGAACGACCCCTGCACCTTCACGACGTTCACCGAACACTCGGCGCGGCATTCGCTCCACTATCTCGGCGAAGCGCACTACGCGGCGGCGGTCTTCGCGCATGTCCCGGCGCCGATGCGCGCCGCGCTGGCCGCGATCACTCCCGATGCGCGCGGCGAACAGCAGTTCATGGACGTGCTCTTCCAGCGCTGGCATCGCAACAGCCTCCTCACCCGCTCCGAAGTGCCCGCACGCCCGCCGGACTCTCGCGCCTTGCGCCACTGCGCCCTCGGTCTTCGCCTCAGTCTCGCCGATGCCTCGGTGAATCTTCAGCCCGGCGTCCCCCTCCGGCTTCACGGTCGAGATGGAGGCGTCCTCGAATTCACGCATCCTTCCGAGAAGGCGCTGCTGGCCACGCTCGCCCAGGCGGCGCCAGCCCGCGTGCCGTTCACGCAGGCGGTGGAACGTGCCGATTGGTTCTTGCAACAGGTCCGCCTTCCTCGCATCGACGATCCCGACGGTCTTTGTGCGATGTTGTATGAACTCTTCGCCTCGGACGCGCTCGATTCCGTACTCGTGGGCGACGGGCGCTGGCTCGGCACGGCGCTGGCACCGGCGCCGAGTCCGCTCATGCGTTACCAGGCCCGGCACGGTCTCCCGTTGGCGAATCGATGGCACGAACTCATCGCGCTCACGGCCGAAGGCTGCGCCTCGCTAGCGGACGCCGGATCAGCGATCGACCCCGCCGCCTTGCAGCGCGCGGGCCTGCTCGTCTAGCGCCCACCGCAGCGCCGACTCGCCGGAGCGCGTGCCGCTCGCGAAGCAGCCCTGCAGCAGGTAACCGCCCGTCGGCGCTTCCCAGTCGAGCATTTCGCCCGCCGCAAAAACTCCGGGCAGCCGCCGCAGCATCAAGCCCGCATCCAATTCGCCCCAGCGCACGCCGCCAGCGCTCGAGATCGCCTCCGCCAGCGGGCGCGGTCGGGTCATTTTCAAAACGCACGCCTTCGCGGTCGCCGCCATTTCCGCGGGAGTCGCGAAGGGCCCGCGGCTGTCGAGGATCGCCGCCGCGGCCGCGCTCAATCTCCATTGCGTGCGCGGTTTCGCGGCCAGTCGCTCAGCAGTGATGTCCGGTTTGAAATCGAGAATCAGCGCCGGCTCCGACATCGTCCGCAGTTCCGGGCCGAGTTGATAAAGTGCGCCGCCTTCCATGCCGTAGCTCGTGATCAGCAATTCGCCGGTGACAGCGCGCCCGCCAGCCCGCACAGCCACGTTTTTAAGCGGCAAACCTTCCGCCGCCTCCAGCACCGGCGCCGGCCACTCGCATTCCCATCCACAGTTCGCCGACTCGAGCGCGGCGACCTCCACGCCGAGTCCGCGCAGGATTTCCACCCAGCCGCCGTCCGACCCGGTGCCCGGCCACGAACCGCCGCCGAGCGCTAGCACGACGGCGTCCGTCTCGACTTCCAGCTCGCCGAACTCCAACACGTGCGGGCGCCCCGGACGCAGGCCGGTCCAGCGGTGATGCATCGCAAAGGTCACGCCCATCCCGCGCAGCCGGCGAACCCATGCGCGCAGCAGCGGCGCGGCTTTGAGTTCGCGCGGATAAACGCGGCCCGTCCCCGCGGCGAACGTCTCCACTCCCAGCCCGGTCGCCCACGCCCGCAGGGCCGCGGGGCTGAAGCCCGCCAGCAGATCCGCCCACACGCCCGGCGGCTGATCCGGCCCGGAATATCGCGTCGTGAAGACATCCATCGGCTCGACCTTCGTCAGGTTCAGTCCGCCGCGGCCCGCCACCAGGAGTTTGCGTCCGACTGAAGCTTTGCCTTCGTATAGCACTACATTCGCCCCGCCTGCCGCGGCCACTTCCGCGGCGCGCAGGCCAGCCGGACCGCCGCCGATGATTGCGATATTCATTTCAACCACCAAAACCACCGAGTCCCGGAATGTCACGTCCCTACACACCTCCGTGTATTGACGCCTTAACCGATTTCCGCGACCAGTCCCACCGCCATGCACACCGAAACTGCCGCACCCGCCGCATCCTCCGTCCCGTCCGATCGGACGTTCCCGAAGTTCAGCCTGAGTCGGCTGTTAACCACCGTCTTTGCCCCGGGCGGCGGTGAACGTGTCTGCATCCTCATCGACCTCATCGACCCGGCCCAGGCCAAGGATTGGGCGTTCCTCGATGATTCCAGCCTCACCATCCAGCGCATTGCTCACGACGTGTTTTATCAGCGGCTCCAGGGCGGCGTGTTGGAAAAGCTCAACCTCCGCGGTGGCGAAGTCTACGCCTACGCTCTCACCGGCGGCAGCAATCTCGACCTCCCGGACACCGCCATCGCGACCGATGGCCGGACCGTGGACCTCGCGACCGACGTCTATTCCAAATACGACATCATCCTTTGCATCTCGACCTACTCAGCCACGGCGCCGCTGACTGCATTTGCGAAAAAATTCGGTTTCCGCGGAGCGACGCTCCACGGCGTGAACCCGACTATCCTCTCGTCGGGCCTCGCGGTGGATTACGACGAGGTCAGCCGCGACGCCGAGCGCCTCCGCCTCGGAATGACCCGCGCTGAGAGCGTCGAGATCGACTACGTCGTCCTCGGTGAAACGCACACTCTCACGATCGACCTCGGCGGGCAGGAAGCCCAAAAGTCTCATGGCCTCTGCCGTGGTGGCCCGGACGTGGCGAATCTCCCGGCCGGCGAGATTTACTACGTCCCCACCGGCGTCGAAGGCACCTTCCCGATGCGTTACGAAGATGGGACGCTAGGCATCATGCACGTCAACGGCGGTCGCATCACCAAGGCGACGCTGCTGCGGGGCGACGAGGCGATCATCGATGCCCACAACGCCAAGCTGACCTCGGACCCGCTTACGGGTGAAATCGGCGAACTCGGCTTCGGCACCCAAATCCTCCCGGTCTCGGGCCGCGACATTCAGGACGAAAAGATCCTCGGTACGATGCACGTCGCCACCGGTCGCAGCGATCACCTCGGCGGAAAACTCACGCCTGATCGGTTCAAGAGCCGCCTCAACGCCACGCACGACGACATCCTTTTTTCTCCCACAAAAACGCCGGAAATCGACGTGCCGCAGGTCCGCATGAAGCGCGATGGGGGAACGCACGTTCTCATCGAGCACTTCGAGCCCGCGGCGTACATGCGCGCGCTGCTTCACGGGTGAACATCTACGAAAGCGAAAGGCTGCTCGCCGAGTACCTGCTCTTCCACTACGGCGCGGCGGACGAAATCCTGCCTTATCCGGACGGCCCACGTGATGCCCTCGACTTCGCGGTGCGCTGCGTGAGCGAGTGTGTGAAGGCACCCGGCCCGCGTGCGCTGGACCTCGGCTGCGCGGTCGGGCGTTCGGCGTTCGAACTCGCGAGGCATTGCGCTGAAGTCATCGGTATCGACTTCTCGCAGCGCTTCATCGCCGCCGCCGCGACGCTCCGCCGGGATGGCGAACTCGCCTATTCCCGCGCGGATGAAGGCGCCCTCGCGACACCGCTCGTCGCGCGCGTTTCGTCCGGGATCGATCGGAGCCGCGTGATGTTTGAAGTCGGGGACGCGATGCATCTGCGGCCCGACCTCGGCGTGTTTGACGTCGTGCTGATGGCCAACCTCATCGATCGCTTGCGCGAACCGGCTCGGTGCCTCGCGAGCCTGCCGTCGCTCGTGGTGCCCGGCGGGCAGCTCGTCATCACCTCGCCTTACACGTGGCTCACCGATTTCACCCCCGCCGAGCACTGGCTTGGCGGGCGGAACGGGCCGACGCTC
>JAYTDO010000296.1:0-27476 GCA_043735935.1 Chthoniobacteraceae bacterium
GAGACGGCGCCGTCGCTGGAGATGTCACCGGCTGCGGCGATGGTGTTGGTGGCGCTGGCGTTGAGGGTGACGATCCCCGCGTTGGTGGTGGTGATCGAGGTGTTCACCGCGAGCGTGGTCGTGGAGAGATTGACGCCTGCGGCGGCGTTGGTGTTGACGGCGCCGGTGAGGGTGGTGGTGCCGGTGCCTGCGGACTGCACGAAGCTCGCGGCGGTGACGTTGGCCAACGTCAGCGATCCAGCCGAAGTGATCGTCACTGCGCCCAGCGGAGTCGTGCCGCCGAGTGCGCCGAGCGAAATATCGCCGCCCGCTGCGCTGATCGTGAGCGGTTGAGCGCCATTCACGGTGCCGAGCGTGACGTCGTTCGCGGCGTTGGTTCCCGTGAGCGAAATAGTTCCGCCGCCCGCAGCGAGGCTGACCGCGCTGGCGGTGATCCCGCTGCCGGCGGTGTTGACGGTTAACGTTCCGCCTAAGGTCGTCGTAGTGACCCCGCTGAAGTTTTGCGCCCCAGTGGTCGTCACGGCCAACAGGCTCGCGGTGTTTCCGTTCAGGGTCACGCTGGTCAGCGGCGTGGTGCCTCCGATCGCTCCGAGCACAATGTCGCCACCGCCCGCGGTGATATTCAGGGCTTGAGCGCCATTCACTGCGCCGAGGGTGACGTCGTTCGCGGCATTGCTTCCCGTGAGCGAAATGCTCCCGCCGCCCGCGGCGAGGCTGACCGCGCCGGCGGTGATTCCGCTGCCGGCGGTGTCGATGGTCAACGTTCCGCCCAAGGTCGTCGTGGTGACGCCGCTGTAGTTTTGCGCGCCGCTCGTCGTCACGGCCAGGAGGCTGGCGGTCGATGCGCTGGAGATGGTCAAGCTTCCCAAGGCCTGGGTTCCGCCTACCGCGCCGCCGAGCGTGATTCCGGCGATGCCAGTTGCGAGGCTCAACGTGCGGTTCGCGGCGTCGCCATCGATGGTGCCGACGACGTTGATGGCGCTGTCGGTGGTCGCGAGCGCCGTGTTCGACTGGAGCTTCACCGTGCCGGTGTAAGTCTGCGTGCCGGTCGTCGTGAGGCTGTTGAGATTGATGGTGGCCGCGGTCGTATCGATCGACGAAAGCGTCGGGAGACCGCTCGCGAGCGTGACGGTGTCGCCGCCGTCGGTCGCGATGGTGAGCGAACCGTTGTAGGTCGGGCTCATCGAATTAACGCTGAGCGTGTCGGTGCCGCTGTTGGCGGTGATCGTGAGCGAGGTCGTCGGATTGGTGAAGGTGACGCTTTCGCCCAGAGTCGAACCGATCGTCATCATCCCGGACGTCGCATCGACGAGGGTGATCGTTTCGGAGCCTCCGGTGAAGGTGAACGTGCGGTTGACGGCGTCCAGATTGTCGGTGACCGGCTCGAGGCCCGTGTAGGTGATCAGCGTGCCGTCGATGTTCACCATACCGTCGTGGGCGTTGGTGAAGCTGTGAGCAATGGTCGTCGCGGTGCCGGGGCCATCGATGAGCACGAGCGTGTCACCGCTTCCGCTGGTCGGATTTCCGCCGTTGAAATTGATCGGCAGGGTGAAGAACCCGCCCGCCGCCGAATAGTCGATCGTCAGCGTGTCGTTGCCATCGTTGCCGTTGATCGTCAGGCCCGTGAGGCTCGATTGCGGGGTGGTGATGATGGTCGTGACGCCCTGCTTCACGATGATGTTGCCCGACCCGTCTTTCGAAATGGTAAAGGTATCCGCCGCGCCCGACCCTTCGATCACCGGCGTGGAGTCGAACGCAAGGACGACGCTTCCGGTGTTGTAAGTGACATCGAGCGCCTGGCCGTTGAGGAAGACGTTTGTGCCTCCCGGCAAGCCGTTGAAAGTATTTGAAACCGCAGTCGTCGCCGTGACGATCGTGAATGAGTTTCCGGAGACGGGCGTGAGCGTCCCGGTGAGGGAGAGCGTGGCGTTGCCTAGATTGACGCTGCCGCTGGAACTGAGGCGGTCGTAGCCGGTACCGACCGTCGTTCCATTGATCTCGATCGCGAGGGTCGAGCCGCTGTTAAAGGTAACGTCGCCCGTGGTGATGATGCCGGGGCTCGCGCCGGGAGCGATGGTCGATCCGCTGGCCGCGATGAGTTTGCCGGCGACGGTACCTGTGCCCTTGAGGGTCTGGCCGCTGCCGAGGACGAGCGTGTCCAAGACGGGACCATTGTCGAGGCCCGTCACATCGAGCGTAGCACCCGAGCCGAGGGTGATCGTCGGGGAATTGGCGATGTTGTTGTTCGACGTGGAGCTGGCGAGCGCGAGCGTGCCGGTGGTGATCGCGGTCGCGCCGCTGAAGGAGTTCGCGCCGGAAAGCGTGAGTGTGCCGCCGCCGGCTTTGGTCAGCGTTGCGTTTGTGCCGGAGATGATGCCGGTGATCGCGCTGGTAGTGCCGGTGTTCGTGACGGAAAGCGCGCCGGCGCTGGCGAGGCCGATCGCGGTGGCGTTGAGATTCGTGGCCGTGACCGTGACCGAAGAGAGCGGAGTCGTGCCGCCGACCGCCGCGCTGAAGAGCGTTGCGCCGGTGTTCGTGGTGGTGAGCGCCTGGCCGCCATTGACCGCGCCAGTGAAGGTGATGTTACCCGTGCCCGTGCTGACGGTGAGCCCCGCATTGAGCGTGGTCGTTCCGCCGATGGTGACGGCGCTATTCGTCGTGCCGAGCACGCCCGTCGCGGCGATGGTCACGTCGTCGCCGAAGCTCTGGATGCCGGTGGTGGTGACGTTGCCCGTGAGAGTGGTTGTTCCACCCGCGTCGGTCGTGAGACTGGCCAGCGGCGTGGTCGCACCGACGGTCGTGCTGAAGAGCGTCGCCCCGGTGCTGTTCGCCACCAGCGCTTGGCCGCCATTGAGCGCGCCGGTGAAGGTGATGTTGCCCGCGCCCGAACTGACGGTGAGCCCCGCGTTGAGCGTGGTCGTGCCGCCGATGGTGACGGCGTTGTTCGTGGTGCCGAGCACGCTCGTCGCGGCGATGGTCACGTTGTCGCCGTAGCTCTGTACGCCGGTGGTGGTGACGTTGCCGGTCAGCGTCGTAGTTCCGCCTGGGTTGGTCGTGAGACTGGCCAGAGGCGTGGTCGCACCGACGGTCGTGCTGAAGAGCGTCGCGCCCGTGCTGTTCGCCACCAGCGCCTGCGCGCCGTTCACCGTGCCTGTGAAGGTGATGTTGCCCGCGCCCGAACTGACGGTGAGGCTCGCATTGAGCGTGGTCGTGCCGCCGATGGTGACGGCGTTGTTCGTCGTGCCGAGCACGCTCGTCGCGGCGATCGTGACATTGTCGTCGAAGCTCTGGATGCCGGTGGTGGTGACGTTGCCCGTGAGAGTGGTTGTTCCACCCGCGTCAGTCGTGAGACTGGCCAGCGGCGTGGTGCCGCCGACGGTCGTGCTGAAGAGCGTCGCCCCGGTGCTGTTCGCCACCAGCGCCTGCCCGCCATTCACCGCGCCGGTGAAGGTGATATTGCCCGCGCCCGTGCTGACGGTGAGCCCGGCGTTGAGCGTCGTCGTGCCGCTGAAAGTCACCACGCTCCCCGTCATCGTGCTCGTCCCGTTGATGGTCACGTTGTCGCCGTAACTCTGCGCGCCGGTGGTGAGGACGGTGTTATTGAAGGTCGTCGTGCCGCCTGCATCAGTGGTGAGGCTCCCGAGCGGCCGCACGGTGCCGACCGGGCCGTTGAACGCGGTGGCACCGGTGCTGTTGACCGTCAACGGTTGGAAATTGGCGCGAACCTGAACGTTGAAGGTAACGTTTCCGCTTCCCGCATTCACCGTCAGCTCTCTGCTCAGGCTGACGCCCGCGTTAAACGTCACCGCGCTGTTGGTCGTGGTGACCGTGTTGGTCAGGTTGGAGCCTGACGGCATGCCGAATAAGTCTCCGTAGAACTGCGCACCAGTTGTGGTTACTCCGCCAAAAATGGACGTAGCCCCGCCGGCATCCGTCGTCACCGATGCCAAAGGCGTCACGCCTCCGACCAGCGTCGTGAAAATGTTGTTTCCGCTCGAGTTGAGCACCAGCGCCTGCGCGCCATTGATGGTGCTGATGAATTGGATGTCCGCCGTGCCCGCGGTGACGGTCAGATTCGCATTGAGCGTCGTTGCGCCGTTAAAAGTCACGGCGCTGTTCGTCGTCGCAAGCGTGCTCGTGGCCGCGATGGTCACGTTGTCGCCGTAGCTCTGCACGCCGGTCGTCGTGACGTTGCCTGTGAGGGTGGTCGTTCCACCGGCATCCGTCGTCAAACTCGCCAGAGGAGTGGTCGCGCCGACCGTCGTGCTGAAGAGCGTCGCGCCCGTGCTATTTGCCACCAGCGCCTGCCCGCCATTCACCGCTCCGGTGAAGGTGATGCCACCCGACCCGGTGCTTACCGTCAGCCCGGCGTTCAGCGTGGTCGTGCCGCCGAACGTGACGGCGTTGTTCGTCGTGCCGAGCACGCTCGTCGCGGCGATGGTCACGTTGTCCCCGTAGCTCTGCACGCCAGTCGTCGTAACGTTGCCCGTGAGGGTGGTCGTTCCACCCGCATCCGTCGTCAGGCTCGCCAGCGGAGTAGTCGCGCCGACCGTCGTGCTGAAGAGCGTCGCGCCCGTGCTGTTCGCCACCAGCGCCTGGCCGCCATTGACCGCGCCGGTGAAGGCGATGTTGCCCGCGCCCGAACTGACGGTGAGCCCGGCGTTGAGCGTCGTCGTTCCGCTGAAGGTCACCGCGCCATTCGTCGTGCCGAGCGCACTCGTGGCCGCAACCGTCACGTTGTCGCCGTAGCTCTGTACGCCGGTGGTGGTGACGTTGCCGGTGAGGGTGCTCGTCCCACCCGCGTCGGTCGTCAGGCTCGCCAGCGGCGTGGTCGCGCCGACCGTCGTGTTGAAGAGGGTCGCGCCGGTGGTATTGGCAGTGAGCGCCTGGCCGCCATTGACCGTGCCGGTGAAGGTGATATTCCCAGCGCCTGCCGTCGCCGTCAGTCCTGCGCTCAGCGTCGTCGCTCCCGAGAAAAGGATCGCCGCGCCGGTTGCCGTCCCGCCCGCATTGGTCGTATCAACCAACGCGGTGCCGCCGACAGCGACTGCATTCGAGAAGGTCACCGGCCCGCCTGCGGTGGTGAAGTTCGCGTTGAGGTTGATGTTCTGTCCCGTCCCCGCCGTCAGCGTGAGCGCATTCGTATTCGTATGCGAAATCGCCGCGCTCACCGTGATCGCCCCGCTGTTGCTGTCGCCGATTTGCACGGTGCCCGCGCTCACAAAGCCAAGCTCCGTGCTGGAAAGCTCCAGTGTGCTCGCCGTGGTATCCACCGCCGAGCCGAGGTTGATCGCCACGGTGTTCGTCTTCTGCCGCAGCGTCACGGTGCTGCCGCTGTTCGCGCTCACCGTGCTGGCGAGGTTCATTGTGTCCGCGATGAGGGTCACGTTGCCGCCGTTGGTCGCCGTGGTGATTGACCCGCCCGTGATTTGCAATCCGAGGTTGCCGGTTCCGCCGGTGCCCGCTGTGCCGGTAACGACGACATTGCCACCGCCGGACGTGAGAGTCCCGCCAGTCTGCTGGACGCCGATATGGCTTCCACCCACCCCCGTGCCGCCCGTCCCCGTCACCGTCACCGGGTTCGCCCCACCAGACGTGATAGCATTTACTTGAAGAAGCACGCCGTAGTTACCGGCCCCGCCGCTTCCGCCGGTGCCGGTGACCTGCACCGGACCGTTGGCCGAAGTGATGAAGCTGCTCGTGCCGACGACATCCACCCCGAAAGCAATACCGGTCCCACTTCCGCCGGTTCCCACGACGGTCACCGAACCACTGCCACCGGCCGAAATGCTGCCGTTGAACAAGGCAAGCACGCCGCCCACGGCGGTGCCGGTGGGGCTGCTCCCGCCGAACCCGGTCACTTGAACATTCGCGCCGGTGGACGTGACCCTCGAGTTCGTTCCGGTAATCTTCACGCCTACCAAGCTGTTCGTCCCGCTGCTGTCCGAAGTTCCTGTGCCGCCAGTCCCCGTGACCGACACGGTTCCGCTCGTCCCGCCGGAAACCACGCCCCCACCGCGGATGACGACGCCGTCTGGGTTCGCGCCGCCGCCGGTGCCGCCCTTGCCCGTGAGCGTCAGGTTGCCGCTGCCGGTGACTTGAACGGTCGCCGCATTCACGTCGATGCCGTCGAAGGTGTCCGTATTCGTCCCCGCCGAGTTCGCGGAAAGGGTGAGGTTTCCATTCACCGTCGAGATGCTCGATCCGCTGGCGAGCGAAATGTCGCGCGCGGTCGTCAGCGAGATCGCACCGGTGCCGCTCGCCGCGAGCGTCGCGCTCGAATTGGCGAAGCTGATCGTCCCGGTGCTCGTGCCGGTCGCCGTGGCCGTCAAATTCTGGTTCACCGCCATCGTCACCGCGTTGTTGAAAGTGATGCCGGCGGAGGAACTGAGCGTCGAGCTGATGCCGAGGGAAAGCGCGCCGCTCACGGTGATGCCTGGGGCGGTCACGCTCAACGGGCCTCCCACCGAGGAAGCCGCGAGGGACAGAGCGATGGCATTCGTCAGATTCACGGTGGCTCCGGTCCCGCCGGTGTTGAGCGTGACCGCTCCCGTGAGCGAATTCGCCAGCGTCAGGTTGATGGTCGCGTTTGTCGCGGTGCCCGTGAATGACGAGGTGCCCCCCACCGTCAGCACCCCGTTCTGCGACAGGTTGTAGTGGCTGATGACCGACAGGTTGCCGCCAACCGTCGAGGCTGCTAGCACTGTCGCCAGATCGTTTCTCAGCGACGCATCGTTCAAACCGGTGGTGTTGAGAGTGACCGCGCCGGTGAAGGCATTGGAGCTATTCGCCAGCGTGATCGCATTGGCGCCGGAGTTGAAATTCGATGTGCCCGTTATCGTCAGGTTGCCCGTCTGCGCGATGGCCCCGCCGGTAGTCGTAATGCTCAATCCGCCCGCGCCGATCGTAAGCGCCGGGAGCGAGCCCAGAGTCGAGCTCGTGGTCGTCAGCGCGTTCAACGAAACGGCGCCGCCGAGAGTGATTCCACCCGACGTGCCCGCTGCGAGGGTGAGGCCAAAGCTGCTGCCGGTGATCGCGCCGACGTTCAGCGCAGCGCCCGCGGCGACGGTGTTGTTGGTCGCGAGCGAGCTTGTCGCCGTGACGGTGGTGGCTCCGAGATCGAGCGCCTGGCCGTTCGTTCGGATCGTGCCGCCGATGTTTGTGCTGGAAGGATTGCTGGCATTTCCCGTCGTCGCGAGGCCGCCGGCGAAGGTGAGCGTGTCCCCGCCATTTCCGAGCGTGACCGAGCCGGTGTTGAGGAAGTTCACGTCATTCGTGAACGACGTGGTGCCGCCGTTGAGCGCGAGGTTGTAGCCCGAGTTCGCCGTATTGAGCGTGGTCGCAGTGAGGTTTCCGTCGAACGTGATCGTGCCAGTCGTAGCCGTGAGGGTCACCGTGGTCGCGTCCACATTGCTGCTGAAGGTCGCGCCGCCCGAATTGGTGACGGTGAGCGAGCCGCTGCCGGTGATCGTGTTTGCCTCTGTGAAGGCGTTGCTGCGGTTGTAAACCAGAGACGCACTGTTGGTCACAGTGCCGCTGCCGGTGGTGCCCGTGGTCCCGCCATTGCCGATCTGAAGAGTGCCCGCGCCGATCGCGACGGCGCCGTAAAGATTGGTCCCCGTCAAGATCAGCGTCCCGGTGCCGAGCTTGCTGAGGCTGCCGTTGCTGCCGGCACCGCCGAACGTGGCCGCACTCGTCGTGGCATCAATGGTCACCGCGCGCGTGCCGGCGGTCAGATCCATCGCGCCGTTCAGCACCAGGCTTTGCGTGGCGCCGGTCTGCCCGAGGGTAAAATCCGCGTTGACCGTGATCGCATTGGCCAGGGTGCGTGTCGCGCTGGTCGCCGCGAGGACGGCGCCGCTCGTGTTGAAAGTGATCGTGCCGGTGCCGAGCGGTCCGCTCGTCGGCGTGCCCGACGTGGGATTGCTGCTCGCGTCGACCGTGACGGACCCGCCGCTGATCGTGACGCCGCCCGCAAAGGTGCTGCTCCCATTCGTGAGCGCGAGCCGTCCCGAGCCGCTCTTCACGAGGCCGCCGTTGGTCACCGTGCCGTCGAGGAAAAAGTTCATCGACGAGTTCGTGACGGTGATCGTGCGGGCCGCGCCGCCGAGATTGGTGCCGTGAGTCGCGTCGCCAAGGTGGACGCTGTTCGTGCCGCCGACCGTGAAGTTTCCGCCGACGGTCGTATTGATCGCGAGAGTCCGCGCGCCACTGCCGGACTGGATCGTGCCACCATTGAGCGCCAGCGTCCCGGTGCCGACCGCGTTGTCATTCTGCACGTCGAGCGTGCCGAGGGTGAGTGTGGTCGTGCCGGAATATCCGGAGTTGTTTCCGGTGATCGTGAGTTTGCCCGAGCCCTGTTTCGTGAGTCCGCCGCTGCCCGTGATCACTCCCGCGAGGGTCGTGTCCGTGCCGTTCCCGGTGGTGAAGCCCGATCCATTGATCGCGAGCGTGGTGCCCGCGATGCTCGCGAAGGAATTCGCCGTGACGGACGCGCTCGTGGTGATCGTGAGCGTCTTCGTCCCGTTCAAGGTTACCGCTTCGCCGTAGGTTCCGTCGTTGACGATGATGTTGCCGCTCGTGGTCACCGCGCCGATGCCGGTGCCGATTGTCGTGAACGCATTCACGCCGAAGACGGCGGGCTGATTTCCCGCCGTACCGAAATCTGCGTCGGTAATCACGGTGCCGTTCGTGAAGCCGCTCCACGTGGTGTCCTCGACGTAAACCGTCGCAGGCGTGCTCGCATCGACGAGGACGACATCGTTGCCGTCGCCGCCATTATAGAAGATTTTGAAAGTGGCCGAGCCGAGTGTGACGGTGCCGCCTTCCACCGGCGTAATGCTCGCGACGGTCGCGCCGCCGGAGGTCTTGCTGATGAGCTTGAGAACCTGCTGCGCGCTCGCCGCTGCGGTGCCGCCGCTGAAGGTGAGCGTCGCGCCGCTGAGGTCAACAGTACCGCCAACAATGATCTGGTCGTAGTCGGTACCCGCCGTCGTGTACGGCTGGTTCACATCGAAGGCGACGGTGCCCGTCGGGGTAAAATTGCCCGCGATGGTGAGCGTGCCCGGGCTGGTCCCCGCGGCGACCGTGCCATTGCCGGAGACATTCCCGGTGATCGTCCCATTTCCGCCGAGCGTGCCGGGGGAAGTCACCGTCACATTGCTGGTGATCGAGCCATTCACCGCGAGCGTGCCCGCGGTGATCGCGGTTGCGCCGGTGTAGTTGTTCGCATTGCTCAGCGTCAGCGTGCCTGTGCCCTGCTTGGTCAAACCGCCGCCCGCGCCGCTGATCAAGGTGCTGATGCTCGTCGCCGTGGCACCCGCATTATGCGTCAGCGTGTTCGCACCGAGGTTGATCGTGCTGGAGAAGGTGATCGCCGCGCCCGCTGGCGTGCCGCCGCCATTGCTCGTATCCACGGTTGCGTTTGCCCCGAGCACGGTCGCTTTCGAGAAAGTCACCGGCCCGCCCGCGGTCGTGAAGCTGGCGTTGAGATTGATGGTCTGTCCGGTCCCCGCAGTGAGGATGATCGCGTTCGTATTCAGGTGCGTGATCGCCGCACTGACGGTGAGCGCCCCGCTGCTCGCGTTGCCGATGTTCAGCGTCCCTGCTGTGATCGTGTCGAGTTCCGCATCCGTCAGGCCGAGCGTGAGGGGGCTGCCGCTGAGGGCATCCGAGCCGCCGAGGTTGATGAAGGTGCCCGCCGTGCGCGTGTTGATCGTCGTCGCGCCGGAGCCGGAGTTGATCGTGGCGCTGCCTTGGATCCGCATGCTGTCCGTGATCAGCGTGATTGCTTGATTGCCGGTGCTGAAAATCTGGCCGCCTGATTCGAAGTCGATCCCGTAATTGTTCGCCGCGGACGCGCCCGTGACCTGGATCGTTCCATTGACGGAGGAAATTTTGCCGATGAAACGGATGAGCACGCCCGTGCCGGCCGCGCCGGTGGTGCCGCCTGTACCAGTCACGACGACGTTGCCGCTGCCTGTCGCGCCGATGGTGCCGGTGTTGAAAATGCCGTAATGATCGCTGGAAGATCCCGGGCCGCCAGTGCCGGTCACCGTCACGTTGCCGCCCGCCGAATCGATGGTCGACGAGTCGTAAATGAATACGCCGATGGAGCCGGGATTGGAGGACACCGCGGTGCCGGTGACAGTCACATTGCCGGTGCCCGCAGCCGTGATCCGACCGGATACGTAGTCGAGATCCACGCCGATATTTCCATCCACCGCGCCGCTGCCGCCGGTGCCGGTCACGACGACGTTTCCGCCGCCCGATGTGATGAGGGCGTTGGGAGAATTGGCGGGCATGTAAACGCCCGTGTTGAATGATCCCGCAGTGGTGGCCCCGCCCGTGCCGAGCACGATGGTCTTATCACCCGCGCCGCTGCCGCCGGAGATGAGTCCGGTGTTCGTCACTACCACGCCGTGCTGACTGCCAGCGCCCGTCGCGCCGCCCTTGCCCGCCACTGAGACGACGCCGGTGCCATTGGACTGGATGTGGCCGTCCACGTAAATACCGATGAAATTGCCGCTGGTCGGTGTGACCTGTTGGTTCGCGCTCAGAGTGGCGTTACCGTTCGTCGTCGTGACGGTCGATCCAGCTTTGACAAAGATGTCGCGCGTCGTGTCGAGCGAGATGGCACCACCCGTCGTGCTCACCGCGCCATTCGTATCGAGGAAAATCCCGTGCGCGTTTGTGCCGTCAATGGTCGTCGTGTCGGTGATGGTGATGTCACCGCTCGCGCCGGTCGTGCGAATCTTCGATGGACCGCCGCCACCGTTGAGAATCGCGAGACCCTGCGCGTCGCTCCCGGTGCCGGAAGTTTTTGCGATGACGGTGATGTTCCCGCCCGCGGTCGTTTCCACGATAGTGTTGTCGAAGAGGGACACGCCACGTGTGTACTGATCACTCACCGCGCCGCCCGTGCCTTCCAGCGTTATCGAACCCGTGCTCGTCTGGATGAGCGTGCCGGCGACCAGATCGATGCCCGTGGAGGGCCCGCCGCCGCTGAACGCGTCGCCCCTGCCGCGGATGCTGATGTTCCCGGCGCCCGTCGAGATCGTCGCGCCGCTCATGTAGATGGCCTTGTCGGTAGGGCCATAGACAGGCGTGCTGCCGGGCGTCGCCCCGCCGCCGATGGTGAAGTCGCCGCCGTTGGTATTGATCGTCGTGCCGCCGGAGTTGATGAATACGCCGCCGCTTGAGTTCGCGTCGCGGTCGGCATTGAGGATCACGTGGAGTTTGCCCGCGGTGCTCGTGATGTCCGCGCCGCCGTTGAAAACGATGCTGTCGCTCGCGCGCAAATCCGCCGTGGCATCGCCGCCGCTCGTCTTGCTGATATTTCCTGCGACGACCAGCGTGCCCGCCGAGGCGTTGATAAACAGTCCACCGCCACCGATCGTCAGTGCTGGCAGCGTCTGCACTGTTTCGTAATCCGCGGATAGGCCAGTGAAGCTTTGCAGCCCGGCGTTGAAGAGAATGTCGTCCGTGCCGGCGCCGCCCGTCATCGTCAGCGTGCCGCCGTCGATGAATGTGCTGCGGACGTGGATTTCATTGGCGCTGATTTGGATGATGTCCACGCCATCGACTGTGTTCGTCGTGCTTAAGCCGCCGCTGTTGTAAAACCCAGTGTGCGTGCCGCCCACATTGAAAACCGTCGTGTTGTCGCTTGCGCCGTCGCCTACGAATGAGGTGTTTTCCCCCGCCCCGATGGTCAGTACTGCCGCGGGAGCAATGCGACTTTCGAGGATTTCGATTTTCTGCCCGTGCGAAGGGCGCGCGAATGACAGTGGCGCAGCGGGAGATTTCCTCCTGAGACGTTGGATGTGCTGCCACGCGTTGGAGTTCAAAAAGCGTTGGATCATGACGGGTTCCTCAGTGAGGGGATTGGATAAAATGTTTTACCGAAAGCTGCGGCAGGGGGAATCTGACGTGGACGGGAGACTAAAGGAGATAAAACGGGCGGAATGGTCGTAACGCTGGTTGGGTCGGCGGACAAATTATTTCGATTCTAGCGCGTTTTGTGAAAAAGGGGAGCGAACAAACATCATTTTATCCAGCCGGGTGTGGGCCGAGCGCATCCGCATTGACGCAGCAAAACGGCGGGACGCGCTGGTGACGCGAACGTTCGGGGAATCCCGGTGGATCAAGGATCTGTTGGCTGGGGAACCCAAAGGGTCCGGTTGCCGTCTAGTTTTAAGGCGCGAAAATGGTGGTCCTTCGCGTAGTCGACGAAGGGCAATTCCAGGGCCTTATCCTCGACTCCAGTCAGGATTGCGCCGGGCGGATCGCTCTCCAGGAAGGCGGAGAGATCGGACGGAGCAACGATTCGCAAAGCTGATCGGCGATCGGCTTTGACGAATCTTGCCGAACGCCATGCGAAGGGTCCGGTGGCGAATTCCGGATACACTGCTGATCCGCCTTCGATGGGGTATGCCGGAGCGAGGGTAAGGACTTTTCCGGTCGGAGCGCGGTTCGCGATCTCCAGGCCGAGTTTGCGAATTCGATACGGAAACCATTCAGACGGTTTGAACGGGTTGCGCGCGACAGAGTATGCAGAAAGTCCTAACGACAAAGAGCTTACACAAAATATAAGCGCCAAGTATGTACCAAAACGTGTCTGCCATCGAGGAGCCCCTGGGCAGGTGAAGCCGGCGACGGTTCCAAGGACGAGTAGTGGAACGATGACGAAGAAATGTTGATATTGGTAACGGGACGGCGCGAAGCAGCCAATGAGGGCAAACGGAAGGATCGCCAGAATGACGCCCGCAGCCAGGGAGCCGTTACGGCGACGGAGCCATGAGATCGCCGGGTAAAGGGAAAACAAGAGGTACGCCAGGAAGAGAGGATGACTCGGAAGTGCGACTTCTTTAAAAAAGAACCGCAGCTTGCGGCTGATGGTCATCGTCTTTCGGATGCGCTCATTTTCCGGGTCGAGTAGACGAAGCCTCGGAAATTCAAAATTTCCGAAGAGAAATGCCTCTCGGTGCGTAATCAGATAATAAAGCGACGGGCCGAGCGCTACCGTCGCGGTCGCGATGTAGGCTGAAGCGAGCGCGAACCGTCGTCGGATGGGTAATGGAAAAGCCCAGATCGAAAGCCAAAGGGGAATGAGAATGGGAGCGTAGGTAAGGCGGGTTCCTGCTGCCAACCCCGCGGCGAGGGCGCTACACATGGCAAGGCAGAGGGAGTTTCGTTCAGCGGCGCCGATGTGCAGGAGGACAGCGGCGACCGTCAGCAGGGAGGGGAGGTCGTGATTCCAGGTCCTCCCCGTAGTATAAGCGAAGAGCGGATCGAAAATGAGCAGCAGCGCCGCGCCGACGGCGAATGCAAGCCGCCATTGAACGGGTTTCGAACAAGTGCGGTTCCAGCAAAAATGGAAGATCAGAACCGAACTGAGCGTGGCACATAACGCCGAAAATGAGCGGGCGACAAACAGTGGACGATCGAATAGTCGGTCGAGGGCCGAATAGACGAACACGAGATTCGGTAGGTGAAAGATCGGGAAGTCGCGAAAAGGGTGGAGAGCGTTCCGGGCAAGCAGCGCTCCGGGCACGAGAAACTGATGTTCATCGTGGTTTAGATTACGCCCCATGGCCCCGGCGAACATCAGGAGCGAAACAGCAGCGAAGAAGGCCCCGATGAGGAGCGGAGCGAGCCATCTGGTTCGGAGAGCCGGTTCGTGATCGTCACTCACGCGTTTCGGGATGGTTTTTGCAGGAAGACTGAAAGCAAAGCGATATCGGCCGGTGTGACGCCGCTGATTCGACTGGCTTGGCCGATGGTTTCGGGACGGACCTGTTCGAGTTTTTGGCGAGTCTCGAGTCGCAGACCTGGCACGGTGTTGTATTCGAGTGCCGTTGGGATCCGCTTCTCGTCCTGTCCTCGGAGCCGTTCAATGGCTGCTTCCTGACGGACGATGTAGCCGGCGTATTTCAACTCCACTTCAACGGCTTCCCATTGTTCGAGGTCAAAGCCGGTCGTCACGGCCCCGGGTAGTGCGGCGACTGAGTTCTCGGGTCGTTTCAGCCATTGGAAGAGTTTCACTCCGTCGAAGGATTGTGTCGCCACCTGTGTGCGAAGACGTTCGAGATTTGTCAGTTTTTTCTGAAGTTTCGCCCAACGGTGCGCGTCGATCAGTCCTGCGGAATGCGCCAGTGGCGTCAGGCGAAGGTCGGCATTGTCCTGTCGGAGCACGAGCCTGTGTTCGGCGCGGCTCGTAAACATCCGGTACGGTTCTGGGGTTCCTTTGGTGACGAGATCATCCACGAGCACGCCGATGTATGCATCGGCTCGCGATAGTGTCAGTGGGGGTTTACCCAATATATTGAGTGCAGCATTGGCTCCAGCCACTAGCCCTTGTGCTCCTGCCTCTTCGTATCCCGAGGTGCCGTTGATTTGGCCGGCAAAGTACAGGCGAGGAATCCGTTTGGTTTCGAGGGTGTGTTTGAGTTGAGTCGGAGGACAATAATCGTACTCAACTGCGTATCCGGGACGCATGATTTCCGCATTTGCGAGGCCCTCGATACTCCGAATGAACGCATATTGAACTTCCATCGGCAGACTCGTCGACACACCGTTGACGTAGTATTCTTCGGTATGGCGTCCCTCTGGTTCCAGAAAGATCTGATGTTGGTCTTTGTCCGAAAACTTCACGATTTTATCTTCGATGGAAGGGCAATATCGTGGTCCTACGCCCTCGATCTTGCCGGCGTAAAGCGGGGATTTATCCAGATTGTGACGGATCAGATCGTGGGTGCGGGGATTGGTGTAAGTCACCCAACAAGGAAGTTGTTCCACATGGAACACTCCGTCTTTCCAATGATTGAGGGTGAAGATGTCATCGCGTTTTGCCCCCAACACCTCGGGCGTGAATGAGAACGGCAAAGCTGGTTCATCACCAAGTTGGCGGAGGCATTTATCAAAATCAATCGACCTACCATTCAATCGACACGGTGTGCCGGTCTTAAACCGGCCGACTTCGAAGCCTAGATCTTTGAGGCAATCGCTCAGCGTCGAAAAACCATCTCCCATTCGTCCGCCCATTTGGTTCTGGAGGCCGACGTGAAGCAATCCTCGCATGAAGGTGCCTGTGGTCACGACGACGGAGGAGGCGAGGACGCGGAGTCCGAGATTGGTTTCGATGCCGCAGGCGCCGGTTTCGTCGGTCAGGATCCGGACGATATTGCCTTGCTTGAGGTCCAAGTTTGACTGGCGTTCGAGAACGGCTTTCGCCCGGAACTGATACGCCTTTTTGTCGCATTGGGCCCGGGGCGATCGAACGCTTGGACCTTTTCTGGCGTTGAGCATTCGAAACTGAATACTCGTAGCATCCGTATTGATGCCCATGATTCCCCCCAAAGCGTCGATCTCTCGCACGATTTGCCCCTTCGCCTGACCGCCAATGGCGGGGTTGCAAGACATCTGACCGACCGAATCGAGGTTCTGAGTCATCATCAGGGTCTGGCAGCCAAGGCGCGCGCTGGCTGCGGCCGCCTCAATCCCGGCATGCCCCGCACCAATGACGATCACATCGTAGTGTTTAGGGTAGATGAACACGGCAAAGTTCTACGTGGAACACGGCGAATCGAGGATCCCGGCTTTAGCACGGGGCAGAAGGTCCCGCAGGGTCGACACAAATTCATCCCCTTGAAGGTTGACGCAGCGAATCTCCAGATCATCCGAAAATTCGGCGAGAACTTGTCGGCACGCACCACATGGGGTGACGGGTTCTCGAGAATCGGCGACAATCACAATTCGGGAAAATCGCCGAGCCCCTGCGGCGATCGCGGAAAACACCGCGCAGCGTTCGGCGCAGATGGTGAGACCAAACGAAAGATTTTCAACATTGCAGCCGTCAAAGACCTCACCCGTGCTCGTCTCCAGTGCAGCACCGACCTGAAAGCGCGAATACGGCGCATAGGCGCGACTCCGCGCTTCAACGGCGATCGATAATATTTCTTCACGATTCATAAAGCGATAGTGCGACCGGAAAGTGATATGTAACTAGTTGTCGTAAAGTATCTTATGCCAGAATAATCGGGCTCGCGATTTCGCGTTGCAATGTCGCAGGCGAATTGCAAGTATCCCGATCGTGGTTTCACCGACCCGCAACTATTCAGGAAAACTCATCGCTGTCGAGGGTTTGGATGGCTCAGGAAAGTCCACCCAGATCTACCTTGTAAAGCGCTGGCTCGAGTTGGAGGGATACCGCGTGTTTTTCACGGAGTGGAACTCCTCGGTGCTGGTAAAAAAATCGACCACGAAGGGGAAAAAGAGGCAACTCCTCACGCCGACGACCTTTTCGCTCATTCATTGCACGGATTTTGCCGATCGGTACGACCGGCAGATTCTTCCGCTCCTCCGTGCGGGGTATATTGTGCTGTGCGACAGATACATATTCACCGCGCTCGCTCGTGATGCCGTGCGCGGTGTCGATCGCGAATGGGTCGAGCGACTCTACAGTTTTGCCGTGCTGCCGGACATCACTCTTTACTTTCGGGTAGCACTGGAGACTTCGCTGCGTCGGATTCTGGAGGGCCGGCCGCAACTCAAATATCATGAGGCCGGTTTGGATATGGGTTGGAGCACGGATCCTTACGAAAGCTTTCGTATCTTTCAGGGAAGAATCCTCGCCGAGTATGAGGGGATGCTGGAGCAATTCGGTTTTACGGTCATTAACGCCAGCCAGGAAATTCACGTCCAACAGGCCGAAGTCCGCGCGCTCATCGCCGATCGGATTGATCTGCCGGCGTTTCGGAGGCGAGTCTAAATGACGAACGAAAAGGCCTTTTTTGGCAGATGTCCGCCTGAGGTGAAGGATACCAACTTCGCCGGCAAGCTTTTCGTGATCGAAGGCGCTGACGGCTCCGGTCGTTCGACGCAGATTCAGCAACTCAGCCGATGGCTCGAGGCCAACGGGTTCGCCGTGCGCCACATGGGCCTCCGAAGATCCACGCTCGTGAGCGAAGAACTCGAGAACGCGAAGCAGGGCAACGTGCTGACCAACACAACGCTGTCGCTGTTTTACGCCACGGATTTTTTCGACCAAATGGTCCACGACATGGTCCCGGCACTTCGCGCTGGCTTCATCGTCATCGCGGATCGGTACGTCTACACGTTGATGGCGCGCGATCTGGTGCGAGGAGCCGATCACGATTGGACCCGCAACCTTTACAGTCCGGCCATCGTCCCAGACTGCGTATTTTATTTCAAAACCAGCGGACGCGCTCTTATCGAGCGCAACTTCCAAAAGAACGCGACGCTCGACTACTGGGAGAGTGGAATGGACCTCGGCTTGTCTCGCGACATGTTCGATTCATTCATCAAGTATCAGCGGATGTTGCAGGCCGAATTTACCAAGATGCAGCGAGAATATGGATTCACGGTCCTCAACGCCAACCTTCGCATCGAGACGATTCAGCGAGAGCTCCGTACGCGGATCGGGTCGATGCTCGGCATCGAGGCGGGAGACCCGACGACGCTTGGTTAGCGAGTGGGGATCGCGCGATTCAGAGCGCTAAGGACGGCTTTGATCGATGCCAACTCGATGTTCGTATCGATCCCTGCGCCCCATTTCGATGTGCCGGTTTCAAATCTGATTTGCACGTAGGCGATCGCGCTGGCCTCGCTGCCCGCACTCAGCGCGTGTTGCTTAAAATTCGTCACCTCGAATGGCGGAGTCCCTGCACTGAGCAGCGCCTGGACGAACGCAGCGATCGGGCCGTTGCCTTCCCCGGTCAGTCGCACCTCCTCACCGGAGTTCGTCGCCGAAGCGCGGCAATGGAAAACTCCGTCGACCCCATCCGCGTGAAAGTGGACCAGTTTCCAAGGGGCGTTCCGCTCTACGTATTCGCGCAAAAACATGCCGCGCAGTTCCGTCGCGCTCACTTCGCGTCCGAGGCGGTCCACCTCGTCGTTTGCCAGGGGTCCGAATTCACGCTGCATATCTTTCGGCAGCTCGATGCCAAATTCGCTCTCCAACAAGTAAGCAACGCCGCCCTTGCCGCTCTGGCTGTTGACCCGGATCACCTCGCGATATTCGCGTCCGACGTCGGCTGGATCGATCGCGAGATAAGGCACGTCCCATTGCGTTCGTTCGCCGCGCTCCCATTCCGCCAAGCCCTTCTTAATCGCATCCTGATGTGACCCGGAAAACGCGGTGAACACCAGTTCACCGGCGTACGGCTGGCGTGCGGGTACGGTCATTCCCGTGCAGCGTTCATAGATTTCGCGGAGCGAATTCAGGTCCGTAAAATCCAATCCCGTCGGAATGCCGTGCATGAAAAAATTCATCGCAACGATGACGATATCGAGATTCCCGGTCCGTTCGCCGTTTCCAAAAAGAGTACCCTCGACCCGATCCGCACCCGCCAGAAGGCCAAGCTCCGTAGCGGCGACGCCAGTGCCGCGATCATTGTGCGTGTGGAGGCTGATGATCAGCGCATCGCGACATTTGATGTTGCGACACATCCACTCGATCTGATCCGCGTACACGTTCGGCATCGCGACCTCCACGGTGTCGGGAAGATTGAGGATCATCTTTCTTTCGGGTGTCGGTTGCCAGACATCGATGACCGCCTCCGAAATCTCTTTCGCGAACTCGACTTCGGTCGCCGAAAAACTCTCGGGCGAATACTGAAGCGTCACGTCCGTTCCAGCCAACCTGGGGAGCCTCTCCTGAATCCAGCGCGCCCCTTGCACCGCGACCTGCACGATTTCGTCCTTCGATTTTCCGAAAACAACCCGCCGTTGAGCAGGCGACGTCGAGTTATAGAGGTGGATGATCACGCGCTTCGCCCCGACGAGCGATTCCACGGTCCGGTCGATCAAGTCTTCACGAGCCTGGACGAGGCATTGGATGGTCACGTCATCGGGAATCCGTCCCTCCTCGATCAACCGCCGATTGAACTCGAACTCCGTATTCGACGCGGACGGAAAGCCTACTTCGATCTGTTTGAAGCCGCACCGAACCAACGCATCGAAAAGCTCCAGCTTTTGGGAGACGTTCATCGGGACCGCCAGCGCCTGGTTTCCATCCCGAAGATCCACGCTGCACCACATCGGCGCATGGGAGAGCGTCCGCGTTGGCCATTGCCGGTCCTGAATCGGCACGGGTGGAAAAGAGCGATACTTGTTTTGAGGCTGCGAGATCATGTGTGGGAGCTGATTTACGGGCGGTAGACGGGACGGAGAAGACCGACCGCTCTTCCGCCCGAAGCAGCGTCAGCCGACGATTAAACGAAACGAGCTCCGCGATCCGCGCGCACGAGAGTGCGCTGCGAGAGATCGCGGAGCGGAGTAAGTCGGCTGGTCAACAAGGGACGCATGAGGCGCCAGAAATTATCCCGCCGCGACAAGATTGCAACCACCGTATCCCGACCAAAGCCGGGTCAAATCCGCCACAGCGAACGGTGTGTCCCGAACTCGGAGATCTCGCCGCTGGTGCGCCGTGAAATGTAGACGGTGGTGCCGACGATCGTCGAAAACGTCGTAAGAAAGATCGCGGCGACGAACCAGCTTGGGATCGAGTTGCCGGTGTGCAATGCCTCGTAGAACGAGCTGAACGAAGTAATGGGAACCTTCGCGTGGAGGAAGATCTTGGTCACCCATGCCACGAGAATGATCGCGTAAATGAAGGCATAATTGCGTTTGAGCCGCCGCCCGACCGCTTCAAATCGGCTGATTTTGAATGACGGCATGATCAGATCCTCGCAAACGAGCTTCTTCCACTCGCCTTGCAGCAGAGTGGCGTTCTGCGCGACGATCGGCACCAGGAAATGCGCTTCGAGCATCCTGACCCGCGCGCGAAAAGCGTCGTAAAAACGATACCGCCGCGCCTCGATCCAGAGCAGCATCGTGACGACGGCGATGTTGAAAAAGAAGATGAGGTGCGGGACCTCGCGCAGTGAAAACGCGATGGTGAAAATGGACGAAGTCACGGTGATGGCCCAACTCGTCGTCGTATCGAGCCGTTGCCGCCACGCCATGATTCGCCCGAGTTCGCCGCGGTAAAAGTGCGACATGGCCGTGACGTAACTCGCGTCGAGCGGAGCCGGCGGCGGGCGTTGTGGTGGCGGTGAAGCGGGCGTGGTTTCGGGATCAGCCATGGAGGCGTCGGTTATTGGAAAGAACGCTCACGCCGATTCTCACCGGCGGTCCTTTTTCAGCAGGGCTTCCCGGGCCTGCTCCAGTCGCGCTCGCTCCTTTTTTGAAAGGCTCGCCATGCCCGAACGTGCGATCTTGTCGAGCAGGGGATCGATCGATTCGACATCCTCTCCTTCGGCTTCGAAAACCCGTGGCGGCGGAAGCACGCGCAGCTTGGGTTCACGGCGAAATATTTTTCTGAAACGGGCGAACGGCGGTTCGTAATCGTCGTATTCCGCGTCCTTCGCCGAGCGCATGGATGCGAATCCGACGACGCACGAGGCCCAGAGCATCGACAGCTCCACCCAGCGGGATTGGCCCAGCAGCATCAATGAACCGGTGGCGATACACGCGAAGGTGAGCCACTTGAAAGGGATCCAGCCCCAAGCCTCCGTATTTGGATACAACGTGGCAAACGCGACGAGCAGCCCCGAGGTGAACGCGTAATTCCCAACCGCGCTCGCCGGCGCGCCAACGCTCCACCACGCGATACAAACCGCCGGCCCCACGAGCACCAGAGCGGTCAGCAATCTTGTCAACGCGCGGCGACCGAGGTGGGTCTCGATGCCGAGGCTCCACCAGTAAAAGCAGAGGATGACAAACGGAGTGAAAAAACTCATCTCGCCGATCAACACGTAGGTGGCCGCGCGCCACACCGACCAGGCCGGCGCGAGCGGCATCGAAAAAATCAACCATTCCGCGGCCCCGCTGCGACGGATATCGAGCACCGCGCTCACGATGAGCCCGAGCACAAAGAGAGCGGTCAGGATCGTGGTGAGGTAAACCGGGCGGGTGCCCCACCGCGTGAGCGGCTCGTTGTTGCCGGAGTAATATCTGGCCATGTGTAGTGAAGTGATAGCTGCTCCCGTGCGCGACGGCAAACCCCGCGTCGTTTTTCACGATCACTGGTCCATCACCTTCCTTGCCTTCATGTAGGGGCTCCCGGAAGATCGCGTTGGAATATGAGCAATGAATCCTTCGGTAAAACGGTTCCTCAAAACGCGGCGCTGCGCGCTTGGGTCAATCAAATCTCCAAACTCGCGACGCCGGAATCCGTCTTTTGGGTGGACGGTTCGGAGGCGGAGCGGGAGCACCTTTACGCACAAGCCGTCGCCTCTGGCGTCCTCACGAAACTCAATCCGGAGAAGCTGCCCGGCTGTTATTACCACCGCTCGAATCCCAACGACGTCGCGCGCGTCGAGCAGTGCACCTTCATATGCACGCCGACAAAGGACGAAGCCGGTCCGACCAACAACTGGGCGGCTCCGCGCCAGATGTATGAAAAGCTCAACGGCCTGCTCGCCGGAGCGATGCGTGGGCGCACGATGTACGTCGTCCCTTACCTGATGGGGCCTCCCGGTTCGCCGCTGACGAAGATCGGGGTCGAGATCACCGACTCGATCTACGTCGTCCTGAACATGCGCATCATGTCCCGCATGGGCGCGATCGCCCTCGACCAACTCGGCGAGGGCGACGACTTCAATCGCGGCGTCCACAGCGTGCTCGATTGTCACCCGGACCGCCGTTACATCGCGCATTTTCCGCAAGACAATACGATCATCTCCGTCGGCTCCGGCTACGGCGGCAACGTGCTCCTCGGGAAAAAATGCCTCGCGCTCCGTATCGGCAGCTACCTCGGTCGCAACCAGGGTTGGATGGCCGAGCACATGCTCATCCTTTGCGTCGAATCGCCGACCGGCGAGAAGACCTACGTCGCAGCCGCATTCCCGAGCGCGTGTGGCAAAACCAATTTCGCCATGCTCATCCCGCCGCCCCATTTCGACGGGTGGAAAATCACCACGGTCGGCGACGACATCGCGTGGATGAAGCCGGGCGCCGACGGAAAACTTTACGCGATCAATCCCGAGTTCGGATACTTCGGCGTCGCGCCGGGCACCAACTACAAATCCAATCCGAACGCGATGAAGAGCATCGCGCGCGATACCATCTACACGAACGTCGCGCTCACCCCGGACGACGACGTCTGGTGGGAAGGCAAGGACGAGCCTGCGCCTGCCGGGCTCATCGATTGGAAGGGGCAGCCGTGGTCGCCGGAGTCCGGTCAAAAGGCGGCGCATCCGAACAGCCGTTTCACCGCGCCCATGACGAACAACCCAGTGCTGGCCACCGAAGCGCTAGACCCGGCTGGCGTGCCGATCAGCGCCATCATTTTCGGCGGACGCCGCGCCACGACGATGCCGCTCGTCTTCCAGTCCTTTAACTGGATCCACGGCACCTACCTCGGTGCCACGATGGGCAGCGAGATGACTGCCGCCGCCGCGGGCACCATCGGCCAGGTCCGTCGCGATCCGATGGCGATGCTTCCGTTCTGCGGCTACAACATGGGCGACTACTTCAACCACTGGCTCGGCATCCGCCGCGAACTCGCCGACCCGCCGCGGATCTTCCACGTCAATTGGTTCCGCAAGGGCGCCGACGACAAATTCCTCTGGCCCGGCTTCGGCGAAAATTTCCGTGTCCTGAAATGGATCATCGACCGCTGCCACGGCCGCGGGCGCGCCCGCGAGACGCAGATAGGCTGGACGCCGCATTACTCGGAGTTGGACTGGACCGGTCTCGACTTTCCCCGGGATCGCTTCGACGAGTGCATGAAAATCGACGCAGCCGAGTGGCAGCGCGAACTCATCTCGCAGACCGAACTTTTCCTGACTTTGCACGACCGCCTGCCGAAGGAGCTCATCTTCCAGCGCGAACTCCTCATCTCGCGGCTCTAGCTCTCGGCAGCGTGCCGGTTAGCGATTTTGCACCGGAGTCGGCGCGGATTGCGGGATGTGCTCCCACTCGGCCGCCGGAAGCGTCTGAAGATTCAGATGAGTGGCCGAAAAGTAGATCCAACCAGCGTCGGCACCACCTCGCGACCATTCGACGGAAACCCCGCCCGCATGGATTTGTGTGTTGTGTCCCGGCACCGCGACCACCGTCGTGCCGCTCCCGGTCTGCACCTTGTCATACATTTCCTTCACGTTGCCGACGCCGGTCACCCAATCATGCGAGAGGGGATTAAAATACAGCCAGCGGTAGGTCGCGATCGGCCCGGCGAACTTGGTGAATAGGATCGCGAGCCGTTCTTCGGGCCGTGTCTTGATGGAAAGCAGAACCACTTCCGAAGCCGTCGCCTTGTAGAGACCCTTTGCGAGCTGTTCGGGCGGATTGAGCGGCGCCTGTGGAGGCTCGCCGAGGGCCGCAGTGAAAGACGATGCAGCGATCATGATCAGTGCGAAGGCGAGGGCCGAGTGGGAGGGTTTCATGCTTGAAAAGCGTTCACCGCCCGGTGTCGGCGGTTGTCAAAGATTCGTCAAACGGCGGTCAATCGTTCGTGACGACGCCGGGCTTCAGCTCGCCTTTGCGTAAAGCTGGCTGTTCTCATCCAGGTCCTTCACGACGGTGCAGAGATAGACAGGCTCGGGATGCACGTCGCGGTATTTGGTGATCTCGGCCCTGTTCAGGACCTTGAAGCCGTAACGCTCGAACATCTTCGTCCCGCGCCGGTCCTCGAAGACCACCATCTGCCCGAAAACGCGCCGCTCGCCGTTGGCGTGGAGGTATTGCAAATACGCATCCGTGATTGCCCGCGCGTGGGCGATCCCGCGCGCGTCGTCGAGGAGATTGATGTGGAAATGAGCGGTCCTTCGCGGTGCGGCGGGCACCTCGCGCCAGGCTTGCCGGATGATCCAGTGCACGAACTTTTTCGACGCGGCGTTGTAGCGCCGGTAGCGCAGGATGCCGCGCAGGAAGAGCGCGATGTTGCTGTAAAAATTGAAGAGCTGCTGGCGATAGGAATGTCGCGATCCGAGCAGATAGCCTCGGATTTCGCCATTGATCAAAAGCACGAAGGAAGACTCTGGCTCGCGATCCGTGTAATACGCGGTGAGGTAGTCGGCGAAGATTTCGCGATCCTCGAAGACCGGGTCGATCGGATTGCCGAGGAAGCCGGTGTCGCAACAAAGTTCACGCACGCGTGCCCGGTCCGCAGGCTGGTATTTTCGGATCTCGAATTTCTTTGCGGCGGCCATCGGTTCAGGGGTGGCGGTAGTTGTGGATGACTTCGCCATACACGTCAAACAGGCGCACGAACACACGCTTCCAGGAATACTGCGTGGCGACGGCTTCGTGCATTCCTGCCGGATCGGCAAACGCGGGAGCGTCCGCCGATGCGATGATCGCCCGAGCGAGGGCGGCGACCGAATTTTCCCGCGCCCAATGCCGCTGATCGCCGACCACGATGCGGTCCATGTAGCTCCCGCGAATGCCGACGACGGGGGTGCCGCACGACTGCGCCTCGAGGGTCACGAGGCCGAACGTTTCTTGCACGCCGGGATGGACGAAAAGATCGGCCGCGCGGTAGATGCCCGCGAGGCGGGCGCTCTCCGGGCAATACGGAAGATGCGTGACGCTGCCCGGAGCGTGATCGGTGAGTGAGCGGAGTTCCGCCCGCTGGAGGCCGTCGCCGACGACGAGAAGATGAAACCGCCCGTGCGGCAGAAGCCGGAACGCATCGAAGAGCGTGTGCGTGTTCTTCTCCTGAGCCAGTCGGCCGACGTAGAGGAGGAGCGTGCGGTCGCGCGGGATGTTCCAATCGCCGCGGATGTCTTCGCCGTCTGGCGCGACTGGTTGAAAGATCGACGTGTCCACGCCCAAGTCGCAGTGCGTCACGTTGCGCACGCCCCACCCCGTGAGCAGTTCGCCGAGGGCGGGTGATGGCACGATGGTGCGTTCGAAGCGCCCGTAAAGGCCGCGGATGTAAAGCCGAGCTGCCTTCATCAAGAACGAGGTCGCGGCGGAGCCAACGAACTTTTCCACCATCCGCAGGTAAGCCTCGGGAAAATGCGAATGGTAAAACGCGATCACGGGAATCCCGAGAGCCGCGCCGGAGCGCAGCGCTTTCCACGCGATTTGATAAGGGTCGCCACATTCGATCAGGTCGGGCCGTTCCTTCTCCAGGATGCGCTCGATCGCTTCGAGCCGCAGCAGGACGCGGTATTGGGAAGTCCGCGAGATGAGAGGGGATTGGATGACGTAGATCCGCGAGCGTTCTTCGGTGATCGTCTCATCGCGTTCACCCGGAACGATGAGGATGTGCTCGGCGAGCGGGTCGTGTGCGCGAAGGTGCCGCACCTTTTCGGATACGTAACGCCGAACGCCGCCGCTGGCGGGCGAATAGAACTGCGTGAGGTCGCAAATCTTCACGCCTGACGGAACAAATGGGAACCGAGTCTCAATGCTCGAAATCCGCCAGATACCGTTCGGCATCCAGCGCCGCCGCGCAGCCCTGGCCCGCCGCGGTGATCGCCTGCCGATAGACGTGATCGGCGACATCGCCCGCGGCGAACACGCCAGGCACATTCGTCTTCGTGCCCTCGCCTTGGAGCAGGTAGCCATTTTCATCCATATCGAGCTTGCCCTTAAATGCGGACGTGTTTGGCGTGTGGCCGATCGCGACAAAGACGCATTTGACCTCGAGTTCGCGCTCTTCGCCCGTGACGGTGTTCTTGAGCTTCACCGCGCGCATCTCGCCGGTTTCGTCGGCGAGGTATTCGGTCGGGACGCTGTTCCAGAGCGGCTCGATCTTTGGATTTGAAAGCGCCCGATCGGCCATGATCTTCGACGCCCTGAGGCTGTCGCGCCGATGGATGAGGTAAACCTTCGAAGCAAAGCGCGTCAGAAAGGTGGCCTCTTCCGCCGCCGAATCTCCGCCGCCGACGACACAAACCGGGACGCCCCGATAGAACGCGCCGTCACACGTCGCGCACGAGGTCAGCCCGTGGCCGATCATCTTCTTTTCATTCTCCAGCCCGAGATAACGCGCGCTCGCGCCGCTGGCGACGATGAGCGTCCGGGTATCGACCCACGTGTCGTCGATCCGCACGCTCACGAATCCGTCCTTCGCGGCGAAATCCGTGACGGTCGCGTATTGAAAACGCGCGCCGAACCGTTCCGCCTGCGCCTTCATGTTCATGATCAGTTCCGGTCCGTCGATGCCTTCCCTAAAGCCGGGAAAATTCTCCACCAGCGTCGTCGTGCTCAGCTGTCCGCCGGGCTCGTGGCCTTCGAGGACGAGGGGTGAAAGATTCGCGCGAGCGGCGTAGATAGCCGCGGTAAGCCCGGCGCAACCGGTGCCGACAATGATCACTTTTTCCATAGGGATCGGAGAGTTAAGCCGTGGCCGTGCAGCGTGCAATCGCAATGAACGCGCCGCTGCCCGCTCGAGACCCCTTGCCCCGATCCCGCCCGCTCGCTAGCGTCCCGGCCCATGCTCTCGCCGGCGACGATTTCCAGCTCCTTGTTTGAAGGTTCGGTCCTTCCTTTTGGCGTTCTATGGATGCCGGAGGAGGACGCCTACAATTTTTCCATCTACTCCCAGCACGCGACAGCCGTGACGCTGTTATTTTTCGAGCATGCCGAAGATGCGGTGCCCGTTTTCACCTTTAAGCTCGACCCGCTCATTCACCGCACCACCAGGCTCTGGCACTGCCGTCTGCCGCGGCGTCTGTTCGGGGCTGCGGCCTTTTACGGGTACCGTTTCGAGGGGCCGACGCCATGGGAGAGCGGATGGAAACACGCGTTCGATGCGGACAAGGTCCTCGTCGATCCTTATGCACGGCGGCTCGTTTTCCCGGCGACCTTCGATCGCCTCGCCGCGCGGCGGCCCGGTTCCACTTTGGGAAAGGCGCCGCTCGGAGTGCTCGCCGATGAGCCTTCTTTCGACTGGGGCGACGATCGCCCGCCGAAACTGCGCGGCGATCTCATCATCTACGAAATGCACGTCCGCGGTTTTACCCGCAGCGCCACGAGCGGCGTGGCGGAGGAGAAGCGGGGCACCTTCGCCGGCGTCGTGGAGAAAATTCCCTATCTCCGTGAACTCGGAGTCACCGCCGTCGAACTCATGCCCGTGCAGCAGTTCGATCCGCAGGAGGGAAACTATTGGGGATACATGTCGCTCAATTTCTTCGCGCCGCACCTCGGTTACGCATCCGATGCGGCCCAGGCGAAGAACGAATTCCGCGCGATGGTAAAGGCGCTGCATGCCGCCGGCATCGAGGTCATCCTCGATGTGGTCTATAACCACACCGCCGAGAGCCACCACCAGGGGCCGACCGTCTCCTGGCGCGGGATCGACAATCGGGCCTACTATCGCCTCAATTCGGCCCAACCGCGCCGCTACACCGACTTCACCGGCACCGGCAACACGCTGAACACGATCCACCCGCGCGTGCAACAGCTGATCATGGATAGCTTGCGCTACTGGGTGCGGGAGATGCACGTCGATGGCTTTCGCTTCGACCTCACCCCCACGCTGGGGCGCGGGCCGGGCG
>JAYTDO010000297.1:0-1543 GCA_043735935.1 Chthoniobacteraceae bacterium
TGGGGGCCCGTTGCCAAGTGCGCCCCTCCCCTCCGTTCGCGCGAACAGGTTGAAGCCCTCTGGCAATGCCTGTTGGCTGGCCAGATCGATTTTGCCGCCGCGGGCTCGACGCGTGCTACTTTCCGCCCGGAAAAAAACACCCACCCACCCACGGCATGCCCATCACCTACAACAGCGTCGGAACCCGCTACTCCGGCCAGCGCAACGTCGAGACCCGCACCGCGGCGTGCCATTCGTGCGGGCGGCACGTCCAGCTCGTGTCCTACGACACGCGGCTTTTTTTCGTGATTCTTTACATCCCGATCATCCCGCTCGCGCGCAAACGCATCCTCGACGAATGCCCCGTGTGCCGCCGGCACTACGCCCTCGACGCCGAGAAATGGGAGACGCAAAAGCAGCTCGGCATCTCCGGCGCGCTGGACACCTACGAGACGAGCCCCACGCCCGAGGCGGCGATGGAGCTGCACCAGACGATGCTGAACTTTCACCAGCGCGCGCAGGCCGCGGAGTTCCGGCGCGGCATGGTGGAAAAGTTCGGCGAAAACGCGCACGTCCGCGCCTATCTCGGCGAGGCGCTGACCCGTGTCGGCACCTCGACTTCCTCGAAAAGCCCTACGATTTTTCCACCGACTTTTCGGCAGTTTTCAAAATCGCTGCCAACGAAACTTTAAGCGCAAGGGCGATTCGATAAAGGCTCTCGGTGGTGGGGCGGCGCTCATGGCGCTCGATCCGCGAGAGGGCTGTGGGGTGCATCCCGGTCAAACCGCCAAGCTCCTCATAACTCACGCCCTTATCCGTCCGGACACGGGCCAGCGCTTCCACGGCAAAGTGGACGATTTTTTCGGCGGAGCGGCGGGGCACCCCATCACGTAGAAGCCGCTCGACAGCGGGAAGCTACCTGCCTAAAGTCAGGCCGTTGTTTTCCTGTCGGCCAAGTCTCAAACTCAATAATCAACCGTATGAAACTTCCGCTTTTCCCAGCCCTGCTTCTGGCGCTTCCGCTCTGCGTCCAAGCCATCAGTTTTGATGAGTGGAGGCTTTTGCATTTTACCGCCGCCGAACTCGCGGACGCGGCCATCGCCGGAGCCGCCAGCGACCCGGACGGTGATGGAAGAAGCAACTGGCTGGAGTACACCACCGACAGCGACCCAAAACTCGCGGATACGTTCGCCCAGCCCTGGACATCGCTCGATGGCGCGGGCCGTCTCACGCTGACCTTTCCCCGTTGGAAACAGTCCGTGGGCTTTCTCTACATCCCCCAGGTCAGCAATGACCTGTCTCGCTGGCAAAGCGGGCCGCAGCATCTTGCATCGGTCGGCCTCACATTCCGCGACACCCAAAGCGATTTCGTCACCGTGCGCGACCTGCTTTCCACCGTGACCGGCGGAAAGCGTTTCATCCGTCTGATGATCGGGATCGACACTGATGGCGACGGCCTGCCTGACGAATGGGAACTGCTTCACGGCCTTTCACCTTACGACCCCACCGACGCCTATGCCGACTTTAACAACAACGGGATAACCAACGCCGAGGAATTCGAGAG
>JAYTDO010000298.1:0-3418 GCA_043735935.1 Chthoniobacteraceae bacterium
ACTTGTGGAGCAACTGCGGTGCGAACGCTCTGCGAGCGAGGTCCACTTTCGCGACACGATTTGCCAGCCGACGAAGAACCGGCAAGTCGCCCTCCGAAAACTGATCGCCGAATGCGACACGATGGTGGTGGTCGGCGGTCGGAACAGTAACAACACCCTGCAACTGGCCGCCGCTGCGAGCGTCGCCGGCCTTGCGGTTTTTCACGTCGAAAGAGCCGATGATCTGAAGCCCGAATGGTTCGAGGAAACGCGCGCCGTCGGCATCACGGCCGGCACGTCCACGCTCAAGGAAACCGTCGCGGCTGTGCAGATGCGCCTCGAGCAAATCACCCTTTCACTTCAACCCTCCACACGAACAAGCTTGGCCACATGAGCGATCCCCAACCTCCCCCCATTCCCGGAACGCTTCGATCGGCATTGGTGCCGGGCGAACGTCTTGTGCCGACGTTGGCCGCAGCGGCGGGTGTCATTTTGCTCGGCGATTTTTTGTTTTGGGATTACCGCCCCGGTCTGTCCTTTGGCCTTTTCGTCCTCGCCGTAGTGGGGCTTCTTTTGGCGAAAAATCATGGTTCGGCGGCAGCCGCGCGCGTCATGCTCCCGTCTGGGCTCGTTGCCGCGGCAGCCGTGCAGACGGCGGTCGGCGGCTCGTTTTCCAACATCGCAGTCATCATGGCGCTGATCGCCGTGCTGATGGGAGAGTTGTATTTTCAGGCTCTGCCAGTCGGGTGGGCGCGCTGGTCGGAGTCCCTGGTCGCGTGGACCGGCGCATTAGGACGATGGATTTGGCTGGCGCAGGCGGCGAATGAATTGTCTGCGCGTAGCGGTGGTGCTGCGGCCGGATTGGGCGCGCGAATCTCCCGCATCCTGCGAATCGGGTTTCCGGCCGCTTTGCTGCTGGTCATTTTCGTCACGATCTTTTCCGCGGGAAACCGGATTTTCGGCGATTTGGTGGAGCGTTTCGGCTCCCGGTTTTGGGAGTGGTTACGGGTATTCGATTTCTCGATCCCCCGCCTTTTATTCTGGGGTTTCCTTGGGACGTTGGGCCTGACGCTTGTCCGGCCGCGTTCGGGCCCATCGCACCCGCGGGCGTGGGCTCGTGCTCCCGGCGACTGGAAACGCGCGGTCCCGGCCGAGGCTTTCTGGCAGAGCGCGTTGATCCTGGTCGCTCTGAATGCCGTATTCTTTGCCGTGAACACGATCGACGTCATCTACCTGTGGACGCGCGCCGCGGTCCCGGCCGGCGTGCTCGCTCGCGATTATTTGTATGAAGGCATCTACAGCCTCATCACCGCCACGGTGCTGGCCGGAGTCGTGATCACGATCCTCTTTCAGCAGAGTGCCGAGGTCGTTGATTCGCGCGGATTGAAGGCGCTCGCCTACGTGTGGATCGGACAAAACCTCGTTCTGATCGCGGGGGTGTTCTACCGCCTGAATCTGTTTCTCGATGTCGCAGATATGACCGAGAAGCGAGTTTACGTCGGATGTTTTCTCCTCCTGGTGAGCTTGGGATTCGGCCTGCTCTGCCTCCACGTGGCGCGCGGGCGCGACACTGGTACGCTGATTTGGCGGAATACGATCGCCACCTTTGCGCTCTTTTACGTCCTGCAATTCGCGAACGTGGCGGATTGGGTCTGCCGTCATAATTTCGAGCGCTGGCAGCGTTCCTCGGAGCGTGTTGGCATCAACATCGGCTACCAACTCAACCTCGGCAGCGACGCCTGGCCCGCGCTCATCGAATTCGCCGGCTCGCTCCCGCCGAGCGACTCGCGGGCCGCCCTGATCCTTGGACTCCGCGAACTCGCGCGGACCTATGGCGCGGAAAACGAGCCGCGCAACTGGCGGGAGACGCAGTTTCGTCACGACCGAAACTGCCGTGCGCTGCGGGAGTGGGCCGCTCCGTTTGGGGAACTATCGCCGGAAGATCGCGAGGCGCCGATCATCAAGGCGTTTCACGAAACGCGCCGGGCGCTTCGGTGAGCGCTACTTTTTCGGCCAGTTGAGAATGTCGAGCTCCGGTTCCGGCTTGGGAGGCTCTCCGGGCCACGTGAAGTGGCAATCTTCGCAGTAAAAGTTCTGATCGATGACGCCGGCGGTGGCGAGGAGGGACGGGAGCGCGCCCATCAGCGTTTTGCGGGAGAACTGCGGATACTCAATGCGGAACGAGCCGCACTCGGGGCAGCGCACGGCAGCCGCGGCGTCGCCGCCCTCGGCCGCCCATTCCTTCAGGAGTGCGATGGAGCGCGCTGTTTCGCCGACGGCGACGCAGACGTGGAGGTGTGCGCGCGGTTTGAGGTTCCAGAGTTGCCAATGCTGCCGGTCAGTCTCGTCGTGAATATGCGAGTCGACGCCGGCGGCCTTGAGGCGCGTGACGATGGCGTCGGCGGGGGCGAGTTCGTTGAATGAAGCAATTCTGGTCGGCTTTTCCATGAGATGAAATGACGTTGGAAGTTTTTTCGCTCCGGCGTGTCTGCACCAAAAGTGTCATCTCGACGGGATTTTTCGGCAAGGACTTCCTTCGGCGCGCGCGTCGCCTCAAACGGAAAACTACGGCATTCGCACAATGAGGCGCAACGAATCGAGCCTCAATACGGCTCCCGTGATTGCTCTCTGGAGGGCGGCCATTTGGTCCTTTGTCGCCGCGATTTCCTCGGTCCGCACATGATCGTTCATCGCGCGCAGATCCTCCAGTCGTTCGATCTCGGATTGCAGTTGCGACGACATCGCCGCTTCGGCACCGGCGATCACCGTCTTCATCCGCTCGGCTGCGAGTTCCTGTGCTTTCGCCAGCATGGCGGGGAGCAGTTTTTTCTTCACCACCGGCCGATCGAGCAGGCGGAATACATCTCCCTTTTCGACCTTCGCGGAGGCTAGCTCGGCGTCTTGGGAATGATCCTTGGAAGCGTGATCCACGACGATGCGGATCGGCGTGGCGGGTAGAAAACGATCGATGTGGAGCACCGCGGGTGCGACGCATTCGACGATCATCCAGGCTTCGAGGAGGAACGCTTCGGGCCCCGCAGTCTTCCAGACGCCGAAGGCGGTGTTGCCCGACTCAGTGCCGAGCAGCAAATCGAGCGCGCCGCGGACGAGGGGATGGTCCCAACTCATGAAGCCGAGATCTTCGCGGCTGAGGGCGCGCGTCCGATCAAACGTGACGGACATGCCTTCCGGCGGCAGAGCTGGAAACGCGTCGGTGATGAGGTGCCCCGGCAGAATGAGGAAACTGCGCGCCCCGAGGTCTTCGACGTGGACGCCAAAGTGGTCCAGCAGACGAATGAAAAACTCGGCGAACGACTCGTCGGCATCGTGCCTGCGAATCTGGCGGATCACTTCCGCCGCGGGTTCGGGGCGATAGGAGTTCAGTTCCAGGAGGCGGTCGTGTCCGAGCTCGAGTTTCCGGGCGACGCCCGTGCAGTGC
>JAYTDO010000299.1:0-12296 GCA_043735935.1 Chthoniobacteraceae bacterium
GCTTTTTTTTTCGTGTTTCTTTTTGGTTGGTTGTTTTTTGGTCAGTCCGCCGAGCGCAGGAATTGCGTCCGGCGAAAATGGGTTTCAGGCGCAGTCGCAACCGGTCGTGGTGCAGGTCTCGGCGGCGACGGGTTCGAGTTCGCCGGGCTTCACCTCGGGGAAGTCGATGACAGTGCGCGCCACGTTGTTCGTGTAGTTCGTGAGGATGTTCAGCGCGACGTGCTGCACGACCTCCACGATTTCCGCGTCGCTCAGTCCGGCGCTGCGGGCCGCGTGCAGGTCGGTATCTGCGATGTGACCGCGCTGGAGCGTCACGGCACGGGCGAGCTTGAGCGCAGCGTCGGACTTGTCGTCCGGGGCCGTGGCGCGGCGGGCGGCGAGGAGATCGTCCTGGCTCAGGCCGGCCTTGCTGCCGAGCAGCGTGTGCGCGCTGAGGCAATAGCCGCAGCCGTTGATCTCGCCGACGGTGAGGGCGATTTGGTCGCGTAGCGGCGCGGAGAGCACGCCGTGCGAGAGCGCGCTATTGAGGCCGAGATAGCCCTCGAGCGCCGCGGGCGAATTGCCGATGACGCGCATGAGGTTCGGGACGAAGCCGAGTGCTTTTTGAACGCCGTCGAAGAGTTGTTTGGCTTTGCCGGTGGCGATGTTGGGGTCGGTTTGATGGATGCGGTTCATGTGATGAGTTGGTGTTTGGTTATTCGTCGATTCATTCGACACGACCCTCTTACACATGATGCGTGCCACCGCCTCAGCGCCGTGGAAGCGGGATCGTTTTATAGAGTAAAACGGCATATTTTCCAACCAGCCAGGCGCTCTACGACATCTCGTTAATTACGAACAATCGTTTCATTATAAACGTAATATCGTAGTTTGCGGGATGCACTGCGCCGACTTTCCAAAAATCATGGTCTCCATGGCCCAGAACCGGACTCTGCCCGAAGTGCTGGGGTCCATCGTCAGCGGAATCGCGGCGTGCGACCACGTCGTGCTCGCTCGCATCTGGCTGCTCAAAGGCGGCGACATTTGCGCGACCTGCCGCTTTCGCGAGGAGTGCCCGGACCAGACGCGCTGCCTGCATCTCGTCGCCAGCGCGGGCAACTCGAACGAGAGCGCCGCGGATTTCACACGCACCGATGGCGCATTCCGTCGCTTCCCCGTCGGCGTGCGAAAAATCGGCACCATCGCGCAGAGCGGCCAGCCACTCCTCATCCCGGGCGTCCACGGCGCGGAGGCATGGATTGCCGATCGCGAATGGTTTGCGCGCGAGCGCATCCAGACGTTCGCCGGGCAGCCGCTTGTCTTCCGCGGCGAAGTGCTCGGCGTGCTCGCGATTTTCGACCGACTGTTGCTCGACGCCGCAGATTTCGAATGGCTGCGCATCTTCGCCGACCACGCCGCGGTAAGCATCGCGAATGCGAACGCCTTCGAGGAAATCGCCTTTCTCAAAGAGCGCCTGGAGGAGGAAAACAGCTACCTGCGCGAAGAGGCGACCGCCGCGCGCGGCCCCGGCGATCTCGTCGGCGAAAGCCCGGCGCTTCGCAAAGTGCAGCAGCAAATCGAACTCGTCGCGCCGACCGACGCCACCGTGCTCATCACCGGCGAAAGCGGCACCGGCAAGGAACTCGTCGCCCGCGCCATCCACGCGCGCAGCCCGCGCGCGGGGCGTCCGATGATTGCCGTGAACTGCGGCGCCGTGCCCGAGCCGCTGTTCGAGAGCGAGTTTTTCGGCCACGTGAAGGGCGCCTTCACCGGCGCGCTGCGCGACAAAGCGGGGCGCTTCGAACTCGCCGATGGCGGCACGCTTTTCCTCGATGAAATCGGCGAAGTCCCGCTGCCCATGCAGGCCAAGCTGCTGCGCGTGTTGCAAGAGCAGGAAGTCGAGCGCGTCGGCGACACGCGCCCGCGGAAGGTGAATGTGCGCATCATCGCCGCGACCAATCGCGACCTCAAAGCCGAGGTCGAAGCTGGCCGCTTCCGGCAGGACCTCTTCTATCGCCTCAGCGTTTTCCCGATCGAAAACCCGCCGCTGCGCGAACGCCGCGAAGACATCCCGCGCCTCGCCGAACACTTTCTCCGCAACGCCGCAAAACGGATGAACCGTCGCCCGCCGAAATTCACCAACGCCACCGCCCGCCAGCTCACCGCCCACGACTGGCCCGGCAATGTCCGCGAATTGCAAAACGCCGTAGAACGCGCCGTCATCCTCTCCCAAGGCGGCCCGCTTCAATTCGATCCACCCGCACCGACGCAGTTTGTGCCGAACACGCCAAGAGTCTCGGATGGCACTTCCGTCCTGACCCGTGCCGAGCTGAAACAACGCGAACGCGAAAGCCTCGCCACGGCGCTCGCGCAAACCGGTGGCAAAATCTTCGGAAACGACGGCGCTGCCGCCCTGCTCGGCATGAAGCCGACTACGCTCCTGTCACGGATTAAGGCGCTCGGTTTGAAGCGGAAATAGTCGCGCCGTTCCACATTTATCCCGGTGCATCCTGTTGACGCGATGCGGTGGTCATGCCGAAAGCCACCGCCGTATTCGATGCCGACGACAGCCGCTTGAGCGGCGCGTTGGCGCGCATCAATGGCAAAATGCTCGCGCTGCAATCGCGCATCGCGAAATTCGCCGCCGCCTTCATCGCCGTCCGCGCTGTGGCGGGCGTTGTGACGGCGGGCTTCGATCATTTCCGTCAGGCGCTTGATGTCGGCGGGGAACTCAACGACCTCTCGGCCAATATCGAGTTCATCGGCGAACTCGCGGGCTCGCCACAGCCGCTCATTACCGTCGAGGTGAATACCTTCGCCCCGGGCGTGCTCACATTCACGCTCCCGCTCGACCGCGCGGAGATGGGCGCCGCGCTGCGGGCCGTGGCGGAGATCGAAGTGCCGTTCGAGGTCGAGGCCGAGATCGTCGACGACGGCGACGACATTGCAGATCCAGCCGTGCCGGGACGCATCATCACGCTCTTCCAGCAGCCGGTGAAAGTCGTGCGTGAGCAAATCTGGGAGGAGATGGAAACGGTGCAGCCCATCGACTGGCTGCGTCCGCCCCAGCCGCGCGACTACATCCCATTCACGCCGGACCAGATCATCGTCGGCGTGCAGCATTACGTCGCGGTGTTCGGCGACGGGGAATCGCGCTCGTTCTCCTTTCCTCACAATCTCGGCACCGAGGCGATTCATCTCACCGTGCGCGCGAACGTGTCGGGCGGTCGCGTGCTGGTGAACGGGGAGGACTTCACCATCACGATCCCGAGCGCGAATGAGGCGGTGCTCGACTTCCCCGAGAACCAGCCGCCGCCCGCGCTCAACAGCCTCGCGCTCGTGCTCTCGACGGCCGGGCCGCGCAGCGCGTTTCTCGCCCACACGCACACGATGGCGCAGATCCTCGGTCTTCTCGATGCGCTCGCGGGCGTCTATGCGCGCCTTGAAGCCATCGAGGATATTCTTCCGCACGCGACCCCGGGCGCGCTCACCGAGCGGTCGAAGTCCACGGAGATCCCGATTCCCGACAAAGCCGAGGTCTTCCCTGGACGCTTCGCCGCCGGGCAGACGATCGCCAACGCCTCGAAGCTCAAACCGGGTGGACTGCTCCCGGCGATTCACGACGCAACCATCGACAACGTGATTTTGCCGCTGCCCGTTGCGGCGGCGCACGCCGGCAAGGTCTTCATCAACAACACCGCTGTCGACATCGTAGTGCCCGGCGGACTTGGCCGCCGCAGTTCGATCATCAAGCCCGGTGGGTTCGCCGCGAGCGACGGGCGCGTCTGGTATCGCGTCACGCGCGATGCCGAGACGAATTCGTTCTTCCCGGCCGATTTCGAGCGCGAGCTGTTCATGCTTCACATCAACGAGCAGCAATTCCGCGCCGGCGGACGATTCGCCTGCGAGTTCGACATTGAGTTGCAGCTCATCAACTCGATCACGCGCGGCCAATACCTGCTCGTCGTCGAGGCCGGTTCCGCGCCAGGCCAGACCACGCCCGCCCCCGTGGGCGTGAACTTGCAGGACTTGGCGTGGCACCCAGCCCCGGTGCTTTCGCAGCGCATCATCCTCACCGGCCTGACGCTCAAACACCACTTCGGCTGCGCGTTCAAACGCTCCATCGACGGCCTCTCGATGACCGCGGATCGCCTGCTCTACGACGTGTGGAATGGCGGCGCACAGGCTCCCGACAATCCGAGCTTCGCGCTGCGGGCGCGGCTCATCCAGTTCGACACCGAGAACTCCGTGGCCGGGGCGAAGGGCCTCGTCTCCTACAAATTCGGCGCTGCGAAGGCGTCGATCCTCAACTCCTGATTCATGCCGAACGCACCAACCAACTTCGTCGTCAACCGGGCCGGCATTGACCACTACTATCAGGGCATCCTGACGAACAGGCCGGCCGTCAAACTCACCTGGACCAACAATGCGCCGGGGGCTGTCCATCGCATCCAAAGACGGCGGAACGACGTGAGCGAGTGGGTTGATACGTTTGTCGCTGGGGACGGGCAGTCGGTCGCTTATCTGCACGGCCTCGCCCTCAGTGCCTCCTACTCGCTGCGCATTCGCGTGGAGGACACCAATGGCGCGTTCTCGGCCTGGCTGAGCGTCGTGGGAGATCCCCACATCACTGCCGCGCTCCCGACTCGGGCGACACATATTGATCCGCCAGCGAATCTCGTCGTTGCGCAGAACGATTATCGAGGAGTGCTGCTTACGTGGAGCGACAGCGCGAATAATGAATCGCTCTACCTCATTCACTTCGACGGGCCGGACCTGGGTGCCGGCGGTATCGAGATCAGTGTCGATCATCTGCTCTCAGGCTCGAAGCTCGTGCCGCTCGCCACGCCGCTTACTTTCGGCGGCCCGCAACTCGGATTCAGCAAAACCTACACGGCGAAGATCAAGGCGCGCGGCGGGAAGCAAACGAAGGCGGCAAACACTTTCGACACCGACTGGACCGCGGACGTTGTTTTCACAACCGCGCCGCCCCACATCGCGATCACCAATCTGCCGATCCCCGACGACGAAATGCCCGTCGTCATGCGCGGCCAGCCATTCACGTTCGCCATCGTCACCAATACACCGCTCACGAGCGTCAGCATCAACGCCGGTGCGCTCCCAGCGGGCCTCGCGCTGGCCGGCGGCACGATCTCCGGCACGACAGTCGCGGCTGACGGCATCTATTCGGTCAGCATCAAAGCGCAGGACGCGCTCACGAACGACACCCAGACACTCAAACTTCGGGTCGCGACACCGGCCTTCAACTTCACTAATCTTCCGGCAACTTTGGTCGCGTGGAAAAGCGTCGCGTTCCTTTTCCGGCTGCTCACGAACACCCCCGCGACTGCGATCACGCAGCTCGCAGGCACGCTCCCGGTCGGGCTCGGTTTCGCTGGCGACACAATCTCCGGCACTTCGACAGCGGCGGATGGCAGCTACCCGCTCACGTTTCGCGCGGACAACGCTCTGACGAGCACGACGGGCAGCCTCACGATCACCGCGCAGACGCCCGCGATTGTCGTGAAGGTGAAGCCGCACGGCTCCGTGAGCGTCCCGAAGCCGGGGCCGGACTGGGGCGAAGTCGTGGCCACTCTCGATCTTCTTTTCGATTGGGACATCAGCGCGTCCGCCTTCGGCCCGTTCAATGTCGGCAGCACGATCACCCTCGACAACGCCCCCGCATGGCTCGCGCTCAACGGCACACACCTGCTCGGCACACCCGACGTGAGCGGCGTGTGGGATGTGCGCATGAACTGGAGCAACGGCACCTTCACCGGATCGACCATTCTGCGCAAGCGCGGCGATCATCTGCGGCTCGCGCTGCTCATCCGCGATGGCCGCAAGGTGCTGGGCACCGCGGACGGCATCACCAACGTCGCCATCGCCTTTCGGCTGCCGGACAGCGCAGACGAGGAATACATCTTCGATCTGCTCGGCGTGCCGACGACGCTCAACGGTCACGAGTTCTTCCTCGCCGAGCTGGACGTGACTCAGGAACTGCTCGACGAGCTAATGGGCGACGACAGCGTTTCCGGTTCCAGCGCGGGCGCGCCAGCAATCGAGACGTTGGCCGAAATTCGCTGCACGCTCAACGGGCAGAGAATCTCGAGCGCGACCTTCGTTGTCACCTTCATCGAGGACGTGGAGCGATGAGGCGCGTTCACGAAATCGTCGGCACCAAACCGCTCGCGAGATCGCGGCGCGGCCTGGCGGTGGCAGTCGCGCCTTCCGCCACGGTCACATCCGTGCCCGCTCCGGCTTCCGGCTACACGCTGCCGCCAACGCACACTGCGCCGGTTACGCCGGCGAGCGTCATCTCACAGGCAGAGCACGGTGGCACCGCAGCCATCGTCACCTGCCACAACTACGGCCGTTACCTCCGCCAATGCCTCGAATCGCTGCTCACGCAGTCCATGCCCTTCGAGACAATCATCGTCGTCGATGATGCGAGCAGCGATGACACCTCCGCACTGTGCGCCACTTTCGAGCCGCGCGGCGTGCGTTACTTGCGCGGCGAGTGGCGCGACTTCACCCTCGCCCGGCTCGCGGGGCTCAACGCCGTGCCGCGTCCGCGATTCGTTCTCTTCGTCGATGCCGACAACTGGCTGCCGGCGGACTTTCACGCGATGCTGCGCGGGCCGATGGAAAATCCGAAGATCGGCGTGTCCTACGCTGCCATTCGATGCATCGACGAAGCCGGGTCCGATTTGCGCGCCGCGCCGTGGGCCACACCCTTCGATTACGACCGGCTCCGGCTCGGCAACTACGCCGACGCCTGCTCGCTCATCCGCACCGAAGCCTACGAGCAAGTCGGCGGCTGGAAGGTCGAGGACGGCGGACTCAACGACTGGATGCTCTGGCTTGAAATCACGCGCGCCGGGTGGGACATGGCGTGCGTGCCCGCCGCGCAGCTCATGTATCGGCAGCATGGCGGCTCGATGACCGAGCAGCGCTGCCGCGATCAGGGCCGCGACATGCGCGCGAAGATCTCCGCAATGCGCCGCTCAATGATTGTGACCATTGTCACGCTGTTCTCCGGGCTTGCGTGGCAGCTCGATCGTTACGCTTCGGCGATCCGCACGCTCGGCTGGGACCGGGACAACCTCCGCATCGTCGCCGTGGATAACTCCCGTGACGCGGCCTTTCACGAAAAGCTGCGCGCCGCGCTCGACAGCACCGGCATCGCCCACATCTGCACGCGCTACGATGGCGTCGCCGTCGCCGGCCACGACGCGCGCGATGCGTGCGACTCGGTGCCCGTGCGCATGGGCAACCCCTACATCATCAACGTCCACATGGCGCGCCTCTATGCGTTCGCAGCGCAACTCCTGCCCGCCGGCACCGATTTTATCTGGTCGCTGGAGGACGACATCGAACCGCCTACGGACGCGCTCGATCACTTCTGTCTCGGCTTTCAGGATCACAGCGTCGGCGTCATTGCCGGGTGCGCACTCGACCGCTTTGCCAACCGGCTGCTCGCGTGGAAGGGCGATTGGGCGGACTACGCCCGCGGCGAGCACGCCGGTCATCTCAACGTTCCGCCGGCGCCCGGCGAGTTCATGCGGATTTCCGCCAGCGGCTTCATGTGCACCATCTTTCGTCGGCAGGTGTGGGACGCGCTCGCGTTTCGACCGTCTCCGACGTTGAGCGACCAATACTGCTACTACGATTGGGCCGCCGCCCGAGACGTGGACCGCCTCGGCTGGAAGTGGGTGCTCGCCGGAAGTGTGCGCTGCAAACACTGGCAGGCGGACGGCACGTTTATCGCGGTTTCCCGCGCTGAACCGTGCGGTTGCGCTGGCAAATGCGGTGGGTGTGGTTGACGCCCATGCATCGGCATGAAGCTCCGCCTCACCATCGCCCTCCTGCTCGTCGCACTCCTTCCCAGCATCGCCCTCGGCGCAGTCGGCGTCGCGACGGGCGCGATTCCGTTTCAACCCGAGGTCGATTATCTCGCCGAAAAGAACGTCGCGTATTGGTTTCTCGCGCTCGCCGCTGTCTCGATTGCGAGTTGGTCCTTCATCGTCCGCTGGCTGCTCAACCAACTCGAAAGCCAGCGCGCCGTGAACAGCGACGTGACCACCAAGCTCATCGCCTACATGGAAGGCGATCACGCCAAGATGATCGTCGTCACCGAGAAGGTGCTGCTCGTGATGGACAAGGTTCTGGAGCGGCTGGATCGTCAGCATTCATAGATGCAAAGGTCGCTCTTAAATCCGCGTCCGGCGCGGCGCTTTTCTGGCATCCCGCGATTGGCCTCTGTGCGACGATCCTAGTCCACGACCAGTGTCACGGCGGTGTCGCCGCGCAGTGCTTTGGAATACGGGCACGTTTGGTGCGCGGCTTCCATCACCCGCTGCGCCTGCTCACGTTCGACTCCCGGGATCTCCGCGTGCAGCTCGACGGCGAGGCGATATCCGCCCTGATCATCCTCGATTAAGCTCACTAGAGCGCGCACCTTCGATCCTTCCGCGGATGTGCTGAGGCGCTTTGCCGCGTTGAACAAGGCCCCATGATAGCAGGCCGCGTAAGCGCCGGCGAAGAGCAACTCAGGATTCGGTCCGCGTTTCTCAGCACCTGGCTTGAGCGGGTTGCCGAGCTGGACATTTAACAAACCGTCGGGATTGGCAATGGTTCCCGAACGTCCGTCATCGGCGATCGCTTCTGCGGTGAACAAAGTCTTCATGCCCTTGAATCGTGCCCACGCTTGCGGCGCGTGCATCCGAATCGTCAGTCAGCCATTTCAGCGTTACGTTGTCGATTGCAGCTCCGCACGCCGGATCACTGCCTCGGGGATATTGGCGGGGATGGCGAACTGTGCAAGCAGGGCCGACTTCACCGCCGCCGGATCGAAAAGATGCAGGCGCGGGTTCGGCCCGATGTAGGGAATCATCCGTTTGGGGATCCATCCATCAATAGTGCGCGGGCTGACGGAGAAAATGACCGCGAGTTGGCGTTTGCGGACCAGTTGCGAAGTGGGTGCGGCTTGGCTCATGCCCCCTGCGTCACGTCAATTTCGGCGGGGCATCCTGCGCAACGGATCTTCATGGGGCCGAAGCCAATCCAGCGGCGCACGAACTGACTCCCCAAGAACGGATGTTAATTTCTCGCGCTCGTCCCCCATTCGTTCCCATTCTTCACCCGATGACCTCCGTATCCAGCTCCCCCTGGCGCCGTGTCCTGGCGGCATTTTTGCTCCCTCTCGCAATCGCCCCCTTCGTTGTGGCCGCCGACCTAGACCGCGACCCGGCCTGGGCCAACGCGTTCAAGCAGGGGCCGCTGAAAGCAGACGAGACGAAATCCTTCATGAAGGAACTCGCGCAATACGTTTTTGCACACCACATGAAGCGGAGCGACTCACCCCAGCGCGGTCTCGTTTACGAATACTTCCACGTCCCCCGCGCCGGCCAGCCGGATCAGTTCATCGAGGGCGAGGCGCTTGATAGCATGCATGATGGAGCGTGGTTCGCCATCGCCATGGTCCACGCGTTTCGCGCGACCGGGGATCCTTTTTTCAAGGAAGTACTCACGCAATGGCAGCTTCCGTTTTACCTCAAGATGCTCAATCACTCCGATGAGCTCTTCACCTCGGAGCGAGATGACGGGATCGACGTCGGTTGGACGAAGGGCCGCGAATGGCTCCTGCAAGGCCGCGAGAAAGGCTTCGTCCCCTATTGGTGGGACGACGGCTCCAGCGTCAGCCTCGAGATGGTCGTGCGCAAAAGCGAGCACCTGAACTTCCCGGGCCGCAACGAACTCGCCGGCCAGTCGAACCCGGACAAGCGCCTCGTCGGCTACTCGCTCGGCTCCTCAAATCACCTGGCTCAGGATCTCGGCATCCTCATCGAGCAGGCGTGGCTCCTCCTGCATGAAAGCCCCGAGCCCGCCGACCAGAAGCTAGCGGGCGAACTGGCCGAGGCCGCGCGCAATCTCAGCGACTGCCGCGCCCGGCATGGCTCACCCGGCATTCCCGCAGTGCAGGCCGCCCTCGCCGTCAGCAGCGGCGATCCCGCCGTCGGCAAGGCCCTTCCTGTCACGACGTGGAAAGCCGTGGAAAGCGCGCGCAGCGACTACCGGCACGCGCTTTTCGAGTTCAAACCCGGTGAGCAGGTGCGCGTCCCCACCTTCTGCGACGACCAGGAATTCAGCTACTTCAGCGGCGTCGCCCGCGACGGTGCCCCGTCCGCCCCGCTCGCCTTCCGCCTGGCTTACGACGCCTTCACGCTGCCCAAGCTCTATCGCATCTACTCCGATGACAGCGAAGTGCCGCCCGGCATCGGCATCTTCGAGTATCCCTACTTTTTTCAGGACGGCAAACCGGTGGACTACCGCTCCGAGCGCAAGGGTCCGTCCAAGCGGCCGCGCCCCATCGGCTCGCGGTTTGGGCCGCAGAACATGGTCGTCACCGGCTGGGCCTTGCAGGCGTTCAAGGCAAATCCCGGGCTCTGGGATTCCGCCCGCGAGCATATCACCAAGCCGAATTTCTTCCCACTTGAGAGCGCCGCGGAGGTGAAAGCCGGGCTGGAGCGCGAACTCGGCAGCGGCCTCCGGACTTGGCAGGCCATCTTTCAAAACAAAGGTTTCATCCCGACCGGCATCAGCACGGGCGGCATGGGGACCGGCTACACATGGGACGAGATCTCTGACGCTGGGGGCTACGCGCACCTCATCAGCGCCGCCGCCCAATGGCTGCTCTACCTTGAGGGCAAGACCGATTGGGAGACCCAGCGCGTTCCCTCCGGAAACGGGGTGCGGTAACGAGCCCTGGCGTTTGGATTCTGCCGGGCTGACGGAGAAGATGACCGCGAGTTGCCGTTTGTGGACAAGTTGCGAAGTAGGGGTGGGGTCATTCATACCTCATGCATCACGTCAAAATCGGCGCGGGCATGATTGCGAACCATTCCTTCGCCGCCTCCGGCGTCACCAGCTCGCGGTAGTGTCGAAAGAGCTTGTCGGGCGTGTTGCCCATTTCCAGCGCGACCCGCGCCGCATCCTGAATCTCCGCAAGCCGGTAGTTCGCGAAACTGTGGCGCAGGGCGTTCTGCTTCCATCCGACGCCGGACTTCTTGCCGAAGTAGGTCAGGCGCAGGTGCAGATTCCGCAAGCAGCAGACGCGGCCGTCATCCTTTTTGAATGGCTCCAACCACGCGCGGAGATTGGGCAGAATTGGCACGAGCCGCCGCGCCTTCGTTTTGGCCTTGGCCGCTTTGATTTCGATGTAGCCGCGGTCCCACAGGATTTCGCTCCATTCGAGCCGCTCAATTTCCGCGGCGCGGATGCCGGAGAACGCGCCGATGACGACGTGCGGGAGGAGATTGTCCGGGCACACCGCGAGAATCTTCTGCAACTCCGCCGGCGTGAAGATCGCCGGTGCGGTTTCCGCGCCGTTGAAGGTCATGGCGCGCTCCGGCGCGGTCTTCTTGTCCAGCGCGAGATACCCGCGCTCACGCGACCATTTGAACAGAGTCACGAAGACCCGGCGCAGGTTGTTCTTCGTCGTATGGTTGCCTTGAGCTTCGCGCAACCAGGCATCGACCAGCACCGTCGTGATGTCGGCAATGGGCTGCTTGCTGAAATCCTTTTTCAGCCGGTCCAGATAGTGTTTCAGGCTGCGGCGGTAATCGAAGCTGATCCCCATCGCTTCCTTCGCCGCCAGGAACTCGTCTGCTGCTTCCGTGAAGGACTTGCTCGGCAGGCCGGCATGGTGCGTGTTGTAGAACCGAACCGCGTCGAGAATCGAGCCGCCCTTCACGCTCGTCTTGGCGTCCGACCATTCCTCGAAGGCGCTGGTGAGCGTCAGCCCGTAGCGTTTCGCCCGCGCGTCGCACGCCCGCAGGATTTCAAAGTCGCGGAACGTGGCCGGGCCGTTGTCCGGCTGTTCGTGGCGAGACGAACTGCTGACTTGCTGCGCCCACAATTTCGCGGCCTCCATTTTCGCGAAGGTCTTCGATTTACGCTGCCGCAGCTCATACCACACGGCTTGGTAGGAGCCGTATCCGTCCTTTCGGTGCAGCGTGTAAATCTTGACCTCGGCGTCTCCGCTTCCCACGGTGATGATCGTTCTTCGGCGCATGGCGTATTGCCGCCTGCGCGAAGTCAATTTATTGCATGAACCTGAGTCTGGAATTCGACCGGTTGCCGATGAGGGATTCTCGCAAGAATCCTGAATTAAGCTACTTGCGGATTTTACCTCAAGGGACGCTGCAGCGAACGCGCTCCGCGGTCGCTGAGCTTGGGGTCGTTAGGAGCCTGTTGAAAAACCTCGTCACGGGTGAGCTTATTTAGATAGAAGAGGGGATGTTCAAACCGCGCAA
>JAYTDO010000300.1:0-32457 GCA_043735935.1 Chthoniobacteraceae bacterium
CGGGTTTCTTCGCGCACTTCCGCCCCGTTCGCAGCGGCGTGATCGAGCAGGAGTTTGTCGAAGGTCGATCGCTCGACCTGGTAAGCGCGGTGATGCGCGAGGCGGAACCCGTTTCGGAAGAAAAACCGAACCTGCCGCGTTCCGCACGCGGTCGTATATTCCGCGCCGTGTTTGTGCAGGAAAGTGCGGTCCAGAACGTCGCGCAGGCCGAGGCGCTCGAAGACCGGCATCGAATAGGGGAGCAGTGATTCTCCGATGTGAAAGCGGGGAAATTTCTCGCGCTCGATCACCACCACACGCCGTCCGGCACGGGCGAGCAGGGTCGCCGCGGTGCTGCCCGCCGGGCCGCCGCCGATGATCGCTGCGTCGTAGATTTCGTGCATTTCGCGCGCACGATAGCGGCGCCGGGGAAAAAGAAAAGGTGGCGTCCGGCCCGCGTCGCCGGAAATATCCGCGCTCCATGCTCCGATATCGACCGTGGCTCCGTCCGTGTCTGCTCGCCGGTAATCTCGCCGCGCCCGTGGCGTTATTCGCCACGCGCTTTGGCGAGCCGTGGGTGCTCGGCGCGGCGGCGCTATTCCACGGCGGATTTGCCTGGGCGGTCGCACACCCCCGGTGTGCGTGGTTCGGCCCGGTGGTGACGCATTTTTCCACCGCCGGCCGGGAGGTCTGGCTGACGATCGATGACGGCCCGGATGGCGACGCCTCGATCCGCCTCGGCGATGAGCTGGCGCAGCGCGGCGCGCGGGCGACGTTTTTCGTGAAGGGAAAAAGCCTCTTGCGACAGCCCCACGTCGCGGCGCGATGGATGGCGGCCGGGCACACCCTCGCGAACCATACGCACACGCATCCCGCGCACATTTTTCCGTGGCTCTTCCCACGCCGGTTGCGCGCGGAACTGGACGACTGCAACGCCGCCCTCCGCGCGGCTGGTGTGCCGGAGACGCGGTGGTTTCGCGCTCCCGTGGGACTCAAAGGCGTGCGGCTTCATCGCGAGTTGGACAAGCGCGACATGCGTCTGGTTGCTTGGAATGTGCGGAGCGGGGACGGAATCCGCTGCGAGCCGGAGTCGGTCGCCCGCCGTGTGGTTCGGAGCGCGGCTCCGGGGTCGATCGTGCTGGTGCATGAAGGCCGTCCGCGCAGTGTGGAGGCCATTCTTCGGGCGGTGGATGAACTGCGCGAGCGGGGTTTTTCCTTCGTCATCCCGGCGGATTCCCAACTTCGCTGACGCCGTGTTTTATCGAATCACCTGCCTGGTTTTCCGGTTCATCGCGCTTTTCACGATGCGCATCCGTCACCACCACTTCGAAGTCGGCCGACGCGGGGGAGGTTACGTCCTCGCCTGCTCGCACGTTAGCCATCTGGACCCATTCTGCGTTGGGACGGTGTGGCCGCGCGACATCGGATGGATGGCGCGGGTGGAATTCTACCGCAGCGCGTGGTCCGCATGGGTCATGCGCCGACTGAACGCCTTTCCGGTGCGTCGGCAGGGAGTGCCTGTGAGCGCGGTGCGCGAGAGCCTCGCGAGACTGGCGCGTGGCGAAGTGGTCGGGATTTTCCCCGAAGGCGAGATCACCACCGGGTCGCGATCGGTCCTGCGCGGCGGGGAGATCAAGCGCGGAGTCTGCCTGCTGGCGGCGCGCTCGGGGCGACCGGTATTGCCGTGCATCGTCGTCGGCACCGAGAAGTTGCTCGGCATCGGACCGTGGCTGCCGATGCGCCGCGGTCGACTGTGGATGATCTGTGGAGATTTGATCGAGCCGGTCGTCGCGTCGGATCGGCGTGCGGCGCGCGCGGAGATGGCCGCGAAGATCGAACGCGCCTTCGTGGACCTTTTTGCGGAGTTGCGCGAACGCTGGCAGCTCGACGATTCGATCGCGCCATGAGCGAGTGGTTTTATAAAGCCGTGCGGGCATTTGGGATCCCGGTCTTCCTCGCGGCGTCGCGCCCGCTGGTCTTCCACCGGGAGCGCGCCCGGTTCGCGGGCGGCTGCCTGTTGGCCGCGAACCACGAAAGTCCCTTCGATCCGGCATTGATGATCGTCACCACGCCAAGGGTCATCTACTGGCTGAGCATCGTGGAGCTGTTTCAAAATCCCCTTAGTCGCTGGTTTTTGTCGTCGATGGGCGCTTCGCCGCTGGATCGGGGAAAGGCGGATACTGTCACCGTGCGGGCGATCGCACGGCATCTGCGCGCGGGTCGGATGGTCGGACTTTTCCCCGAAGGCGGGTTGCGCAGCGGCAGCGAATCGGTGCTCCGGGGCGGCGAGATGCGTGACGGCGTCGCGCGTCTGGCGCAGATGGCAGGAGTGCCGGTGCTGCCGTGTGTGGTGGTGGGCGGTGAAAATTTTCATCGCTGGCAAAGCTGGCTGCCATTCCAGCGGACGCGGTGGGCAGTCGCGTATGGTGAACCGATCTTCCTCGGCGCGGATCGCGACCGCGCCGCCGCGCGAATGCGGCTCGTCGACGAGTTGCGCCGATCGCTACTCGCGCTCCATGAGGAGGTCCGTGCGCATGTCTGAGCGCGTGGCTCTCTGCCTGAACTCGTCGTTCTTCGGATTCTTCGCCCACGCGGGTTTTCTCCAGGCGCTGACGGATCTCGGCGTCCGGCCTGCGGCGGTGAGTGGCGCCTCCGCCGGTGCGCTCGTAGCCGGCCCGTATGCCGCCGGCATGGCGCCGGACGAAATCACGCGCTGGCTTCTCACATCGGATTTGCGGAGCGCGTTTTGGGAGTGGGGCGGTTTGTGGCGCGGCTTCGGCGTGATGATGAATCGTCCAGGCCGCACCGGGATGCTTCATGGCCGCCGGGCCCTCGGCCTTTTGCGAGAAAAGCTCGGCGATTGCCTCATCGAAAACTGCACGCCGCGGCTCGCACTCGCGGCGACGGAACTCACCCACCCGAAGGCGGCGTTGCTGACTGAGGGCCCGCTCGCGGAAGCGATCCTCGCGAGCGGGGCTTTTCCCGGCATGTTCGCCGCGCAACCCATCAACGGGGGGCGCTACTGGGACGGCGGCCTGGCGAATCCCTTGCCCTTCGACCACTGGATCGGCGACCCCGCGATCGACACGATCCTCGTTCACGTGGTGGCCAATCCGGACGGTGCTCCGCGTCCCGCCGATATCGCGCGGATGGGGATCCTTTCGGCCTTCGGCGCGGCCCACGAGGTCATGTGCGACGAGTTGCTCCGCCTTAAAACCGAACTCGCCCGGCAGGCCGGCAAGCGGGTGATTTTTATCCGAACGCTGGCACCCCGGCCTGCGCCGTGGAATACCTCCCGAATCGGGACTCGATGCGTCGAATGCGGCATGGAGACCGTGCTCGCCAACCGCGACCTACTGGCCGTGTTGGTCGCTTGACTTGTCGCGCGTCGATCCATTAACGAAATCGCGACTTTTCCGATGGCCAGCCAACCGATTCCCGATCTCGCAACACTCGAACAGCAATGTGTGGCGCTCGTGAGCGAGCGTATCCTCGAAGTCAGGCCGGGGTTCGATCCCGAATCGAACCTCTACGAAAACGGCCTGGACTCGATGGCGATCATGCAACTTCTCCTGCTCGTGGAGCGGGAGTATGGCGTGGCGATCCCGGATGGCGCACTGACACGGCACAATTTCGAGACCATCCGGCAAGTCGCGCAACTCATTCGCGAGTACGCCGCGGAGGCCGCCTGAGGATGCCCGCCGCGCGGGTGCCCGTCCGGGTGGCGGATTGTTTTTTGATGGCGCTGAGCGCCTTCATGCGGCGCACCGGGCAGGGGCAGCACATCGCTGGCTCCGTGCTGGAACTCGATCGCACACCTGACATCGCCAGGCTCCGCGCGGCGTTGGTGCGGGTAGTGAAAAAACATCCGCTGCTGACCGGTAGCCTTCGTCGGGACTGGCGGACGTGGCTCCCGTTCTGGCAGGTCTCCGCGCTCGCGCAGGATCCGGCGTTGCCGATGGGGTTGTGGTGCGAGCCGGGAGCGAGCGTTGACGGTGCGGTTGAAGTTCGGGACGGGTGGGAAAAAGTTGGCGAGATTTTGGGACAACCGTTGCCCGATGGATTTAACGCCCACGTGGCTGTCATCGCGCGCCGCGGCGGCACCTGCTACCTGCTACTCGCGTGGACGCACCTCATCATCGACGGAAAGGGGGCGGAACTGCTGCTCGCGGAACTCGCGGCCCTTTGCGAGGGCGTCGATTCGCCGTGTGATGCTAAGGACGCGGTGGGTCCGGCGACGACGTGGAGCGAGAAGATCAAGCTGACCAAGCCGGCGATTTACCATCTCGAAACGCTCGCGAAAACTCGCATCCGCTCGCTCGCCGGTCCGCGGCCTCGCGGCGGCGCCTGTCGGTATCAGGTGATCGCACTCGACGAGGCGTCGTCGGCGCGCGTCCTTGAGCGCGTCGAGCGAATGACGGGCGCGCTTTTTCCACTCGGATTTTTCGTCGCCTGCGCCGCGAGGGCGCATGATCGCGTGCTGGCCGACCGCGGCACCTTGCCGGAGGGATATATGACGAGTGTGCCCATCCAGACGCGGAAACGTGGCGCTCGGGGACCGCTCTTTCATAACCACGTCACCGTGCTTTTCCTCGGCGGGCCGCGCGCGCAACTCGCGAGCCTGGAGACGGCGGCGGCTGCTCTGAAACAACAGTTTTCCGACATGATGCGCGGGCGTTTGGACGAGTCATTCACCGCCGTCCTGGAACTGATGATGCGACTGCCGTCGCGGCTGTTCATGTTCGTCGTCCGGCGTCAGTTTCGCGGCGAAATCTGCTCGTTCTTTCAATCGCACACCGGTTCGTTCGCACCGGAGTTGGCGCGGTTTTCGGGTGCTCGCGTATTGAATGCGTTTCACCTTCCCGGCGTGAGCGCGCCGCCCGGGACTGGAGTCTTTTTCTCCGAACACGGGCATCGGCTAAATGTCACCCTGTCGTGGCGGGAGGACTGTCTCAATGCCGACGAGCGGCGGACGCTGGCCGGGCAAATCCTGGAAGATCTACTCGGGCAGCCATGCCCCGACCTCGTCGATGCCGGCCTTTGATGTCCTCGTGGCGGGCGGTGGATGCGCGGGCCTGGCGGCAGCCGTGAGTGCCGCGCGCCGCGGTGCGCGGACGCTTCTTATCGAGCGCGGCAGCGGACTCGGCGGTCAGGCTCCCGCGGCTCTCGTGCATTCGATCTGCGGGCTTTACCATCTCGACGGCGAACGGCCTGTGCCCGCCAACGCGGGATTTGCAGCCGAGTTTGTGGCCCGATTGGAGCAAGCCGGCGGGGCGCACGCGCCGGTGAAGATGGGGCGTGTGTGGGTGGTGCTGACGCAACCGGCCATTTTTGGGGAAGTCGCTGAAACGATCGCGCGCGAGACGCCCCGGCTGGAAGTGCGCTTGAACACGCCGGTCGGAGAGGTCGATGCTGCCACGTGGATCGACACGACGGGAGACGGCGCGCTCGCAGCGCATTTGGGCGCGCCGTACGAGCGCGAGGAATCGGCGAAATTGCAGCGTCCGGCGTGGATCTTTGGCGTCCGGGGATTGGACCGGGCCGCGCTGGGCGATGAAGCGCGGATGAAGCTGAGTCGCCGAATCGTGAGTGCGGTGCAGGCGGGGATTCTGCCGGCGGATGCACTTGGTGCGGCCTTTCGCGCGACGTGGAAGAGCGGGGAAGCGTTTGTCACCATCGATCTCACCGGTGGCGAATCGTATGATCCGACGGATGTGGACTGTCTCGCGGCTCTCGATCGAGAGGGGCGGGCGCTCGGGGAAACGATCATCGCGTTCCTCCGCGCGGAAGTTCCGGGTTTCGCCGCGTGCGAAGCATCAGCGTGGCCGTCGCGGGTGGGCGTGCGGGAGAGTCGGCGCATCGTGGGCCAGTATCGCGTGGAGGCGGCGGATCTCGAAAGCGGGGCGCGATTCGACGACGGCGTCGCCGTGGCCGCGTGGCCGATCGAATTGCGCGAGACGAATCGCGGCCCGCGTTTGCGCTATCCGGAAGACGGGCGTGCCTGCGATGTGCCGTTGCGCGCCCTGCGATTTCGCGACGAGGCGCGGGCGTTTATGGCCGGGCGTTGTCTGTCGTGCAGCCACGAGGCGCAGGCGTCCCTGCGAGTGATTGGGACTTGTCTCGCAAGCGGCGAAGCGGCTGGCTTTGCGGCGGCGGCACTGGCGCTGGACGGGAGCTGTGATGCGGCGTCGGTCCGGGCCGACCGGGCCCGCATTTCCAGATGAATATCGTCGAACGCATTTTCCAAAACGCTGATCGCCACGCGACTGCATTGGTCTGCGCGAATGCTGAGATCACGTATGGCCAGCTCTTCGAGATGGCGGATGCGGCGGCGGTGAAAATCGGTGCGGTGAGGGCTGCACGAGTGGGTCTGGATTGCCCGAACGGGGTGGAGCACGTGGTGCTCGCGCTGGCGATTGTGCGTGCGGGAAAATGCCTTGTCCCGCTCGCGAGCGAACTCGCCGACGAGGAACGATCGCGGGTGATCCGCGAGACCGGAGTCGGGGCGATCGTGGGTCCCGGAGGCGAGGTGCGTGCGGTGCCGGTGGTGGATGGGTTGGCATTCGACGAGACGCAGCTTGCGGCCTTAAATCCCGCGTTCATCCGGTTCAGTTCCGGCACGACGGGGGAGAGCAAAGGGATCGTGCTTTCGCACGAAAGCCTGCTGGCGCGGGTGACTGCGGCGAACCGCGGGCTTCAGATCGGAGCGGGGGATCGTGTCGTTTGGATACTGCCGATGGCGCACCACTTCGCCGTCTCGATCATGCTCTACCTGCTGCACGGGGCAGCGACGGTCATCGAGAATTCGCATCTCGCGGAGGACGTTCTCTCCGCCGCGCTCGCTCATCGCGGGACGGTCATTTACGGCGCGCCCTTTCACCACGCGCTGCTCGCCAGCGAAGGATCGGGTCGGCCCTGGCCGGGATTGAGATTGGCAGTCTCCACGGCGGCGGCGCTGCCAGCCTCGACGGCGGATGGGTTTCTCGCGCGGTTCGGTGCGCCGCTGGTCCAAGGCCTTGGGATTATCGAGGTGGGGTTGCCATTCTTGAATCTCGAAGCGGCCCGCGAATTTCCGGGTTCGATCGGAAGACCGCTGCCCGATTATTCGGCGCGACTCGGGGACGATGGCGAATTGTTCGTGCGCGGCCCCGGAATGTTCGACGCCTATCTGGCCCCGTGGCGTCCGCGTGCCGAGGTGCTGGAAGGCGGCTGGTTCCGAACGGGTGACCTAGCGCGGTGTGATGATGATGGGCGCTACTTCCTCCAAGGCCGCGCGCACTCAGTCATTAATGTCGCCGGGCTGAAATGTTTCCCGGAGGAAATCGAGCAGGTGCTCGCCGAACACCCTGCGATCAAGTGCGTGCGTGTCTCGGGTCACGCGCATCCGAAGGTGGGCGCGGTGCCGGTGGCGGAGATCGTGCCCGTCGACCCGTTGGCGCCGCCGCAGATTTCCGCGTTGATCGCGCATTGTCGGCCACGGCTCGCCCGGTATAAGACGCCGGTTGAATTTCGCTTTGTGGAGAGCCTGCCGCTCACCGCCAGCGGCAAGATCAAACGATGAGCATCCAAAACCAAACTGTGGTGATCGTTGGCGGCGGGCCTTCCGGCTCGACGCTCGCGTCGCTGCTCGCGCGTCGCGGCGTGAGCGTCACGATTTTCGACGACGGAAAACGCCCCGATCTCGTGGTCGGCGAGTCGTTGATCCCGGCGATCATCCCGGTGCTGCGGAAGTTGGAAATCGAGGAGCGTGTGGCGGCGATCGCGCTGAGGAAGCCCGGTGTATCCTTCGTGTTCGGGGAGGCGGAAACGATCGACTTCACTTTCTCGGCGGTCACCAAATGCGGCTTGCCGACCTACGCCTATAATGTTCCGAGACCGGCGTTCGATCGGATTTTGGAAGAGCGCGCCACGGAGCTCGGCGCGCGCCGTGTACCGACGCGGGCGAAGATCGAGCGGTTGGGCGACGATGGGCTGAAGCTCGCCGACGAATCTCTCGCGCTCGCGCCGTGGCTCGGAGGTCGGCAGCCGGATTTGCTCGTGGATGCCACCGGCCGCGCGCGGCTGTTTGCGCGGCTGCTCGATATTCCATCCGCGACCGGGCCGCGCCGAGACGTGGCCTACTTCGCGCATTACGAAGGTTTCACTCCCGAGGAACCGCGCGGGCAGGTGGCGATCGAGCGGTTGGAATCCGGCTGGAGTTGGTGCATTCCGTTGCGCGACTGCATGTCGTGTGGCGTCGTCTTGAACAAGGACGATGCGGCGAAACTCGGGGCGACGGCGGAGGAACGCTTGGAAGCGGCGATCGACCGCGACCCGGTGCTGGCGCGAAAGGGCCAGGGGCGCCAGCGCATCAGTGAGGTGGCGACTTATACGAATTATCAACTCATCTCGAACCGCGGGTATGGCCCCGGATGGACGATGTCGGGCGATGCCTTCGGTTTTGTGGACCCGATGCTTTCGCCGGGCCTGTGGCTGGCGCTGCACTCCGCGGAACTGCTAGCGGATCGGCTCGGAAACCTGGCCGGTTACGATCGCGAGATGCGGCGGCATCTTCAATCGTGGATGGAGTTCATCGCCTACTATTACGACGGCCGCATGTTCGCGATGTATCACAGCGGCATGGGCTGGAAGCGAAAATACGACATCGCGATCAGCCACACGATTCACCGCTACGTCGAGTCTCACATCGCGTGCATGGCGTCGGGAGGCACGACGAGTTCCAGCTACAGCCGCGGTTTCATCAAGTTCATGGCGCGGCATGGCATCCAGGGCGTCGATCCGGCGGCACTGGCGATCCGGTGAACCGCGACACGATCGATCGCATCGCGCGGCTTTACCGCGGACGATGGACGCAGGGATACGTTCGGGGAAAGCTGGGCAGCGATCCCGTGTACGGCGCGGCGGCGGCGGTGCTGAAAGATTCGCCACTGCCGGTGCTCGATGTGGGCTGCGGGATGGGGTTGTTCGCGTGTTACCTGCGCGAGAGTGGTGCGACTATGCCGGTCACGGGATACGATTTCGACGAGCGGAAAATCGTGCAGGCGCGCCGTGCGCTGGCGTGCTACGCGGGCGTCGAGTTTTTCGCCGCAGATGCGGCGGCCCATGAGGGCCAACGCGGGAATGTGGTGATCTTCGATGTGCTGCATTACCTCGATGCGGCGGAACAAAGTGCGTTCCTCGGACGGATGGCCGCCGCGATTCCCCCTGGCGGCTGTTGTGTGATTCGGGTGACGCTCCGCGATGGGAGCTGGCGTTTTCGCGTGACTCAGGCCGAGGAGTGCTGGCTGCGGGCGATCCGCTGGATGAAGTTCGCGGCGCGCCACTTCCCGACGGCGGAAGAAGTGTGCGCGCCATTTCGCGCGCGGGGTTTTGAATGCGAGACGCGGCCGCTCTGGGGGCGGACGCCGTTCAACAGCCACCTATTCGTTTTTCGCGCGCCGGGCGTTCATCCAGCGCCAGACATGGGGAAGCACGAAGACGGAGACCAGCGCGTCGATGACCAACCCGAGCGCGCAAGTGCGGCCGAGGCTGGCGAGGCCGATGTGGTTCGCCCAGCCGATGGTGCCGAAGCCCGCGGCGGATGAGGTGGCGCAAAGGAAAATGACCAGGCCGAGCGAACGTTGCGCGGCGGGAACGTCGCCGCCGTTTCGCCGGAGCGCGAGCAGGAGCAGGATGCTGTAATCGGTGCCGGTGCCGAGCAGGAGGAGGATGGCGGCGATGTTGAAGAGATTCCACGGGATGCCGCACAAGGACATCGCGCCGGCGAGTGCGGCGAAGACGAGGGCGGTCGTGGCGGCGAAGAGGACGACATCGCGGAGACGGCGAAACGCGACCCAAAGCAGCGCGAGCACGATGCCGAGTAGACCCGCGATCACGCGCGTGAATTCGCCCGGGATGACGCGCTGAAGTTCGCGGCCGAGCTGTTTCCAACTCACGAGCCAGACGCCGTCGGACTCGACGGCTTGGGCGAGCGCGTCCTCATGCCCGGCGACCGGACGCACCATGCCGAGTGCCAGGAATTGGCCGTCGGAGCGATGCGCGAGGCGGCGGAGAATCCAGCGGCTTGCCTCGTTTTCCGGCCAGATCGGCAGCGGTGCCGCGTGCCATTGGTTGCATTGCTTCAGAATGGATTCGGCCAGCGCGAAAGCTTCTTCCTTGAAGCCCGCGTCGAGGACCGCTTGCCGGAGGCGGGAGACCTCGGCGGTGAGAGGTTGAAGCGTGTCGAGATTCGCGCGCTGACGAGCGGCATTCGGCCAAAGCGGGAGTGCGGTGGTGGCGCTGCGGATGTCGCCGCGGCTTTGGGCGGCGTTGAGGCTGGCGTCGGCTTGGGCTAGGCGGGCGAGGACTTCGTCTTCGGATTTACCCGCGACGACGAGGCTGAGCATGTCGCGATCGTCGGCAAGGCGTGCGTAGACGCGGTCGAGGGCATCATAGGCGCCGCTGACGCGTGGCCGGAGCGAATCGGCCGAGAAGTCGAGCCGCGGCGGACCTTTTGCCGCGAGCACTACGAGCAGCGCGGCGACGAGTGCGAGTGTGAGCCACATGCCGGCTCGCGTGGCGCGTGACGATGCGAAGAAGCCTTCGATCGCCGAAGGCGCGGGAGCTTCCCGCTTCATCCGCATCGCCAGCGGCGCGAACAAACCGAGCATGATCGCCGCGCCGAAAAGGACGCCGATCCCGACGAGATTCCCGAGCTGCGAGAGACCCGGAAGGCTGCTGACGTTGAGGGCAAAAAACGCGGCAGCAGTGGTCCCGGCGGTCCACATCACGTTTTGAAGGCACTGCCATTGCAGCTCGCGAACACTGCCTTCGTGCCGGCGCGATTTTTGGTAGATGAAATAACCGTAGTCGACGCTGAGGCCGATCATGATGGAGGCGAATCCGACGCCGATGACGGTGAGCTGTTTCAGGAAAAGTCCCGCCGTGGCGAGCGAGAGCGTGAACACGAGGACGAGCATCGCCTGGAGCGTGACGAGGGGTCGCGCGCGGCGGTAGCAGAGCCAGAAGATCGCGGCGATGATGGCGAGCGTGCCGAAGCCGGATGAAGTCATGTCCCAATCCATCGTGCCGGAGATGTCGGCGACGAAGGCTGGCTCACCCGTAAAGCCTAGCTTCACCCCGGGGCCGAGCGGGTATTCGGCGCAGGCGTGTTTGATGTCGCGCAGCCATGCGATGTTGTCCTTGTAGTTCGCAAACGGCCGCGCGGTCTGGATGTAGATGACGCGGAAGGCGCCGTCGGCGGAGACGAATTCGGACTGCGCGCCGGCGGGGGCGATGCGGTCGAAATCGAGCGTCCGCGTGAGGCCGAGCGGGTCGTAGCCGAGCATCGCAATTTCGCGCGGCTCGACGGAGTCGCCGAGTTGTTCCAGGGTGTCGCGTAATGTTTGGCCAATCGCATCGGGGGCGAGGTGGACGCGGAGGTCGCGGATTTTTTCGGGCGGTTGATTGAGCAGCGCGAAGGCGAGGAATTCCGAGAGGTCGGCGGGCGAAGACTCCCAGGGTGGGAGATCGACGACGCGGCGCGCGAGGTCCGGGCGGGTGCGCAGATGAGCGGCGAGCTTGGCGGTGGCGGTCTCCGCAGCTTCGGAGTGGGGCGCCTCGACGGTGACCATGAGTTCGTCGGGGAGCGCGAAGTGTTTGAGAAAAAGCGAAAGGCCCTCGACCTGCCGCAGGTGGGTCGGCAGCAGCTTGAGGATGTCGACGTTGAAGCTGATCCGCGAAAAGCCGACGGCGCAATACGCGACCAGAGCGACGGCGATCAGGAACCAGCGGGCCGACTTAATCCCGGGCATCCTGCACCTCGAAGCCGGTCAGATCGTAATCAAAAATGGCGCGGTCGACCTTTTGGTTGACGCGGACGTTGGAGAATTCGTTGCGCATCGAGGAGCCGTCGCGCATCGCCATTTCAAAGGAGAGCAGGTGCCCCGTCGCGGTATCGAAGTCGATCTTGAGGGTGGTGAGGAACTTCCGGGCCTGTGGGTCGCGCGGGGAGGTTTCGACGTGGCAACGGGAGTCGGTGACGGTGAGGGCGAGCACGTCGAACTGGCGCTGGAAATCGGCGAGGTCCTTGGCGATCGGGAAACGCATCATGGCGACGCCGCCCATCGGTTTTCCCACGTCGGTGGTCGAATGTCGTTCGGCCTTTTTCTTTGCGGGCAGGGCGACGAGGACGGTGTCGCCTTTGCGCACGACGATCGTCTTCGCGGGCGTTCCTAGTTCCCAGCGGAAGGAATCTGGCGCGCTGAACCAGAGCCGCCCCGGCGTCGCGACCGGGTCGCGGAGGACCCGCAGGGCTCGGGTCTGGGTGAAGTCCGCCGCGACGGAGCGAAAGTCGTCCTGCCGGGAAAGCCATTTCCGCAGCGGGGCCAGGTCGAGCGGCGCGTCGGCGAACGCGGTCGATGTTGCGAGGACCAGGGCGAGGAAGAGAGAGCGCATGAGGGCGCGAAGATTCACGCGGTGCCGCGCGCACGTGCAACCGCAAATGTACGATGCTGCAAACTGCTTGCCACCCCGGCATACGCTCCCGAGACTCACGCCTCCGATGAAATTGCTCGATCGATATGTCAGCCGCCAGGTGTTGATTACGTCATCCTTTGCGGTCTCGATTTTGAGCGTGGTGCTCGTGATGGGGAACGTCTTCAAGCAGCTCCTCGACCTGCTGGTGAACCACAACGTCCCGGTCGAGTTCATCCTGAGCTTCATCGGTTACATTCTTCCATTCTCGCTGACGTTTACGATTCCGTGGGGCTTTCTGACGGCGGTGCTGCTGGTCTTTGGAAAGATGTCCGCGGAGAACGAGTTGATCGCGTTGAAATCGAGTGGTGTGAGCATTCCCCGGATCTGCGTTTCGGTTTTTGTGATCGCGGCGGCGTGTGCAGGCACCTGTCTTTGGATCAATATCGAGGTGGCGCCGCGGGCGCAGGTGAAGATGAAGGACGCGCTTTACAACATCGCGACGAGCAATCCGCTCGCGATGTTTGGCAGCGATAAGGTCATCGACGAATTCCCCGGGAAGAAGATCTACGTCGAACACAACGACGGGCCGGAGCTCAGAAACATCCTCGTTTACGAGATGAGCGAGGACGCGCTGCCGATGCGCGTGGTGTTTGCGAAGCGTGGAGTGCTGACGACGGATCACACCCATAATCAACTTCTACTCAATTTGTTCGATGCGCGTTTTGAGGAACGGGACGAGAACGATCCGACGAACCTGATAAAGATTCACCAAGGGATCACGGTCCAGGAGACGACTTTTCCGATCTCGCTCCAGGAGCTGTATGAGAAGAACAAGAAGAAGAAGGGGATCGGGACGCTGACGGTGACCGAGCTTCAACGACGGTTGGAAGAAGAGAAGGCGGCGGTGGTATCGCAGGGCGATTCAAAGAAGCAGGCGGGCGACATTTCGGCCGCGAAGACGGAGATGAGCAAACGCTTCTCGGTGTCGCTGGCCTCGTTCGCCTTTGCGCTGATCGGTGTTCCGCTGGCGATCACGGCGCATCGGAAGGAAACCTCGGTCGGCTTCGTGCTGAGCTTGGCGGTGGCGTTCGTCTATTTCTTTTTCATCATCATCGCGGACACGGTCCGCAATAATCCGAAGGCGCATCCTGAGTGGCTGGTCTGGACGCCGAATTTCCTGTTCATGAGCTTGGGTGCGTGGCTTTTTTACAGGCTGAGCCGGAAGTAATCCGAAGGGATCCGACGGTAAAATCGGATTGCAACGGCGACAATGCCGGAGAGACTCGCGGGAGTGAATTCTACGAGGAAAGAAACTGCGTCGGACCGAATCCGAATCGGTTCGCTAGCGGAACTGGATGCGGCCATCGGTATACATCTCACGGGCGAAACGCCCCGCACCCACTGGGAGGATTCGCACACTCACTTTCGTTTCGATTCGGTGGAGGAGGCCATGGAGGCGCTCCACGATCCGTATTTCCAGCAGTTCGTCGTGGATGGGGCGCCGCCGACGACGGTACTGATGGAGGTAAAGGAATTCCGGCGTTATTCGACGGACTTAAATGCGGCGTGGGATTTGGTGGAGAGATTCAGCGACAGGTCGGAGCCATTGCAGGTGAGGTGCGAGGGTCGGCGATGGGTGGCGGCGTTCGGGCCCCGGCAGGCGACGGAAGCCGCGACCGCGCCGATCGCGATTTGTCTCGCGGCGCTCCGGGCCAAGGGAGTGAACGTCGAATGCGAATTCGATGAACTCGAAGCCGGACTTCCCTGCGCTTTGGCCTCGGATCGAGCGACGTTGAAGTAGCCTCCCAGCGAGAGGGCGAAGGATCGTCCGCTAGAGTTTGTGGTAGATGATCTCGAGGGTCATCACGCCGTATGCGGTGACGAGGACGGGGTCCTTTTCCATCCACCGGGCGGTGTCATTGACCCATGAGCCGTCGCCAGCCTGGAGGTTCAGCACCTTCATCGCGATCTCACGTGGCCAATCGACTTTCCGCCCTTCGGCGGTGTCGAATTGCTCGATGCCCGCAGCGGCGAGGCCTTTGGTCGCGAGGTGGAGGTAATAATAGAGCCCCGCTTTTCCCATGCCCGGGTTTTCGTCGAGCGTGTAGTTCTTCTTTAACCAGTCGAGGGCGGCGGCCACGCGCTGATCGTCCTTCGGGAGGTCGGCGTAGATGAAGCTGAGGAGTCCGGCGTAGCTGATGGTGCCGTAGCTGCGCAGGGCCTTGGCGCCGCCGGGCAGGTCTTGTTCGCCGGCGTTGCTGAAGCCGGGGTAATAGATGAAGCCGCCCTTGTTGGCCGCGTCGTCGCTGGCCCACGGTTCCTTGTTCGTGGCGGTGAGATTCTGGCAGCGGCTGACGAATTCGATCGCGGCTTTCCAATTGAGATCCTTGCCGGCGGCGAGTTCGGTCGTGGGGCGTGCCTTGGCGTAGGTGCGGAGGGCTTCGAGTGAAATGAGCGTGTTATCGAGGTCCGGGTGCTGGCGCTTCGGGCTGGTGCCGGTCGGGCCGTATCCGAATCCTCCATTGGTCTCCGCCTTGGCCATGTCGGCCGCCTGCTGGCCGGCGATGAATTTCCGCGCCGCGGTGATCGCCGGTTCGTCCTTCGGGTCGGCGGTGGTGAGCAGCGCCATCATCGCGACGCTCGTGTTGTAATTCGAAAGGCCCGTGTGGTAGATGCCGCCGTCCGGTTGGATATTCTTCCGGAGGAAGGCGTAACCCTTTTGCAGGAACTCCGGTTTGTTTTCGGCGTAGCGACCCGATGGCTCCCGATGGAAGGCGAGCAACGGCAGGGCGGTCAGCGCCGGGTGTTCATTCGTGGACCAGGAGCCGTCCTCGTTTTGCTTCGCCTTGAGCCAGGCGAGGCCTCTGTCGATGGCCAGTTTCACCTCGTTGCGGAAGGAAACATTTTCCTCCTTTTTTGGAAGAGGCTCTGCGGCGGCGAAGGTGGTGCCGGCGAGGGCGGCGAGGGCGAGGGCGGTTTGGAGTTTCATTTTTTCGGGGTGGTCGTGGCGGGTTCGATCTTGATGGTGATCTCGATGGTGGTGTCGGCAGGCGGCACGGTCTTTTCGTTCACGACCCAGATCTGATCATTATCGCTACCCTTCCTCGGGTTGTTGATCAAGGCGGAGGGATTGGTGATGACGGAGGCGATGGCTCCTTCGAGTTGCGCGAGGAATTTGTCCTCCGAGAACATCGAGCCGGTATAAATCCACGGCCCGCGCAGGGCGGCCTTTTTGGTCGCGGTGTTCAGCACCCAATCCTCGACCGGCGTGTTCTGTTCCTTGCCGGTCTTGTCCTTCCACTTTGCGGTGAGCGTGATGGTGTCGCCCTTGAGCCGGGGCGCATGTTTCAAATAGTCGGCGTTGATCTGCGGCGGTGGCGCGTCGCTCGGCGCAGGCGTGAGGATTCCCGCCCCGACGGCGCCGAGCAGGAGCATGCCGAGATGGACGTCGCTCGGCTGCACGGTGGCGACGAGCAGGCTTTCGTGAGTCGAACCGTGTGGCGTGCAGATGAGGTATTCGAGCGCGCCTTTGTCCATGTTGACCTTGCCGAGGATCGTCAGGCTGCCGGTGTTTTTATCGAGGCGCATTTTCCCCAACGCGAAGACGCCAGGCGAAATCTCAGTCATCGCCGGGATCGCATCGGCGGGTTTTTCCTCGTCGGCGCGGAGGGGCAGCGCAAAGACGACGAAGGCGCCGAGGACGGAGAGGGGAAAGCGATGCACGACGTTCCAGACGGATGAGAGGGTCGGTTTCATAGGGAAAATCTTCGTGGCCTTACGCGCGTTTTATTTTCTGAGCAGCGTGGGTTCGGTCCACAGGCCGGCGCCGGCGGCGTTGGTGGGAAAGTGCGGCTCGACTCGCAGGGACAGGGCGCGGGCGGCGCCGAGGACGACGCGGATCGTTTGAGGCGGGCTTTCGGACGAAAGCGGTTGCGAGCGGAAGACCGGGCGCCCGTCGGCGTACACCGCGAAGGTCAGTTTGTTGATCGCGGGGACGCTGGCAGGCACGGCGATCTGCGCGGCGAGGACGCTCATGCCCGCGGGAATCTCCCAAGTTGCGGCCGTATTTACCGTGGTGGAAAAGCCGCCCAATTCCGCGGCGAACCCGGTGCTCGGGATGACGCGGGCCGGCTTCAACTCCGCCAGCGCGATCGAGCGGCCCGGGCCGGCGCGCAGCTCGACGATGTCCTTGGGATCGACTTTCACGGTGAAGAGCGCGTGCCGGAGCATGACCGCCGCGCCGCTCGCCGCGATGGCGTCGACCGCGTACAGCGAGCCGTCGACCGTGAGGAGCTCGAAGATCGCGGGCGCGGGTTTCACATCCGCGACGATGAGGGCGAGCGCGTCCCTGTCCTTGAAGGTCCGCGGACCAAAGATCGCGTTGTTGACGCGCGCCGTGGCGCCGTCGGCGGACTTGATGGTGCCCTCGAAAAAATCGCCGCCTGGGAGCAGTGCGCCGGTCTTGCCGCCGGGCGCATTGGCGGCGATGGCGAAGGCGAACGGCTGAAAAACGATCCAGGCGATCTCGGTGCCCGGGATCGAAAATCCGCGGGACGGAAGCGCGACCGGGCCGTTGCTGAGCGGGCCGACCGTGCAGGCGAGCCGTGAACCACTTTTGAGCAAGATGCCGGGCGCGACGGTGTCGGTCGTCGCTCCCTCGCGGAAGCGCGCGCGCTGCACGTTGAGGTAGTCGAGCTTCACGATCGGGCCAGTCGGCGGGCGGATGATCAGGCCGGTGTCGAAGTCGCATTCGCCTTCATAAACGTCGCCGGTGAAGGTCTGGATACGGGCGGCGTGCGCGGTGGCGACGAGGCAGATGAAAAAGGCGAAACCGAAGCGCATTTTCTCCACTCAGCGCTGATACAGCGGGATGTAATGCCAAGGCATCGCGAGGATGGTGGCGTGCGCGGCGGTGTGGTAGACCGCGCCGATTTCACCTGGCCAAAAGCTTTGGTCGCCTTGCGTTTTGACGCTCCGCAAAAGCTGCTCGCGCATGAGTCCGTACCAGCGTTTCCACGTTTCGCCGCCGATCATGTATTGGGCGGGTGCGGCGTAGTTGGCGCCGTAGGTCCAGTGCTGCTGGTCGGGTTTGCTGTGGTCGAAAAGGTAGTCGCTGGCGTCCTTGATCATCGGGTCGTCGTACAGCCCGCAGACTTGAAGGGAGTAGATCGCCGCGGCGGTCCGCGCGAAGCCGGCGTCGCCGTGGCCGGCCTGGTAGCTGAAGCCGCCGGTGCCGGGGCGCTGGCAGCGTTTCACGTAGGCGATGGCGTCGTCGATGGTCTGCTGCGGCACGGCGAGACCGGCATTTTTCGCACTCCTCAGCGCGACGACTTGGAGCACGGTGACGGAGATGTCCGCGTCTTCGGGCCGCGGGCGATACCGCCAGCCGCCGCGATGTTCACCGCGATCCGCCTGCGTGGTGACGATGAGCTTGATGAGGCGCTCGAGTTTCGCGCGGATGGCGGTGTTCCGCGTCTGGCCGTACAGCTCGGCGAGGGCGATCGTGGCGACGCCGTGGTTGTACATGTATTTGCTGCCGTCCACGCCGCGGAACTGGCCGTCGGGTTGGATGCTATCGAGGAGGAATTCCATGCCGCTGCGGACTTCCTTCGAGTATTCGCCTTCCTCCGGGAGTTGGCCGCAGGCCATGAACGCGAGCAGTACGTAGCCGGTGATGGCGACGGGGTGCGTGCCCTTGCGGCCTTCGTCGCAGGTCCACGAGCCGTTGCTGGTTTGTTTAGAGGCTAGAAAACGGAGCGCGCCGTTGAGCACCGATTCCGTCTCGCCATCGACGATGACGGCGTCGTCTTCCGCACGGGTCGGGAGGGCGACGGCGAAAATCGCGGCGATGAGAAAAACGCGAAGCATGACGGATGCATCGTCATCCGCTTCCGCGAAGATTTAAGCAAGCGTCGAACGGCGCCGCGGCGGCGCTGGCTGGGGACGAAGGGCGAGCGTGTAGCGGCCGGCGCGGAGAGCGAGGCGGAGCGGTGCGTCGAAGGTCTCGCTGAGGCGGGCGCTGGTGAGTACGCGGGAACGTTCGCCGGCGGCGAGCAGGCGGCCATTTCGGAGGAGCATGGCGTGGGTGAAGACGGGGGTGATTTCCTCGACGTGGTGGGTGACGAGCACGAGGGCGGGCGCGCCGCGCTGCGAGCCGAGGCGGTCGAGGAAGGAGAGGAATTGCTCGCGGGCGACGGGGTCGAGGCCGGCGCACGGTTCATCGAGGATGAGCAGGCGCGGGCGGGCGATGAGGGCGCGGGCGATGAGGATGCGCTGGCGTTCACCCTGGGAGAGGACGAGCCACGGGCGGGTGGCAAGGTGGGAGGCTTCGACCTGGCGGAGGAGGCGGCGGGCTGCGGTGCGCTCGTCGGCGGCGATGCGGCCCCAGTGGCCGATCATCGCGCTTTTTCCCGAGACGACGGTGGTGAGCGCGTCCTCCTCCTCGGGGACCATCTGGCGGATGGCGCTGCTGACGAGGCCGACGTGTTTGCGCAGCTCGCGCCAGTCGCTGGCGCCGAAGGTTTCACCGAGGACGGTGATGTCGCCGAGGGTCGGCGTGAGGTAGCCGGTGAGGGCGCTGAGCAGGGAGGTTTTCCCCGAACCATTCGCGCCGAGGATGATCCAGTGCTGGCCGGGGGCGACGGTCCACGAGATGCGGTCGAGGATGCGGACGTCGCCGCGGCGGATGGTGAGGTCGCGGATGTCGAGGACGGGTTTCATTCGGGAGGGAGTAAGTCGGGGCGGACTCGGCGGGTCTTTTCGATGGCGCGCGCGCGCCGCCATTTTGCGATCTCGGCATGGTGGCCGCCGAGCAGGACATCGGGGACGCGCCAGCCGCGGAATTCGACGGGGCGGGTGTATTGAGGGAACTCGAGCAGGCCGCTGGAGAAGCTGTCGTCCGGGGCGCTATTGGCGTCGCCGAGCACGCCGGGGAGGAGACGGGCGACGGCGTCGGCGAGTACTGCGGCGGCGATGGCGCCATTGGTGAGGACGTAATCTCCGATGCTGATCTCGTCGTCGACGAGGTGGTCGATGACACGCTGGTCGACGCCCTCGTAGTGGCCGCTGAGGAGGATGAGGTGGTCGATTTTGGCAAAGGTCTCCGCGATGGACTGGGTGAATGGGCGGCCTGCGGGGGTGAGGAGGATGACGCGCGCGGCCGGGGTGCGGAGTTGCTCGACGGCGGCGAAGAAGGGCTCGCATTTCATGACCATGCCCTGGCTGCCGCCGTAGGGGGTGTCGTCGGTGGTGCGATGTTTGTCCGTGGCCCAGTCGCGGAGGTTGTGGACGCGAATCTCGACGAGGCCGCGCTGCTGGGCTTTGCCGATCATGCTTTCGCGGAGCGGGGCGGCGGCGATTTCGGGAAAGAGGGTGAGGATGTCGATACGCATGGGGCGCGCGGGGTGACGATTACGATTGGGATGAAGATTGCGAGGAAGAATGCGGCGCGCGTTGGGCTTGTCGGGCGGGGTGAAAGCAGGCTACTTCCGCCCCGTGGCCAAGCGCGCTTCCAGGAAACCTTCCCGTCTAAACAAGACCCGCCCCCATCAAAAGCGGTGGCTGTGGGTATTGCTGGTGGGGTTTGCGGCGGTGGCGGTGGTGTGTCTGGTGTACGGATTCTGGGCTTCGACCTTCGACATGGAGGCGGTGAAGCAGATGCGGGAGCGGTCGACGATTTTCGATGTGGATGGAAAGGTGTATTCGCGGCTGGCGGGGGAGAACCGGATCGTGGTGCCGGGCAAGGAGGTGTCGCGCAATTTCAAGGATGCGCTGCTGGCGCGCGAGGATGCGCGATTTTATTCACACCATGGGATCGACCCGATCGGGATTTTGCGTGCGCTGACGCGGAATCTCACGAAGGGCGCGGCGGCGCAGGGGGCGAGCACGGTGACGCAACAACTGGCGCGAAATTCCTTTCCGCTCGGCGGCAAGACGCTGCATCGGAAGTTGCTGGAGGCGTTCGTGGCCGCGCGGATCGAGCAGGAGTATTCGAAGGACCAAATCCTGGAGTTTTACATGAACCGAATCTACTTCGGGCCGGGCGGATACGGGATCGAGACGGCATCGCTTTCGTATTTCGGAAAACACGCGAAGGACTTGAGCCTCGGGGAGGCGGCGATGATCGCGGGGATCGTCCGGGCGCCGTCGTATTTTTCGCCGTTCACCAATCTCCCAGGGGCGCTGAAACAGCGGGATCAGGTTTTGGCGCGGCTGGTGAAGCTGGGAAAGATCAGCGAGCGGGAAGCGCGCGAGGCGCGGGAGGCGGCGCTGACAGTTTTAAAGAAGAGGACGACGCTGGTGCAGGAAAACTACGCGATGGATGCCGTCGGTCGGGAGTTGAACGTGTTGCTGACCGACGACCAGCGCGCAGAGGGCGGGCTGAAGGTTTATACGACGATCGATCCCGTGCTGCAAAAGGCGGCGCAGGCGGCGGTGGAGGCGGAGTTGCGAAAGGTGGAGCAACGCCCGGGATACGCGCACCCGCGGCGCGCGGATTTTTCGGCGGAAGCGAAGGAGGAGGAACAGCCGACGCCCTATTTGCAGGGTGCGCTGGTGGCGATCGATAACAAGACGGGCGGCATCCGGGCGCTCGTCGGCGGGCGGGACTACTCGGAGAGCAAATTGAACCGGGCGTTTATGTCACGGCGGCAAATCGGATCGACGTTTAAGCCGTTCGTCTACGCGGCGGCGATGTCGCGCGGGATGCTTCCGGGCGCGGCGATCGACGATGGGCCGATCGCGCATGGCGAGGTGCGGGGGGCGGCGGATTGGACGCCGGATAATTCGGACGGTACGGACAAGGGGGTGCTGCGCGCCGAGGAGGGGCTGATCCAGTCCCGCAATACGATGAGCGTGCGGGTGGGCGAGCGGGCGGGCCTGCCGGCGATCGGCCGCTTGGCGGCAGATGTCGGTCTGGCCGGGATGCCGCAGCGGCCGGGGGTTTATCTCGGGACGTTTGAGGCGTCGGTGCAGGATTTGACGGCGGCCTATACGGTTTTTGCGAACGGTGGAGTACGCCGGCAGGATTACCTGATCGAGCGCATCGACGATGCCGTCGGCGATACGATCTATCGAGCGGCGCACATTGCTCGTCCGGTGCTCGATCCCGGCGTGGCGTGGTTGACGACTTCCGTTTTGCAAAAGGTGGTGGAGCGGGGGACGGCGGCCGGGGCAAAGTCGCTCGGGCTGACGAAGATCGCAGCCGGGAAGACCGGGACGACCAACGACTACGTGGATGCGTGGTTTGTCGGCTACACGACGGGGCTCACGTGCGGTGTGTGGGTGGGCCTCGATACGCCGAAGACGATCATCCCGAAGGGCTACGGGGCCGCGCTTGCCTTGCCGATCTGGGTCGACGTGATGAAGGCGTCGTCATCGGCGCGCTACGCGGCGTCTGCGTTTAAGCCGCCGACGAGTTTGCAGCGATACAGCGTGTGCTCGGCCTCGAACGAATTGGCGACGAGCGCCTGCGAAAAGGCAGGGGCGGCCTACGCGATCGATCTGCCGCCGTCGTGTGCGCCGCGCGATCCGTGCAGCGTCCACCGGGGCGCGGCGCTGACTCAGGAACCGGGCCGGCGTTCGGTGCCCGTAAACATCCTGCGATCGTTCAAGAAATTTTTCGGTGGAGACTGACGTGTGATGCGGCGCGAGGAAGGATCCCTGTGATAATGTTACGAACAGGTAACAAATCGGGGTTGCAATTTGGGTTCTGCCAAACCATTAAGTCCGCCCTCGAACCAATTTTCCCCCAGCCTTCCACCTCCTTGAGTTTCCGCCTCGACCGATTCGAAATGAAGTTTGTCATCACCCGCGAGCAGCGCGAGGCCTTGATGCCGGACCTGCTGCCGAAGATGAAGGCGGATGAGAATGCGAAGGAGGGGGCTTTTTACCCGATCGTCAGTCTTTATTACGATAACGAGGAACGGGAGTGTTATTGGGAGAAAGTCGAGGGCGTGGCGAATCGCCGGAAGATGCGCATCCGCGTCTACGGCAGCCTCGACGGGAGCTTGCCTCCGACGATTTTCGTTGAGATCAAACACAAGTCGGATGGGCGCGGTGTGAAGCGCCGTTTGTTATGCACGTTGGAGGAGGCCTTTGCGGTTTCGAGCGGTGGAGATATCGCGCCTCGAACGGGAATCAACGACCAGCGGTTGATCCAGGAAGTCCATTCGTTGGTGAAACAACGCGGTTTTAAACCGTGTTGCGCGATGCGGTATGACCGACATGCGTTCGCCGATCGTGATCCGGAGTCCGATCTGCGGGTGACTTTCGACACGGGGATTGCGTATCGTTTTGATAATTTCGAGGTGATTCCTGACGATCAGCGCTTCGATCAGTTTCTCCTCCCCGACGGCTATTCGGTGCTCGAAGTCAAAGTGACCGGGACCGTACCGTATTGGCTCACGCATATGGTGGGGCGGCACCACTGCATTTTGCAGGGCCACAGCAAATACAATAACGCGCTCGAAGACGGCGACGAAGTCCTCCATCGGATGATCGGCGGGAAAGTCATCAAACACCACTACGGCATCACGCCGCATTCGTTATCGAAAAGCGGGATCAACGTGGTTCCCGATCCCGACTCTACCGGCGGCTTAGCTGCATCCGGCCCATTTTAATTTTACCTGACCCAATCCCAACAGAATGAACGAACTCTACACTTTTATTTGCGACGTCCTCGGACTGAATCTGTCATCACCTCCACTTCAGGAAATCATCTTCGCTCTCGGTTTGAGTTTCGTTCTCAATTTGCTCATCGCGGCGGTGTACAAGGCGACGTATCGGGGTAGCGAATTTTCGCAGGACTTCCTGCATATGTTGCTCATCCTCGGGACGGTTGTGTCGGTGATCGTGATGGTCGTCCACGGCGATAAGGACAAGGCGCAGGCGACGGCCTTCGGCATCTTCGCCGCCTTTTCGATCATTCGTTTCAGAGCGAATGTTTCGCAGTCGCGGGACATTGGATTTCTGTTCATGGCCATGGCGGCGGGACTCGGCGTCGGTGCTCGCGCGTATGGACTGGCGACGGCGACGACGATCGTGCTTTGCGCGCTGGTTTATCTTTTTTCAAGCGCCGACCTATTCGCGGCGGCGCGCGCTTCACACCGCCTCCGTGTCCGCGTGACGAACGATATCCCCTACGATGTCGTGTTTGCGGAGTGTTTTAAGAAGTTCCTGCACGATTTTGACCTCATCTCGGTCGAGTCAATCCAGGCTGGAATGATGACCGAGTTGCGGTACAATGTGCATCTCAAGGACTCGTCGAAGCCGGGTGAATTCGTTACCGCCATCCAGCAACTCAACGGGAACAACCGCGTCTTCCTCTCCTCGACCGCCCCGAACCGCATATTCGCCGATTAATTCCGAGCCCCCAGTTTTCCAATGAAATGTCACACACACTCCACGCTTCGTTCCAAGGGCTTTACGCTCATGGAAATCCTCGTTGTTATCGCGATCATCCTTGTGCTCGCCGCGATCGCGTTCCCGGTATACGCGCAGGTGCAGAGCCGTGCGAATAAGGCGGCGGCGTTGAACAACATGCGCCAACTCGGTGCGGCTGCGGGAAGTTTTTCATCGCAAAACGATGGGATGCTTCCTGCCGAAGACGCGAAAGGGTCGGATAGCTGGGCTACGGCGGCCGCGCCGGAAAATGCGAAAACTTGGTATAATTCGCTGCCGACGATTCTCGGATTGAAAGGAGTCGGCCAATACATCTCCAATCCCCAAGCGTATTATACGAAGGAGAATATTTTATTTCTGCCGGGCGCAAAATATCCTGAAACAGACAAGAAGTTGGCGTCCCCATTGTTTGCGATTGCGATTAATACCAAGCTTCAGCGGACCGACAAAACGACCGGCGAAAAAGCGTCGGTACGTCTGAGCCAAATCACGGAACCGTCCCGGACGGTGCTTTTTCTGGAACAGGGAATCAAAGGAGAGCCGAAGGCGATGGCGCAGCAAAAGGCTTACGACGGGAGTCCGAAGGGGAGTGCGAAGTCGTTTGTCGCGCGGTACAATGGGTTCGGAGTCATCACGTTTGTGGACGGCCACGCTGAGGTCGTAGAAGGCAAAGACATCTTGTTGGACAACGGGTCGCTCAAGTTTCCGTTGGACCCGGGCGACATCATCTGGGGTCGCTCGCGCGAAGAAGATCCGAACAAATGACGGAGCCGGGTTCGCCTGAACGAACCGTCATCCGATAAAAATTTGCGGCAGGCGCGGTTGCGGCTACGTTGGTGCCTGTCAGAATCGCCCGCCAGGGAAACTTGGCAATTCCCCCGAAGTCCCTTGATCCAATTACGTACTACCGTCGCTGCAGCCGCCGCCGCGTTCACTTTTTTAGTCGCCGCGGACGCGCAGGTCGTCATCAACGAAATCCATTATCACCCGGTTGAAAGGCCGAAGTTCGATTCGGCGGGGAATGCCATCTACGGCGATACGCTCCTCGCGGCCAACCTGAGCAGCGACGTTCATGAATTCGTCGAACTTTACAATCCGACGGCAGCGACGGTCGATATTGGAGGTTGGAAGTTAGGAGGTGGAATCGGCTTCACCTTCGCTCCGGGGACGACGATTGCTGCGGGTGGGTACAAGGTGATCGCCCGGGACGTGACGCGCATTCAAGGCGTTTACGGGATTTCGGGTGTCCTTGGTCCGTACTCAGGCACGCTTGGAAACGGGGGAGATGCCGTGAAGCTGACGAACGCTTCGACTGGGACGGTCGATTCCGTGAGTTATTCGTCGAGTTTCCCTTGGGCGATCACGGCGAACGCGCTGGGTTCTGACGACGATTTTTCGGGCCTGAATTCGAATTCGTATCAATACAAGGGCCGCTCGCTCCAGCGCGTCAGTGCGACGACGCCTTCGAGTGACCCTGCAAACTGGCTCGCGGTCCGACCGCTACTCGGTGCGACCACCTTTGCAGACCTTCCGACGCCGGGCGCGGCGAATATTGTCACACGCACCGTTCCGAAGCCGGTCGTCCTGGGCATTTCGGCGCTCCAGAATACGGATAACGCGTCGACGATCCGCGCGGCGGTGCAGGTGAAAATCAGGGTGACCTTTTCGAGTACGACGTCGCTGTCGAACATCGTGGTCGAGTATTTTCTCGATAACATGAATGCGTTTGGTGAAACGCGTCAGACGGTCGCGATGACTGCCTTGGGAAATAATCAGTATTCGGCAATCCTGCCCGGGCAGATCGATCGGAGCATCGTGCGGTATCGGATCAAGGCGGACCGGGGCGAAGGCTCCGAACTGGTGTGCCCGCGTCCGGACGATCCCGCGGTGGTCCAGGTCGGCGCGCCGACCTACCCATCCACACCGGCGGCGCCGAATGCCGCGAACAAGGTGCCCGCGCCGCGCGAGGCGTGGTACGCCTATTTCGTTTCGCCGGTCCGGAGTTCGGCCAAACCCATCGTGGAACTCATCGTGCCGACCGACGGGACGACGGTGGACGATACAGCGACGAATAACACGACGCAGTTCAACGGCATCAATGGTTTTCAGGCAATGGCTTTCGACTGCAAAGGCTCGCCGAAGAGGACGACGGCTGAGAACACCGCCAGCAGCTATCCGCGCGAAACGCCTTATCTTTTGTCGAGCGATCGGATGTGGAACGACGTCGTTCCTGGGGTCTTTGTCTCGAACGGCGAGATCCGCGATATCCAAGTCCGGATGCACGGCAGTCGTTGGAATCGGCGTCCGTCTCGCAAGTCTTTCAAGGTCTTCTTTCCCGAGTATCAGCCATACATCGACGGCGCGGGTAATCCGGTGACGTCGATCTTTGAGACTGACAAGAACGACATGTTCATGACGGCGCACGGCCTGCACCAACTCGCTGGTCTGCCGCTTTCCACCGTGCGATACGTGGATTGGTATTTTAACAACGACAGCGTCATCACCCGCCTTGAGCAGGGGGAATACAACGGGGAATTACTCGACTCGTATCACGCGAAAATGCAGCGCTTGAACCCCGGTTCAATCAAGGAAAAGACCGGGGAATTGTACAAATCCACGGGTTTTATCAGCACGCCGAATACGATCGGTGAGGGACCCTACGGTAACGGCAACTGCTGGCGCCTGCCTGCCGCTGGATTTTGGACCGAACTCCAGCGGTTCGACTATACGTTTGCGCTGCAAAATCACACATGGAAGGGCGCCAAGCCCATGAAGGACTTGATCAACGGCATGTGGGACGCCCGTGGCGATAGCATCACCTCCACTGCGACGACGACTTCGACTCCGAATGTCCCGAATACGAAGGCGTGGTTCGATGCGAACTGGGACGTCGACACGGAGTTGACGTCGCTGGCGCTGGCAAACTGGATGGCGCCTTGGGACGATGCCACGCAGAACCACTATTTTTGGCGGCGCGTGAGCGGGAAATGGTTGCGGATTTTGTGGGATTTTGACTCGATGTATGGGACGGGAGCCGGAAATGTCGCCACCGTTTCCATTTACCACGGAGAAGTTGGGGACGGTTCGAACAATTTCCGCGGACCGCACTTCGTGGTCGACTCGTTTCTGAAGTCTTACCGCACGCAGTTTAATCAGCGGATGTGGTACCTGAATAACACCCTTCTCGACCCCGAGAATCTGCAGGCCCTCACCTATAAGAATTCGAGTGGCACTGCGGTCACGTTTTACTCGTTCATTAATGCTCAATCGGGCGGCTATTCATTGAACCGATTCTCGTACGTCAATTCGACGGTCGCCCTTGGCACATTCTACAAACCGACGCGCCCCACCAATACGGCGCCGACCAACGGTGCGGCGGTATTGCCGGGCGGGACAGGATCGAGTTTTACCGGCTCGAGCTACGGCTACAACGCGGCTTACACGCACACGGCGGCCCCGTCCACGAGTCCGCACACATCGTCGAAATGGGAGGTGCGTACATCGGCCGGGAACTACGACGATCCCGCCTACATCACCACGACCGTTTCGCCAAACCTGACGACGCTCGCGATCCCTTTCGCTCAGCTCGCCTACGGACAAACGTATTTTTGGCGTGTGACCTATTTGGACACGGATGGGCATCCCTCGATCACGTCGGCGGAAACCTCGTTTTCGTTCGGGCCGACATCCGTCGCTGGGGGGAATATCGTGCTTAATGAAATCATGGCCGACAACCGCGATGCGGTGGCCAATGGGACTACTTTCCCCGATTACGTCGAGCTGAAGAATACGACCGGTGCATTGATCGACATCACCGGATGGAACCTGACCGACGATGAGTTGGTCCCCGGAAAATACGCCTTTCCAGCCGGGACGAACGTTCCCGCGAACGGGTATCTCGTTGTTTGGTGCGACAGCGCGGTGACCGCTCCGGGCCTCCACTCAGGCTTCAAGATCAACAGTGCCGGACAGCGGGTCATCCTGATCCAAAACGGCACGGTTCGCGATGCGATCACGTTTGGGCTGCAGGCCCCAAATCTGCCGATCGGCAGGATTGCGGACGGCACGGGTGCATGGACGCTCGTGAACCCCAGCGCCGGAGCCACCAACACCGCCAAGGCCTTTAGCAGCGCGGGCGCGGGCCTGACGGTCAATGAGTGGATGGCCGATCCGTTTTCGGGTGATGATTGGTTCGAGATATACAACCCCGATCCCGTCAACCCGATCAGCCTCGCCGGGATGTACCTGAGCGATACTCCGGCCACGCCGAAACTCACACAGATCCCGCCGCTGTCCTTCATCGGACCAAAGGACTTTACGAAGTTCAACGCGGACGGGACGACCGTTGGGTTTAACAGCGTGAACTTCAAACTTGCAGGCGACGGCGACTACACGCTCCTGACCGCCGCGGACGGAGTCACGAGCCTCAATCTCGTCACGTTCAGCCTGCAATCTCCGAACGTCTCCCAGGGCCGGTTCCCCGACGGAGCGGCGACGTTTGCGTCGTTTCCCCAGTCTCCGTCCCCGAGTCGGAGCAATTATCTTCCCGCGGCGATCGTGATCAACGAAGCGCTGACCAATTCCTCCACTCCATTTGAAGATGCCATCGAGTTGTATAACCCGACTGCGGCCGCGGTGACTATTGGCGGTTGGTGGCTGAGTGACGACCGGTCCAATATCCTCAAGTATCAAATCCCCCCGGGCACTACGATCGCTGCAGGCGGCCACAAGGTCTTTTACGAAAATCAATTCAACCCAACACCAGGGGTCGGAAACAGCTTCTCGTTAAGTTCGTTGGGCGACGAAATTATTCTGAGTGCCGTCGACGGAAGCAGTGCGCTGACCGGCTATCGTTCGCAGGTGAGCTTCGGTCCCGCGGCGAACGGGGTCTCGTTCGGGCGCGTCCTGACGGGCAATCCAGCCGGGTCCATCACTCCGGAGTTTTGGCCTCTCGTCGCCCGCACGTTTGGCCAGGACGTCCCGCCGGACGTGGCCACTTTCCGGACGGGCCTCGGTGCCATGAACGCGCAACCGAAAACCGAGCCCGTGATCATTAATGAAGTGATGTATCACCCGATCGATTTTTCGGGTGGTGTCGACAATGCGCGGGACGAATTCATCGAACTGCACAACATCACCACCAGCCCGGTCAACATCGGCGGGTGGAGCCTCCAGGCAGACGTTGCGTTTACTTTTGCGTCTGGCGCGATCATTCAGCCGGGCGACTACATCGTTGTGGTCTCGTTCAATCCGGCGACCGATCCGATCTCGCTCGCGGCGTTCCGCGCAGTGTACGGTCTCACGCCGAGCACGGTGATCTACGGTCCGTACGCCCCGCGCCTTTCCAACAGCACCGAGGCCATCGAACTCGCGTATCCCGGCCCGCCGGTGGGCATCGAGAATCCGTTCATCGTGGTTGATAAAGTCGAATTCGCCGACGCCGCCCCTTGGCCGGCGACTCCCGATGGCAATGGTCCGTCCCTGCAACGTAGCAGCCGTACGGTGATCGGAAACGATCCGGCAAATTGGATTGGCGCCACCGCGACGCCGGGGAGCGTGAACAGCGCTCAGGCGCCGATCCTGGATAGTGATGGCGATGGAATGAGCGACGCATGGGAAATTGCGAATGGCTTTGACCGTTGGAATGCGGCGGACGCCACCGGCGACGCCGACGGCGACGGGCGCAGCAACCTGGCAGAATTCGTCGCTGGCACGGACCCGCGCAATGCCGCGAGCAACTTCGACTCGACCGTTTCGAAAACGGTAGGCGGATTCGTGATCCGATTCACAGCGCAGGCCAATAAGAGCTACTCCGTGCTGGTGCGCGACAGCCTGACGGTCGGATCGTGGACGAAACTCACCGACGTCGCTCCCCAAGGCAGCGCGACGCAGATCGATATCACGGACACGACGTCAGCGCCGCAGCGATTCTACCGGGTGGTGACGCCGAGCGCGCCGTAGTACGGCGTCGGCGCGGTTCAGCGCCATGCTTGGTCGCGCCGCTACTTGTAGACGTTGACTTCAAAGCCGAAGAGTTTCCAATTCGGCAGTTCGTACAGATACTTTTGCAAGAATTGGACTCGATGTGGTTTCGTTGGGAACGATCCGGTGACGATCAGCATGCCTTCCGTGTTGATGTGGGCTGCTTCGTCTAAGATCAGTTCCACATCCTGAGTTTCCGCGAGACTCTCGCCTGCAGTGACGAACGGTTGAAAGACCCTGCTGAGTTGCCCGAGCGTGAGTTGCTTCTGCCATGCCGCCGATACGTTTGCGTAAAAGTCGTCAAATAAGCCTGTCTTGACGGCTTCGCTAAACCGTTTCATCGAGTCGCGGCTCAACTGGCGAATCTCGGGCTCTGTCGGGACGGATTGGTTCACCGGGTTGGTGAAAGCGGCGCCTTTTCCGATGAGGCTAAAACGGTTTTTGGTGACGCCGGATTCAGAGTTTCGCGGAGATTTGAGCGAGAAGACGCGCCACCGTCCGCCTTCGTCGTTTAGCGTGACGACGAGCGGGACCGAACGTCCCCCTTGCGTGGTGATGTCCACGCGGAACTTCGCCGACCGCTTGGTCAATTCCGGAGCGCTCACGTTCGCCGCAGTGTATCCGGGCAATTCCATTTCTTTTACCGTGGCGGCGAAGAGATCCGCAGTTTGCTGGGCCTGAAATGCGAACGCCGCGTTCGCGTAGGCGGCGGCGGTGTTGCCGACCCGCACCAACTCGAAAAATTGGAGCGCAGCCGTCTCGGGGTTGTCGCGCCTACTGCAGCCCGCGACCGCGAGGATGAGAACGAGCGCGTGTCTGGGGGGGATCACTTGCTCAGTTCCAGCATTCTCCGAATCGGCTTCTCCGCGCGGGCGCGGATCGCTTCGGGGATGAGGATCTCTGGCTCTAGCTTGAGCAGGCAGTCGTGCAGCTTTTCGAGCGTATTCATCTTCATGAAACGACAATCGGCGCACGCGCACTGGTCGGTCGGCCCGGCGATGAATGTCTTGTTGGGCATCTCGCGCCGCAGGCGGTGCAGCATCCCCGATTCAGTGACGATGACGAACGCTTTCGCAGGCGAGGTCTTGCAATACGTGATCATCTTTTCGGTCGAGCAGACCTCGTCTGCGAGCAGGCGCACCGCGAAGGTGCATTCGGGATGCGCCACCACCGGGGCGTCCGGCCATTCTGCGCGAATCCTTTCGATCGACGCGCGTGTGAACTCCACATGCACATAACAGTTGCCCTTCCAAAGTTCCATCGGGCGTCCCGTCTTCTCCATCACCCACGCCCCGAGGTTTTGGTCCGGCACGAAAAGGATGTTCCGGTCGGTCGGCGCCGCCTCCACGATTCTCTGCGCGTTGCCGCTGGTGCAGATGACATCGCTGAGCGCCTTCACGCCGGCGCTGCAATTGATGTAGGCGATGACGTAATAATTCCGCTCCGAATGCTCTTTGAGGTAGGCGTCGAGTTTGTCGGCCGGGCACGAATCGCTGAGCGAACAACCGGCGTCCATGTCCGGGATCACGACCCGTTTTCTGGGGTTCAAAATCTTCGCGGTTTCGCCCATGAAATGGACTCCGCAAAAGGCGATCACGTCGGCGTCCGTCGCGGCGGCCTGGTAGCTGAGGCCGAGCGAATCGCCGACGTAATCGGCGAGTTCCTGGATTTCCTTGATCTGGTAGTTGTGCGCGAGGATGACGGCGTTGCGTTCGCGTTTCAGGTTCAGGATGTCTTCGACAAGGTCGACTCCGAGAGAGGTCATGGTGGCAACGTCGCCGCGCGGGCTTCGATTTTCACGGAGATTTTTCCTCGATCGCGGCGGGTCATTCGTATCGGAGCGATTCGATGGGGTCGAGGTGCGCCGCCTTGTAGGCCGGGTAACTGCCGAAGACCACGCCGATCAGCGAGCAGATGAGCAGCCCGATGAGTGCCCAGTCGACAGGGAACGCTGGCGGGAGCTTGAGGAGGTAAATGGCGAGCGCGTTGGCGCCTGCCATGCCGAGGACGATGCCGAGGATTCCGCCGATTTCGCAGAGGACGACTGCCTCGATGATGAATTGCGTCATGATGTCGCGTTTCTTTGCGCCGATCGCCCTTCGGATGCCGATCTCGCGAGTCCGCTCGGTGACGGAGACGAGCATGATGTTCATGATGCCGACGCCGGCGGCGACGAGCGCGATGGAACTGACGACCGCCAGTCCGGTCCGGACGGCGAAGGTCATCGTCTGCATTTGCTTGATCATCGAATCGCTCGAAAGCACCTCGAAGTCGTCTTCCTCGCCGGGTGCGACCTTCCGGATGGCGCGGAGAATGCCGCGCGCCTGCTCCATTGAGTCGGCGATGGTCGCCGGGTCGGGTGCCTGGACGAAGATGCCGATTTCGCGGCGGCGTCCGTAGCGGTTGAGGCCGGTGGTGATGGGGATTTCGACGTGGCCGCGAGGATTGTCGGTGGATGCGGTCCGCTCGAAAATGCCGACGATCGTGTAGCCGATGGCGGCTACTTTGATGCGCTGGCCGACCGGGGAGCCGCGAGGGAAGAGAGTCTTGGCGACGTCGTCGCTCACCACGCAGACGTCGCGTGCGGATTCGACGTCGGAATCGATGAGCGCGCGGCCGTCGGTGATGTTCCAGTTGTTG
>JAYTDO010000301.1:0-2856 GCA_043735935.1 Chthoniobacteraceae bacterium
GTGCGGCGGTTAGCGCGGCCTCGGCCACGCGCCATTCGGCCTCGACCCCGGCCTGATCGGCGGTCGCCTGCGCCATCGCCAGTTCGGCCGCGCGCAAGCTGCGGTCGGCCTCGTCCAGCGCCGCCGCCGCTGCCGGGCGGCGCGCTTGGTCAGCTGCCAAGGCCAGTTCGCCCGCCGCCAGATCGCGCGCCAGCCGGGCGAGTGCAGCGGCCGCGTCGCGGGTCAGCAGACTGGTTGCTGCCGCTCGTGCTAGACCCGCCGGACGTCGGCTTCGGCTGCTGTGCGGACACACGGCCCGTACGCCACAGGCGTCCGCTCGCGACACCGAGCGGTCCTTGCGATCGCTAAATTCACTTGAGCGACACACGCGGCAATCAACTCCCTCGAAGCCGACGCCGTGAAGGCGTTCGGAAGGCGGTCGCTGCGACGCGGCGGGCCAAGGAACTGGGCGACGAACTCGGCCGCCTCGACGCCTAAGCGCCGTCAGCGCTTGTACGACGCCAGCGACGTGTCATCCAACCCGACGCGCCGCAGCAGCACCGCAAAGCGCGGGTCGGGCCGGATGGCAGCCCAGCGCGGGTCGTTGCGCAGGAAGATGAGGCAGTTCGAGCGTTTCTCGACCGCCTCGCCCAGCAGGGCGCGAAAAGATACACCTCCCCATTCACATGCCGCGCCGCACGTCCCGCGGTCTGGATCAGCGAAGTCTGCGATCTCAGATACCCCTCCTTGTCCGCATCCAGGATGCACACCAGCGAAACCTCCGGCAGATCCAGGCCCTCCCGGAGCAGATTGATCCCCACCAGCACATCGAACTCCGCCGCCCGCAACGCGCGCAAAATCTCCACGCGCTCGATCGTGTCGATGTCGCTGTGCAGGTAACGCACCTTCAAGCCCACCTCCCGGAAGTAGTCCGACAAATCTTCCGCAGTCCGTTTCGTCAAAGTCGTGATCAACACACGCTCACTCCTCTCCACTCGCTGCCGGCAAAGCTCGAGCGTCTCATCGATCTGGGCCTTCAGCGGTCGGATCGTGATCTTCGGATCTAGCAGCCCCGTCGGTCGGATGATCTGCTCCACCACCAGCGGCGCACCCGGCGTGTGAACATCGAACTCCTCCACCGGTCGATCCGTGCGCGACAACTTTATCGGCAGCGCCTTCTCCGACAGTTCCTCCATCGCCGGCGCCGCGCGATCGCGCTTATGCGGAAAATAGCCCGCATTCCCCACGACCGAGTTTTTGAACTCAAACTCCGCCGGCGTCGCGCTGATGTAGATCGCCTGCGCGGTCATCTCCATGAATTCCGGGAACTTCAGCGGCCGGTTATCCAGCGCACTCGGCAGCCGGAAACCGTATTCCACCAGCGTCGTCTTCCGGCTTCGATCGCCTTCATACATCCCACCCACCTGTGGGATGCTCGCGTGCGACTCGTCCACCACGAGCAGGAAATCTCGCGGGAAAAAATCCAGCAGCGTGAACGGCCGAGACCCCGACGGGCGCCCGCTCAGATGCCGCGAATAATTCTCGATCCCCGAGCAAAAGCCCATCTCCTGCATCATCTCCAGATCGTACTCCGTCCGCTGTTTGATTCGCTGAGCCTCGAGCAGTTTCCCCTGCCGCTCGAGTTCGACGATTCGCCCGTCCAATTCCTCACGGATCGTCCGCTGCGCATTCTGCAGCTTTTCATACGGCGTCACAAATTGCTTCGCCGGATAAAGCGTCACCGTCGTCAACTGATCGAGTGTGTGCCCCGTCAGCGGATCGAAGCGTGTGATTCGGTCGATCTCATCCCCGAAGAACTCCACGCGAATCCCCACCTCGTCGAGGTTCGCCGGCCGCACTTCCACCACATCTCCGCGCACGCGAAACCGCCCCCGCTCAAACGCCACGTCGTTCCGCTCGTAAAGCATCTCGACGAGCTTCGCCAAAACCGACTCCCTCGTCGCCGTCTGCCCATGCTTCAGCGTCAAAAGCATGTTCATGTAATCCTCCGGCGACCCGAGGCCGTAGATGCACGATACGCTCGCGATCACGATCACGTCCCGCCGCGACAGCAGCGACGACGTCGTCGAAAGTCGCAACCGCTCGATCTCCTCATTAATCGCCGAATCCTTCTCGATGTACGTATCCGTCCGAGGGATGTACGCTTCCGGTTGGTAGTAGTCGAAGTAGCTCACGAAATACTCCACCGCGCTCTCCGGGAAGAACTGCTTAAACTCCGAGTATAGTTGCGCCGCCAGCGTCTTGTTGTGCGAGAGGACCAGTGTCGGTTTCTGTACATTCGCGATGACGTTCGCCGCCGTGAACGTCTTCCCGGAGCCCGTCACCCCGAGCAACGTCTGGTGCCGGTTCCCGGCCAGGATCGATTTCGTGAGCTTCGCGATCGCCTGCTCCTGGTCGCCCTTCGGCTGGTAGTGGGAAGAAAGCGCAAAAGGCGTCATCTCAAAGCATCCTGCAGATCACACGCCCACCCTTTCTCCGCGCGGCAGAACACGTCCGACAAAGGCTGGTAAGCTTTCACACGCGCAGCCTAGCGCCCGCCCTCCGCTCCGTCAAAATGCCCCGGACAATATGAGCGCTCCATCGAACGCCCTACTCGGGCGCGTGCCCCAAGACCAGGCAGGCGTTGATCCCACCGAAGCCAAAGGCGTTGTTCAGGACGTAACGGAGCGGATGCGCACGGCCGACATTCGGCACCACGTCGACATCGCACGCCGGGTCCTGCTTGGTCAGGTGCAGCGTCGGCGGCATCCAACCGTCGCGCAACGCGAGCGCGCAGATGGCCGTCTCGATCGCCCCGGTCGCGCCGAGCGGATGAGCCGTGAAAGGCTTGGTGCCCGAGACCGGCGGCGGCTTTTC
>JAYTDO010000302.1:0-3350 GCA_043735935.1 Chthoniobacteraceae bacterium
CACGCCCCCTGGCCAGCTCCACGAACTCGGCGCGGTGATGGCCGCCGCGACCGCCGCAAATCTCGGCTGGCGCGCGATCTACCTCGGCCCGAGCCTGCCTGCGCACGAGATCGCCGGCGCCGCGCTGCGCAACGAAGCCGCCGCCGTGGCGCTCAGCATCGTCTATCCCGAAGACGACCCGAACCTCGCCCGCGAACTCACGGACCTTGCCCGCCTGCTCCCCGCCAGCACGCGCATCCTCGCCGGTGGCCGCGCGGCGCGCGGATACTTCGAGACGCTCGTCCGCATCGGCGCGCTCTACGCGGAGAGCATCGAGGAATTCGGCAACCAGCTAGACTCGCTGCGCCGCACTCCGGCGCGTAACAACCTTTCCGCTCGTGAACTCAAACGCTGAACCAGACCTCGCTCCGCGGGGGCGGGATTACCGGCCATCGAACTTTTCATCGGAAGACTGATGTTCACTTTGAATCGCTGAACCACGACTTGGCAGCGCCGATGCACGCATGATCCCGCGATTACCGGAAAAGTTCGCTCACCACTTTCTCGCGAAAGGCGAAAATTTTTTCGAGTTGCGGCTTTACGAGAAAAGGATGCGCGAATTCACCGAGCGGCCACAGCGGTAACATGTAAGTCACTCGATCGGTCATCTCGATTCGCCCGCTGTCCAGTTCCTTGAAGTGGTGCTCATGATGCCAGATGCGGTAGGGGCCGATTCTTTGCTCATCGACGAATAATTTCCCCTGCTCGACATGCGTGATTTCCGTGACCCATCGGGCGGGAATGCCGAGCAGCGGGCGCACGCGGTATTCGATCATCATGCCGGCATAGATGCGCTCTGGGAGCACGGTGAGGATGGTGAAATCCAACTTGGGCGGCGTGATCCTGGCGAGGTTGCGCGGATCGGAAAAAAAGTCCCACGCCCGCTCGATGCTGGCGTGGATGATTTGTGAGGACTCGAAAACGTGAACCATGGTGGCGTAAATGAATTGGCGCGAACCTATCGGCGCGGGGATCGATCCGGGAGTTGAATTGTCTTATGACCTGGCGGCGAAGTCCGTCGGGGAGCCGACGCCTTCCCACGCGGCGAGTTCGCTTCCGATCGCGGCGAGTTTTTTGCGCACCTTGTCGTTCGCGTATTTGCCAAGGACGAGGCGCAGCGGCGGCGCGTAGGATTCGACGGCGGCAATGATGGCATCCGCCGCTTTGGCCGGGTCGCCCGGTTGCTTGCCTTCCATCGTTTCGAGAAAGCGCAGGAACTTTCCGCTAGTGCGATTGTAGTCCGCGATGTGATCCGGCGCGCGTTCGAGCGAACGTCCGATGAAGTCGGTGCGAAACGGACCAGGCTGGACGATCGTCACTTTGATCCCGAGCGGCTTGAGTTCCGCGGCGAGCGATTCCGACGCGCCTTCGAGCGCCCACTTCGTCGCACCGTAGATGGAAAAGCCTGCGTAATTCGAGATTACCGCGGCTGCGGAAATGTTCACGATGTGGCCGCTGCCTCGCGTGCGCAGGATCGGCAGCACCGCGCGAATCACCTCCAGTGCGCCGAAGAAATTCGTGTCGAAGTTGCGCGCGATTTGCTCCGCGCCGAGTTCTTCAAAAGCACCGACGAGGCCGTAGCCCGCGTTGTTCACGACGACATCAAGCCGGCCAAACGCATCCGCCGCCTGTGCGACCACGCTCTTCACCTGCGAGGAATCCGTGACATCGAGAGCGAGCACGCGGCACGTCTCGGGAAAACGCGCAGCGAGATCACCGACTGCAGACGGCTGGCGTGCCGTGGCGATGACCCGTTGCCCGCGAGCAAGCACTGCCGAGGCAAGCGCCAGACCGAAGCCGCTGGAGCAGCCCGTGATCAGCCAGGCGCGGGGAGTTGTCGGTGGTTCATTCATTCGGATCGAGTCACAAGCCCTTGCGTTACGCATTCGTGAGCGCTGTGGACGCGGAAAAGCGGATGATTAGCCAACTCAGGAAACGCCCAAAAACTGACATCCGCCACGGGTGCTCCAATCTACCTGGCTACGCTCACCCCTGCTTGGGGAGCCTTAGCATCCAAGGAGAACATGCAGGATATCTAAGGGGCTTTCCTACTGCCACCATGCACAGCCGCGATGAGATCGCCGACAGTGCGGTGCGCTTCGAGGTCGTGGCGCAACTTCGTGCGATGTTGCACGCGGTAGCGATTGCGCCGCCCTTCGCGCTCACGCTCGATTGTGCCTCCTGCTTCGAGTTCGGAGAGGATTTTCAAGACCGCGCGCTCTGTGATGCCCACCTTTTCCGCGAGGTCGCGCACGCGTAACGAGTCGTCGGCGGCGAGACACAGGAGCACATGCGAATGGTTGGTCAGGAAGGTCCAGGATGCGCTGGCAGCAGCAGGCGCGTTTTTTTTCTTTGACGGCATATATGTTGTGGAATACATGCAACTCAGTTCATGCGTCGCAGTGCATGAATAAAATAACACAATTCGCATCCATGAAAACCATCAAATCGCTAACCACCATCGCACTCCTGGCCTTCACCTGTTCCACCTTCACCAGCGCCGAGCCTGCCGATGCTTCGGCCCGGCAGCGCCTGCTTGATGGAAACGCCCGGTTCGTTTCTGGCCAGCCCCGGCATCCACATCAGGACGGCCAGCGCCGCGCGGAACTCGCCGCCGGCCAGAAGCCTTTCGCGGTCGTCATCGGCTGTGCGGACTCGCGGACTTCGCCCGAGATTCTGTTCGACCAAGGGCTCGGCGACCTCTTCGTCATCCGGCTAGCGGGCAACATCGTGGACGATGCCGCGCTGGGCTCGGTCGAGTTTGCCGTCGCCCAGCTCGGCGCTCGGCTCATCGTGGTGCTGGGCCACGAGAAGTGCGGCGCGGTGAAGGCCACCGTGGGCGTGGTGAATGGCGAGGCGGTTCCTGCAGGTCACATCGGCAGCATCGTCGAGGCGATCAAGCCTGCGGCCCAAGCAGCAAAAGGCCGCGCGGGCGACGCCGTTGAAAACGCGGTGCGCGAGAATGTTCACGAGGTTGTCGAGAGGCTGAAGCTCGCCGCGCCGGTGCTCGCTCCACTCATCAAAGCCGGCGAACTCGAAGTCATCGGCGCCCGCTACGACCTCGATGACGGCAAGGTCGAGATCGTGCCCTGAACCCACAACACTTCACACGATGGACTTCTCTCTCATCCTCTCGAATCTCCTCAACCCGCCGGTGCTCTTCTTCTTCCTCGGCATGCTGGCGCTCGTCGTCGGCTCCGACCTGGAGATTCCGCAGCCATTGCCCAAATTTTTCTCGCTCTACCTGCTGCTCTCCATCGGGTTCAAGGGCGGAGTCGAGTTGCACAAGAGCGGCCTCACCGCGGAGGTCG
>JAYTDO010000303.1:0-5137 GCA_043735935.1 Chthoniobacteraceae bacterium
GGGTTTTCTTGCCCGCAATGAAAATCTCGCCCGCGTCGGCTTTGTAGAACCCATACAGGATCGACATCAGGACCGATTTGCCCGCGCCATTCTCGCCGATAATGCCATGGATCGCCGGGCCGGTGCGGGTTGTTCAGCGTATCGAAGAAAAGCGGGGCGAGGCAGCGGGAGTGAAAGCGGCTCCGGTCGGCGCAACTCTCGAACAGCGAGAGGAGAAAGCGCGGATCGCCCTCGCGCCAGTCGGTGCGCGCCGCCGGGCAGCCGAGCCAGCCCTTTTTTTGCAGGAAATGGAGGAAGACAATGCGGCCGAGGAGCTTCTTCACGAAGTCGCGCACGGGCTTGAGCGCGCGGTCGCGGGCCTTGTCGTCGAGGCCGTCCAGCGCGATGCGGAAGACGCGCGCCGGGGCATCGCTGGCGAGCAAGTGCGCGCAGAAGGCGGTGTAGTGCTCTTTGTAGCGCGCGAAGAATTCGTTGCTGACCGGCTCGACGTTGAAGGCGGCGACGACGTCGTCGAGCGTGGCGGTCGCGCCCTTTGCCGCGAGCGCGGAAAGACGATGGCTGGCGGTGTGGCACTCGTGGCCGTGGCCGAGGACGTAGGTAAAGCGCCGGGTGGCCGTCTCGCGCTGGACGAAGGTTTCCGCCGCCGCGTCGAATTCGCTGACGCGCGAGGCGAAGGTGAGCCGGTATTCCGATGAGCCGGAGCGGATGATGGCGAGAACGCCGTGCGCGCGGTCTTGGTCGATGAACCGAGCGACGAGGTTGCGCAGCTCGACGCGATTGCGGAGGAGGTCGATGGTGTCGCCGATTTCGATTTCGAGCAGCACGAGGCCGCGTCCGTCGGCCAGCAGCACGCGTCCGAATTCGCGGCAGCCCCGGATGCGGTCGGTCGGGACGGGATGGGAGACCGGATGCCGGTCGAACTGGACGGCACCGGGGAAGATCTCGGCGAGGAGTTCGCGCCAGCGGGCGGAGTCGAACGGGGCGGAGAGAGCTTCGCGGAGCGGAGAGGGCATGAGGAATTTTACCAACTGACGCGCTTCAGCCCCTGAACGTGATCGAAGTGCCCATCGCGGCTGAGCAACGGGAGCTGGTGCTGGCGGCACAAGGCCGCGATCCAAACGTCGTTTTGCGGAATCGGCGTTCCGGAAGTCTTCAACTGGTGATGCACGGCGGCGTAGTGGTGCGTGGTCTCGGGATCGACTACGAGCACAGACGCCGCTTTCTCCAAGGCATCGAGACGCGGCGTGATCTCCTTCGCCTTATTCGAGCCGAGCAGCCCGTAGCGGTATTCGCCGAGCACGATGACGGGCAAATAAAGCGCGGATTCGGCGGCGATGATCGCGCCGATGGCGGCATTACCGGCGAAGAGGGCGGAGAGTGCGTTCGTATCGAGGATCATTTCCAGGCCTCCGGGTCGATGGTGGAAAACTCCTGCGCGATCTCGCTGTCGATCCGATGCAGTTCGTCGGCGTGCTCGCTGAGTGATCCGTAGAGTTCCATCCACGGTTTGGGACTCGGCTTCGCCGGCTCGACGGGCTCGGGGGTTGGCGTGGGAAGCTGCGCGAGAGCCGGCTTGTGGACGCCGGTATCGCCGATGGCCGATGCGGAGAACGACTCGGAGAGGATGATGTCGGGTGCGAGTTCCGGCGGCGACGCGGCCCGGTGCTGCGGCGCGTCGTCACCGGCATTGTGCAGCGGATATTTACTCAGCAGCTTCACCGCCTGGTCGATGAGCACTGCGGGAACGACCTTCGCGCCCGGAGCGCGGACGGCTTTCTCCATTTTGCCGAGATCGCGTTGGAGCTTTTGGAACTGCGCTTTGCGGATGGCGACTTTGGCGGCGCGGAGCAGGCTTTTTTCGGACGCGCTAAGCGAAGGTAGTGACAGCAACTCGTCGAGAAAGCGGAGCGCCCGCCGCTCGTGCGGGCTTTGGGTGGTGTCGATGACGCGCTGCTCCGCGGCCTCGCTCTGGAGCTGCTGATCGAAGTGCGCGAGCGAGGCGTTGACCTGATCGTGGTGGGCATCGTGGAGCGGGATGCCCATTTCCTCCGGTGGAGCGCGGAAGGCGCGGGCCATCTCGACGAAGCTCAGTTCCTCCGCCGTGCCGTTGAGCCGGTAAAAGGCATCGCGACGGCGATTGCGGATGAAGACGAGCGTGCTGCCGGCGCGCTCGGCATTCTGTCGTCCCACGCGGGCGCGCAGCGGGAGATTGCGAATGCGGCGAAACTCGTCGGGAAACGCCGCGCGGAATTTGCGCAGTTCGTTGAGCCACTGAAGGCGTTCGTCGCGCTCCTCCTCCACCTGTTTGTCGAACATGCCGAAGTTATCGACTTCCTCGTCGGGCGAATAAATCTGGCTGTCTTCGCCGAGCGCGGAGTGGAAGGCCTGGAGCTTGAGGATGGCTTTCTTTTGCAGCTCGATGTGGGAATCGACGCGCGCGGTCGGGTAGAAGTTGAAGATGTGAATCGCCGGCGCGGTGGTGCCGATGCGGTTCACGCGCCCGATCCGTTGCATGAGGCGCGTGGAATTCCACGGCGTGTCGTAGTTCACGATCACATTGGCGCGATGGAGATTCACGCCTTCGGCGAGCACTTCAGTGGAGATGATGATGCGGAAGTCGTTGGCCTGTTCAGCGAGGGGTGCGTTGGCGTCGAAGTTCGCGCGGACGATCGGCATCCGCTCCTTGCGATTGGTCGAATCGACGGTGAGGACGCCGGTATAGTCGTGGGCCGCCAGCGCGCGGGTGAGGTAGTTGGTCGTGTCCTTCGCCTCGGAGAAGATCACGACCTTGTCGCCGTGATTCAGCTTCGGATCGAAAAGCTCGGTTTTCAGTCGGACGAGGAATTCGTCGAGCTTTGGATCGCGGTCTAGGGCTGCCCACCCGGCGACGAGTTCCTCAAGGATGGCGGCGTCCTTTTCCAGTCCCTCGCGGAAGCCCGGCAGGAAATCGTCGGTGCCACAGATCGCGATGGTCGGGTCGGTGTCCTGCGCGTTCAGAATCAGTTCGAGCAACTCATCTTCTTTGTCGTCGAGCACGTAGTCGGCGACGTGGAGATTCGGCGCGATGAAGACGCGGCCACCGTTCAGCATCTGGAGCATCGCGCGGGTGCCTTTGGCAAAGCGGCCGAGCGACTCGGTGAAGGCGAAGAAACTGGAGTCGATGCGCTTCACGAGCATCGTCTTCATGATCCGCGCGAGCTGGGTGGCGATGAGGTCCGCGTTTTGGTAGCGCAGCTTTTTCTCGGGCTTGAGGAAGGCGATGGCGCGATAGCGATTGTAGGTCAGACCCTCGTTGGGATGCGCAAGCAGCCGCATGGTGCGGTCGTAGAGAACTTCGAGTTCGGGATCGAGTTGGTAGTAAATGGGCCGCGGCCTTTCCACATCCGGGAAGCGGATGCCCTGCGCATCGAGGTCTTGCTTGTAGATCTCATGCTCTATGAGATCGCGCCGCGTGCGACGGATGGTGAGCTGCTCGACGACGCGCGTGCGGATGAGTCCGTAGATGGATTGGATGCGCGACAGCCCGGCCGCGGTGTTCGGGTCGTTGCGTGCCGCGTCGAATTCCTTGATTCGGGCGGCGAAGAAATTTTGCAGGTTCGAGGTGCCCTCGACCGTGGAATCTTTGCCATCCTGAAAGAGCAGGATGAGATTTCGGATGTCCTCGGGGCGATTGTTGAGCGGCGTCGCGGAGACCAGGATGAGGCGCTTTTGGGCGTAGCTGCCATCCGGAAGACGGCGGCGCGTGGGTGTCTTGCATAGGCGCTGGAGCGCGTCGTAGCCGCCACTCTCGTCATTCCGAAACTTGTGGGCCTCATCGACGATGACGAGGTCGTAGTCCTCCGGATGATCGACCTTGTGAACGCTGCCGTTGGTGACGATGCGGCAGTGCTTGTGAACCTCGAATTTACGCAGCGTGCGCTCCCAGTTGTCCTTCAGCGCGGGCGGCACAATGATGAGCGTCTGCGAGATGTGCGCCGGGAAATCGTTGAAGTAGAAAAATTTCTTGATGATGAGCGCGGCGACGATGGTCTTGCCGAGCCCAACCACGTCCGCGAGGAAGAAGCCGCCGTGACGTTGGAGCAGGTCAAAGCCCTGATTGACCGCGTCGAGTTGATAGGAGAGGCGGAGGAATCCCTCCGGCAAATCGGTGACAGAACTCGGATCGAATTCGACTGCTGCACCGAAGTATTCGATGAGGAATTTGATGTAGAGCTCGAAGGGCGTGAAGTCGCGGTTGAGATACGAGTCGCGCTGCACCTCCCGGATCGCTGCGGGGAGAACGTCGATGCCTTCGTCCCACAGTTTCTCGAACTCGGCGCTGGCGAACTGCACGTCGTCGTAACTGGAAAGCAGGACATTGAACTCGTAGTTGAGTTCGCCCTTGCCCTCGCCAAGTCCCGGCCCGGTGAGATTGGAAGAGCCGGTGATGACGGCGCCATGCTTGTGTTCGTTGAAGCCCTTCGGTCGGAAGATGTAGATTTTCGCGTGAAGGCGCTTCGTCGGATGCGCTTTGATCTTCAGCTTTCCGGTGGCGACATCCTCGACGAACTGGAGAATCCCCCGCTCGGTGTCGGCCCGATATTCCGCGGACTGAATGTCGCGTCGCAGGTAGTCCTTGAACTCCTGCAAGGTCTGTCCGCTATCGGTGAGAAAGAGCAGGCCCTTGCGATGGTAGTCCGCGACGATCTTATCGACATCAATGCCGACCAGGATGCGAATTTCAGGCACGTTTTCCAGATGAGGCCGCAACGCGAAATAGCCGGAGGCGCGCAGGTAGCCGACGAGCGCGTCGAAACGCTCGATATCGGGATTGTGCGCGAAGACCCCTGCAAACTTTTTCAGCAGGGTATTCTCGCCGTCGTTGGTGAAGAAGCGGGTAGACATTGATGCGCGCGAAGCCTGCCGGGGCAGTTGGCGGGATGCGAGCAGAACTGTCGGCCTGATGAAGCGATTTATTACAGCTTTTCCGCCACCGCGAGTTTTTGGAATTCCGCGAAGTAGTCGCTGTGCCGCGAGACGAGGAACCGGGAGACCTTCGCGTTGCCGAGGAGGCTGGCGAGATAGGTCTTGGCGCCCGAGAGGTGCAGGACGGTTTCGCCGTAGGTGTCCTCGATGGCTTTGAACTCGCCGGAGATCG
>JAYTDO010000304.1:0-2999 GCA_043735935.1 Chthoniobacteraceae bacterium
GGCGAAGGTCTATGGGCAGAAGGTTGCCTCGTCAGGCCCGCTCTACGCCTCTCACTCGGTGAAAGGGAGCGAGGTCGTCGTCGCATTCACGAATACCGACGGCGGCATCGTGGCGAAAGATGGCGGTGAGCTAAAAGGCTTCGTTATCGCCGGTGAAGACAAGGAGTGGAAACCAGCCACCGCAAAGGTGGACGGCGACAAGATCATCGTCAGCAGCCCCGACGTGAAGCAGCCGGTGGCCGCGCGTTACGCGTGGAAGGATGACCCCGAATTTAACGTCTTCAACGGCGCCGGCCTGCCCGCATCGCCCTTCCGGACCGACGATTGGCAATGAAGCTCTCCTTCCCGTTTGTCGCCGCACTGTTCGCCGCTTCCGCCGCGGCGTTCGCACAAGTCGCCGATCCGGTTTTTCAAACGGAACCCGACGGCCGTCTCACGCTGAGCTGCCCCACGCAGGGATCGGTGATCCGCTACACCTTCGAAAACAAGGAACCGGAGAAAGACGCTGGCGTCTATCTGGCGCCGATTATCGCGCCATCCGGACGAGTCGTGCGCGCCAGAGCGTTCAGCGCGGACGGGACGCAGCAGAGCGGTGTCGCACAGGCGACGGGAGAGGATGAGAAGACGAAGGGGCTGGCCACTTCGCTGCTCGAAGTGACGCAGAACCGCGACTGGCGGAATTACGATTGGGCAAAGCGACATGCGGCGGTGATCGCGTTGATCGGCGAACGGAAGCCGGCGCTCATTTTCATTGGCGATTCGATCACACACTTTTTCGGCGGCGAACCGCGCGACGCTCGCCAGCGCGGGGCGGACGTGTGGGAGAAATCCTACGGCCCGCGCAACGCGGCGAACCTCGGATACGGCTGGGATCGCACGGAAAACGTGTTGTGGCGTCTTCGGCATGGCGAACTCGACGGCGCCGCGCCGAAGGTCGTGGTGCTGATGATCGGCACGAACAACATCGGCCTGAACCCTCCCGACGAAATCGCCGCGGGCGTCCGGGCGATTTGCGATGAACTCCACACGCGCGTCCCCTCGGCGAAGCTGCTCGTGCTCGGCATTTTCCCGCGCGGCGCAAAGCCCGACGATGGCAGCCGCGCGAAGATCGCGAACATCAACGCGCAACTCGCGAAGCTCGACGGCACGAACGCCGTCACCTTCCTCGACATCGGGAAAACCTTCCTCGCACCGGACGAAAGCATTTCGCCCGAGATCATGAACGACTACCTGCATCCGACGCCAAAAGGATACCAGCTCTGGGCCGATGCGATGGAGCCGACCCTGCGCCGCCTGCTCGGCGAGCCTGCCTTATGAAAGCACTCCAACTCGAACAACCGAAGACCTGGCGGCGAATCGACATCGCGGAGCCCGCCGCTCCCGGACCCGGCGAAGCGCTGGTGCGCGTGCATCGCGTCGGGATTTGCGGGACGGATTTCGGTGGCTACCTCGGCAAGATGCCGTTTTTCAGCTACCCGCGGATTCCGGGGCACGAGCTCGGCGTCGAAGTGGTCGCGGTCGGTGACGGCGTGACGAATGTCGCACCCGGAGATCGCTGTTCGGTCGAGCCGTATCTGAACTGCCAGAAATGTTACGCCTGTCTGCGCGGCTTCACGAACTGCTGCGAGAGCAACCAGACGCTCGGCGTGATGTGCGACGGCGGCATGTGCGAGCGATACCTCCTTCCTGCACGGAAGTTGCACATTTCGCGCAAGCTGACCTTCGACCAGCTCGCCCTCGTCGAAACACTCGCCATCGGCTGCCACGCGGTCGATCGCGGCGCGCCGCAGCCGGATGAAACGGTGCTCGTGGTCGGCGCGGGACCGATCGGACTTTCGGTGATCGAATTCGCGCGACTCTCCGGCGCGCGAACGATCGTGCTGGATATGAACGAGCAACGTCTCGCCTTCGTGCGCGAGAAAATGGGCGTGCCGGATACGATCCTGACGACGGGCGACGGTTCGGAGCTAAAGACGTTTTCGGAAATGACCGAAGGCCGGCTCGCGAACGTGGTCGTCGATGCGACCGGGAGCCACCAGTCGATGGTGAACGCGCTGCAATACTGCTCGTTCGCCGGCCGCCTCGTTTACGTCGGGATCACCCAACAGGATCTGACTTTCCCCCATGCGCCCGTGATGCACCGCCGCGAGCTGACGATGATGGCGAGTCGCAACGCGCATTCGCGGGACTTCGCCCGGATCATCGGGCTCATCGAGGAAGGCAAGATCGACACGCAGCCGTGGATCACGCACCACGCCGCGTTCGAGGAGATGATCGACGTGTTTCCCTCGTGGCTGCTGCCCGAGAGCCGCGTCATCAAGGCCGTCGTCTCGATCGACTAAATTCGAAGATCACTTTCCGAGGGCGAGTTCCTTGCACTTTTGCAGGTCGAGCTTGCCGGAGGCGAGGACGGGGAGAGTTTCGATTTTCCGGATTGTCCTGGGCACCCAAAGGTTCGGGACGCCGGATTCGTTGAGTTTTTTTCGCAGGTCCGTGGCGTCGATGTCGCGCGTGGTGAGCAGGACGAGCGCTTCGCCTTTCGCCTCGTCCGGGATTCCCATGACCGCGCAGGTGCGCTCGCCTTCACCCGCGAGACCGAGCGTTTCGACGATGCGGCTTTCCACCGTTTCGTGCGGGACCATTTCGCCGGCGATCTTGGAAAATCGCGACAGCCGGCCTTCGATGAAAAGAAAACCGTCTTCGTCGAAGCGCCCGAGATCGCCGGTCTTGAACCATCCGTCTTGAAGGACGTCCGCCGTCCGCTCGGGATCGTTGAGATAACCTTCGAAAATGTTTGGGCCGCGCAGCCAGAGCATCCCGGTCTCGTGCAGCGAAAGCATCGCGCCGCTGTCGGGATCGCGGATCTGGGCGGCGATGCCGGGCGCGAGCTTGCCGCAGGAGCCGTCGCGGCTGGACGGTTGAACGGTGTCGCTCGGCTTGCTCGCTTTGGGCTCCGGGAGATTCACGCTGGCGACGGGCGAGGTCTCGGTGAGGCCGTA
>JAYTDO010000305.1:0-18084 GCA_043735935.1 Chthoniobacteraceae bacterium
GAGCTTTCGCAGCTGACCACCTTTGACTTCAAGCACCAGGACGCCACCAGTTGGGCCGAGGACGAGAAAATCGCCCTCGCGATCAGTGTCGTAGTAGAACCCCCATCGGATCGTCCAGCCGTCGCCAAGTTTCGCCAGGACACGAGCGACATCGAGCTCGGCAGGGGCACAGAATTCGTATGGGCGATTGTAAATCCACTTTGCCATGCAAGTCGGATGCTAGAGGCGGGTGAGCATCGCTCGCAAAGTCCTTTCTCGGCTGTTCACTTTTTTTACGGGAATGATGCCGAATCACTCTTTGTGGCGATCTGTGCCTGCACTTCCGCTGGCGTAATGCCCCAATACCGCTCTGCATCCGCGGCAAGCACGAGATTGCGGTAGTGGTTGAACAGCATCTGCGGGCTCGTGTGGCCCATTTGGAGAGACGTGGCCGGCGCGTTCTTGTGCTGAGCGAGGTGGTAGCTGGCGAAGCTGTGGCGCATCCCGTCCTGGGGCCATTTCTCGATCTTGCCGTGCTCGTAATCCTTGGTCTTGCGCCAAGCCTCGCGCACCCGGACGGACAGGCTGCGCGGAGCGAGCGGCCCGGATTCCTTCACAATCGGCGTCAGCCACGCGAGCAGGTTCTCGGAAATGTCCACGAACCGCTTCTGCGAGGTCTTGCTCGCATCGGCGTTCACGAGAATGACCCGCTGATCGAGCCGGACGTGCGACCATTCCAGCCGCATCATTTCCGTCGGTCGAAGTCCTGCGAACAGGCCGATGGAAACGTAAGCGCGCAGTTCGAGATCCGGTTGCTCCACGACCGCGCGCAGGAACGAAATCGTCTGCTCGATCGTGAAGATGGCCAGGGGCTTGAGGAGCACCTGCGGAAGCTCCAGTGCGTCCATCGGATTGACGGCCATGTAACCACGCTTCAACGCATAGGCGAAAAGCGTGTTAAGGAACTTCATGTAGATGCGCCGCGTCGCCAGCGACTTCGTGTTGCCGTCGAGCCAGTGCTCAACGTCCTGCTGGTGAATGTCGTGCGCCATCCGCTCGCCGTAGCTGCGGTTGAACCGATTGAAGGCGAACTTGTAGTCGGCCAACGTCGAGGGTCGCCGCCCGAGCTTCTTCTTTGCGTCGAGAATCTCCGTCACCAAGTCGAACATGGTCTTGGAGCCACCCTTGGGCCGGGCATGTTTGACGAAGTATTTCGCTGCTTCGGTTAGGGTCGTCTTGAAGGGGGCGAGGACTTGCTTCGCTGTGATGGCGTCGTGCCGGAGCGCATCGTCGATGGAGAAGGCCGCCGTGCCCATGTTCTCCCTCGCCGTCCGCTGCTTTTCCGCGTAGGTATCGGCCTCAGCCCGCGTCTTGAAAAATTTGCGCTCCCGCTTTCCATTCACACGCCCCATGTCCACGCAAAAGCTGATTGTCCCACCAGCGTTCTTGCGGCGTGTCACTTGCGGCCACTTGGACCGCTTGGCTTTGGGCTTTTCGGAGACCGATTCCATAAGTTTGGATTTTTGGTCACCAATGTGTCACTTGGAGTCATTCCGTAAAGTAATTACAGAGGTGCATCGCGATTTGAGCTATAACCATGCGCTGCAGCGAACCGCTCCGGGGCGGCGCTAACCTTGGGTTCGTACGGCGGCTCTGCGCACATCCGATGAACCGGGCCCTCGTCCTTCTTCTCGCTTTCGCTATCTCGGCACAAGCGCAGGTTTCTCCCGTGTATCGGTGGCTTTACGACTTTCAGGACGATGACGTCTCACTTGCCCTCCGCGTGCTCGCCCGCCAGGGAAACTTCAAGGTCATCATCGCCGGCAAGATCAGCGGCACGGTGACGCTGCGCGTGGATCAAAAGACGCCGCGCGAAGTCTTCGACCTGATCGTGGCCCGCAAACATCTCGCCATCGACCAGCGCGACGGCGTCCTTTACGTGCGCACCCGAAGCCTGGCCCAACCCCCCACGCATTCCCCTAAATGACGGCCACACGCAACGATGCGCTGCAGCGGGGCCCGGGCGCGAAAAAGGCGGGGCCCTTTCGAGTCCCGCCTTTGGTTTAAGTTTGGTTGGCCTGCCTTATTCGGCGGCTTTGTCTTCCTTCTTCGCGCGCGGCTTTTTGGCCGGCTTGGCTTTTTCTGCTGGCGCGGCTTCGGCGGCGGGTTCCGCAGCGGCTTCGGCCTTGGGCTTGGCGGCTTTCTTCGCGGCCGCGGCTTTCGGCTCGGGCACGGCGATCTCGGCGACGACGGGGCCGTCGACCCACTCGAGGAGCGCCATCGGCGCGGCGTCGCTCTTGCGCTGGCCGAGCTTGATGATGCGGGTGTAACCGCCCTTGCGGGCGGCGGAACGCTCGGCGACTTCGCTGAAGAGCTTGCGCACCGCGTCTTCATTGTGACGCAGGTAGCCGAGCGCGAGGCGGCGGGCGTGCAGGGTCTTTTTCTTGGCGATGGTGACGAGCTTTTCGGCGAAGGGCCTGACGGCTTTCGCTTTGGCGAGCGTGGTTTTGATTCGGTCGTGCTCGATGAGACTGACGACCTGGTTTGCGAGCAAGGCATCGCGGTGCGCCTGGCTGCGGCCGAGTTTCACGGTCTTGATTTTGTGACGCATGGTGGTGTTTTTCTAAATGGGGAACGCGAGGCGCTTAGTTCGAGGTGAGGCTGGTGTCGGCGGCGTTGGGCTCGACGAGGCCGGCCTCGAATTTCATGCCGAGCGAGAGGCCAAGCTGGGTGAGCTTTTCCTTGATCTCGTTGAGGGACTTTTTGCCGAAGTTGCGATACTTGAGCATCTCGGCTTCGGTCTTCTGTCCGAGCTGGCCGACGGTGGTGATGTTCGCGTTGTTGAGGCAGTTCGCGGCGCGGACGGAGAGTTCGATCTCGTTGACGCTCATGTTCAGAAGCTTCTTCATCTTCTGGTTTTCCTGGCTCTGGAGCTGAGGCGTCTCGTCGAAGGCGACGGCGTTCTCGTCATAGGCGTAGAAGGGCTCGAAGTGCTTCTTGAGGATGGAGGAAGCCTGCACGAGCGCGTCTTCCGGGCTGATGCGGCCGTCCGTCCAGATCTCGATATCGAGCTTGTCGTAGTCGGTGCGCTGTCCGACGCGGGTGTTGCCGACGGCGTATTTCACGCGGGTGACTGGCGAGAAGATGGAGTCGATGGCGATGACGCCGATCGGCTGGTCGGCGTGTTTGTTTTCGTCGCCGGTGGCGAATCCGCGGCCGACTTTGACTTCGAGTTCGGCTTCGAACTTGGTCTTTTTGTCGAGGGTGCAGATGTGCTGGCTCTTGTTGACGACCTCGATGCCCATGTTCTCGGCGATGTCGCCGGCGGTGACGGCGCCTTCCTTGTTCACGCTGAGCTGGAGCAGACGCGTGTCGTGGTCGGCGGCGTTGAATTTGATCTTCTTGAGGTTGAGCACGATGTCCGTGACGTCCTCGACGACATGCGGGAGGGTCTGGAACTCGTGGTTGGCACCGGTGATTTTCACTGAGGTGATGGAAGCGCCTTCGATGGAGCTGAGGAGGACGCGGCGGAGGGAGTTTCCGACGGTGTGACCGTAGCCGGCTTCAAACGGCTCGGCGGTGAACTTTGCGTAGGTATCTGTGCGGGATTCCTCGTCTTTGACGAGGGACTTCGGCATTTCGAAACGGCCTAAACGGACAGGCATGATGGTAGGATCTTTCTATTTCACCGGGTTACCCCTGACGCGACGGCGGACGACCATGAGGATCGCCGCCCAGGGACCAACGGTGCGTTTTACTTTTAACAGTGACGCGTGTGGGGCGGAGAAGAGAGACGACCCGAGGGGGTTTGGCAAATGAATTCTCGGGCACCGGGGAAGGCCGGCCCGCTCATTTAGTCGTTGCCCGCCTGGCGACCGGGCGCATACGGTTCGCGCCCTTATGAAACGACTCTTCGTCTGCTCCCTCCTCGCTCTCGCCCTGCCCGCCTTTGCCGCGGATGGCTGGATTTCGCTCTTCGATGGCAAATCCCTCGACGGCTGGAAACCGAATGAGAAACCCGAGACCTTCAGCGTGAAGGACGGCGAGATCGTCGTGAAAGGCGTGCGCTCGCACCTCTTCTACGATGGACCCGTCGCCGATCACGATTTCAAGAACTTCGAGTTCAAGGCCGAAATCATGACGAAGCCCAGCGCGAACTCGGGCGTCTATTTCCACACCGAATTCCAGCCCGACGGCTGGCCGGCGAAGGGCTACGAGGTGCAGGTGAACAACACGCACGCCGACCCGAAGAAAACGGCGGGCCTTTACAACGTGCAGGACAATTTGACCGCGCCGGCCAAGGACAACGAGTGGTTTACGCTCTACATCAAGGTCGAAGGCAAACACGTCATCACCAAGGTCAACGACAAGGTGATCAGCGACTACACCGAGGAGGAGCCGGTGAAACGCGACGCCTCGATGAAAGGCCGCGTGGTCTCGCATGGCACGTTCGCCATCCAGGGCCACGACCCAGGGAGCGAGATCCATTACAAGAACATCTTCGTGAAGCCGCTGCCGTAAGGCGTTCGCGAGTCGCAAGCGACTCTTTCACCCGCAAAATAGAACAGGGCCGCATCGCGAGATGCGGCCCTGCTCGTTGAAAGGCTCAGTCTTCGCCTACGCGCCCATGCCGTCCTCGAAGCTCCCGGCGGCGGGCTTGATGAGCAGATGATCGCGGACGAATGCGATGCCGTTGGCGCTGGTCGAGTCGAGGTCGCGATGGGCGCTCTCGGCTTCGACGACGAGCGGCGCGGTCTTCGTGCCGTGGAGCTGGCAGTAGCGGGTCGGGAAACCGACGTTGAGCAGCAGCTCGACGTAACGGTGCATGTTCAAGTCGCCGCTCGGCAGGTCGGTGAACTGCATGGCGCGCGAAGTCCAGTTCGGCTCCATCGTGCGCAGCGGGAAACCGGGCCGGATGACGAAGTTCTTCACGTGCGCCGCGTAGATGCGCGAACCGACTTTCGTGAAGCGCGTCTCCCACGATTCGCCCTCCCAGCAGTGCGACGGGTCCGCGTTGACGCCGAGCGTTTCGTCGCCGTCGCAGATGCTCACGAGCATGTTAAAATCGTCTCCCGTCATCGCCGCGGTGCCGGGGTGAATCTCATGGCAAAGTTTGATGCCGAGCTTGCGCGCATGATCGCGGATCTTCTTCGTCTTCTTCACGAAACGCTCCTGTCCTTCCTTGAGGAGATCGTATCCCGGGCCGGCCCAGAAACCCCACGGGTAGCCGGTCGCCAGCTCCCAGCCGAAGGCGACGCCCCAGAACATCGGCAGCACTTTCAAGCCAAGCTCGGCGGTGAGATCGAGCAGCTTGAGCACGTAATTTTCCGCCCACTTCTCGATTTCCGCGGGCGACTTCTTCGCCACGTCCGGCGGGATGAATGGCCGGATCGTCGGCGACTCCGTCCACGCGGTCGTGTGGACCCAGATCGGGCAGTGCGCGCTGATGCCGTCGAGTGTCATGCCCGCATCGGCAAAGGCCGCGCGGATTTCCTTCGCGGTCTTAAAAAGTTTGCCGCCTTGCAGCATATAGTTGCTCGGCTGCGCGCCAGAAGCGCCGCTGCGTTTGGCGTACGCGAGGAATTCAGCGAGGGATTTTGCGCCGTGCTGGGCGCCTTCGATGGAGGAGTGGAAACAGGACATGGGAGCGTATGTTTTTGGTTTAAGGAAAGTGAACGAATCCCCGTCTAGCGAGTGCGCGCGGGCGGCGCAATGGGAACTTGCGCGCATCGTCGCCACTCGACGGGCTGCGCCGTTCATGCTTACTACCTCGCCATGCGCGACGACGTCGAAAAAGTCCTCTTCCACGAAAGCACGATCCTCGTGCGACTCGACGAACTCGCCGCGCAGATCACCGAGGATTATCGCGACAAGGAGCTCACCGTCGTGGCCGTGCTCAACGGCTCGTTCATGTTCATGGCCGACCTGCTCCGCCGCATCCCGCTGCCGCTCCGCGTCGATTGCCTCAGCGTCTCCAGCTACCACGGCGGCACCGAAAGCTCGGGCACCGTGACCTTCGATCAGCATTCCCTGCCCGACATCGACGGCCGCCACGTGCTCATCCTCGATGACATCCTCGACAGCGGCCTCACTTTAAACGCCATCGGCGCAAAGCTCCGCGCCGAGACGAAGCCCCTCAGCGTCCGCAATTGCGTGCTTCTCACCAAACGCAAGGAACGCACCGTTGACACCGCCGCCGATTATTTCGGTTTTGAAATCGGCGATGAATTCGTCGTCGGTTATGGCCTCGACTACCAGGAGCACTACCGGAATCTCCCCTTCGTCGGCGTCCTCCGCCGCACGGTTTATTCCACCGCCTCCTAATCGTCGTCCCCCTTCACCGCCCATTGCGGGAAGGGCACGCTCGTTCCCTTTTGCGCGTGCCAGAGGATGCGGTTCAGCACGTCTTCCGGGCAGCGATCCATCTCGTCGAAAGGCAGCCGCGCCGAGACTTGCGCGTCCTTCTTCAAGATCGGGTCGCTGATCTTTTTCGGCTCGGCGTTGAAGGTGTCCAGCGGCGTGAGCGCAGGCACGGATTTCCACGGCGCGAGGTTCGGCTTGTCGGTGAAACAATCGCTCATCGGCGTCGCGACGGCGTCGAGTTGATTCATCGGCGGCAATCCGAGGATCAGCTCCATCGTCCGCATCACGCTCGTCTGATTGTATTGCGTCGAGATCGTCTGCCGCCGCTTCGTGTAGGCGCTTGCGACGTAACACGTCGTCCGGTACCCGCTCACATGATCCCATCCCGCCTGCGGATCGTCCTCGATCGCGAACACACACAACTCCGGCCAGAAGCGGCTCGCCGATAACGCCTCCACGATCATGCCCATCGCGAGATCGTTGTCCGCCACTTGCGCTGCGGGCGTCGGCGATTTGCCACGCGTGCCGCCGGTGTGATCGTTCGGCAGGAAAATGATCGTCAGATTCGGGAAAGTGCCGCGCGCCTCGAAGTCTTTCAGCTCCTTGATGAACGCCGCGACCCGCACCACATCCGGCACGTTCAAATCCCAACCGACCGTGTCCGCCTTGCTGAAGGCCCGCAGGGTCTCGATCGCGGGTTTCGACGCCAGCCTCATCAGTCCCGTGCCCGCCTTGTAATCCGTCCAATAATCCAGCCACGTCGGCGCGTCCTTGTGTCCTTTTTTGTCCTTCCACCCGGCGTCCGTCAGCATCCACTCGCCGTAGTTTCGGAAGGTCTTTCCGTGCGCCAGCGCGTTGTCCCAGATGAAGCCCGACGACGACCACGCCAGCGCGTCCTGCCCGTCCTCGCCCTTGCCGCCGGGGTAGCTGCGAGGGAACCCGGAGGTGACCTGCCGCTCCATGTATCCGTTCGCGATCCCGCTGTCGGTCCATTGGTGCCCGTCGGCGCTTTGCAGCCCGGCGCAATACGTATTGTCCAGCAGCACAAAATCGCGCGCCAGCTTGTGCTGATTCGGCGTCACCTTCTCGCCGAAGATGCACAGCTCCACGCTGCCGTTCCCCTCCGGCACGTCACCGAGGATTTGGTCATACGTGCGGTTCTCCTTGATGATGTAAACGACGTGCTTAAACACGCTCGGCTCGCCGACCCGCTCCGGCACAGGTTTCGCGCGCATCCCCTCCCTTGCGGGCGCCTTCGCTTCGGCCAGTTTCGGATACCGCATGTTTTCCAGCGCCGCCGTCGTCGATGCCGCCAGCTCCCGATCCGTCGGCACCGGCACCAGCGAGACCGTTCCAAAAAAATCGCGCACTCCGAGCTTCACCTTTTCGCCCGGCTTGAAGTTCTTGATCGCTCCCTGTCCCTTGATGTTCGCCACGTAGATCGACTTCCTCGCCGCATCGTACGCCAGCGCGCCGGGGAACCAGCCCACGGGGATTAATCCCGTCACCTTCGAGTCCTGATCCTTCGGATCAAACGTCACGACCGCCACCGCATTCTGCGTCCCGTTCGCGACGAAGATCCGTTTGCCGCCCTTCTCGAAAGCGATCGCGTTCGGCTGCGCTCCGAACAAATCCGCCGGCGTTTGCCGCGTGAAAATTTTCTCCACCACACTCTCCGTTTTCGTCTCGATCACCGTCAGCGTGTCGGCTCCGGTATTCGCCACGACCACGTATTTTCCATCCGGCGAAACGGCGAGCGCCGACGCGTGCATTTCGGCGCCCACCTCCGTTTTCACCTTGCCCGCCGCGAGATCGATCACCGTCACCGAACCTTCGTTCGCGATCTGCCTCAGTGCGTCCACGCGCACCGTCGTCCCGCGACCCGCTGGCGCGGAAAGATCGCCCGGCTTCGGCATTCGTCCGCCCGAATTGCTCACGTACGCTTTCCCCCCCGTGAGTGCGACCTCGTACGGCGCCACTCCCACCGGCCACGCGCGCAGGCTCGCGCCCGTCGCGGCGTCCAGCTCCAGCAGTTGGTTGCTGAGATTGCCCGCGACATAAAGGCGTTTGCCATCCGGCGAGACCGCCAGCCCCGCGGGGATCTCCTGCTTGCGTTTGAGCCCTTTCACCTCCGGGAGCGCAAAGCTGCCCATGCCCACCACCCCGGTTTTCGGATCGACTCCGAAGACCTTCACATTGCCGCTCACATTCGAGGCAAAGAGCCGCGTTCCGTCGGGGGAAAAGGCGAGTCCGGTCAGGCTCAGTTGCGCTCCGGGTTCCTTGCCGAGCTGGGTGGAGGCCGCCGCCTCCGGTGAGGGCGCCACCGCGGGTGCTGCGGCATCCTTTTTCACCGCGGGCATCGGCATCCGCTGCCAGACCAGCCCCGAGGGAGGATCGATCACCACGATCTCATTGGTTTTTCCCGACGTGACCAGGATTTTTCCATCCGGGCTCAAGGCCAGCGCCTGCGGCCGCAATCCCGGCAGTTCCACCTGTCGTCCCGTCGGCGTGAGCACCTGATGGGTCGGCGTGAGAAAACGATTCGTCCCCGTGCGCCCCACCATCTCCTCGACCTTGGGCGATTCCTTGGCGGAGAGGGAGATTTGGAAAAGCGCGAGCGCCGACGCGACGAGCGCGCCGCGGGGGCGGTGGAAGATCATCCCCGCGACCATGCCCGCGCCGGGCGCCGCATGACGAGCGATTTATCGCCCCAGCGGCGAGTCACCTCGAAGGCGCCTAGTTTACCCCTGCCGCGGCTCCACCGACTCCACGTAAAACAGCTCACACGCGCCGTTCCCCGTATCATCGCGGCGTAGCGAAGTATTCCAGTGGAAACCATCGGGCCCGGTCACATTCACCAGGAATCCGCGCATCGTCACAAACTCCCCGCGCCGCAGCCCACTCACGGCGGAGGCCACCGCTTTGTTTGCGGCGATCACGTGCATGTTGGCGGCGTGCGTCGCGATCTCGCCCTGCGGGATCGGCGGCTGGTATTGCCAGTGGTAAAAGAAAAACCGGTTACCCTGCGAAAGATCGAGTCCCTTCAGGACGGCCTCATCGGACATCGGCCCCCAACCGACGGCCACGTCTACCGGCACGAGCCCGAACGCGCCGGACCAATAGCGCTTCGTGTGCAAAACGCGCGCCTCGATCTGGTAAGAGGCCACCGCCGTCACCGCACAACCGCGTACCTGCCCGAGGGAATGCGGCTCGATCGCCGCCTGCACCGGCTCTACCGTGATCCGCACCCCCTCCCCATGCGTGACCGCGCCGCGAGGCCAGATCCACCAGACGGCCCCGACGAGGAGCGCGTATTTGAGAAGAGAAAGAAGTCGCCGAAGCATAAAGGCGCCGCCGTCACAGGCAGCGGCACCTTTTAAGCAAAACCCAAGCCGCGCGCCCCGGGGCACTCGCGCTCGACCGGCGGATCGCCTCTTCCGCCAAAGCTACGGGCTGTCCGGGTCCACCCTGATGGCGGTCGGGTCCGATGGCGTGCTTTCGATGAGTTCGTTGACGACTTCCAGCGCCAAAACCGACTCAACGCCGGCGAGGGTGAACGTGCGTTTCGTCCAAGGCCCAATCTTATCCATGACGAGCCCCTTCCAGAGTTCGATGTCGAACTCGAAGCGGGGATGTTTCGGATCGTCTTGCCGGCGGGGAGTGTCCATACCGACGACCTCCATACGGCTAATCCGGCCGATCGCAAATGGGAGTCACGCGTTTCTTTTGAGGATCGAGCGCGCAGGATCATTCCGGGGATTGACTTGGCTTGCGCGCACGGGGCTGCTTTGCTCCGGCGCATGAAACCGCTCTCCCCGATCCTGGCCGCAGTGTGGCTCGCCACCGCCGCTTTTTCTCTAGCCGAACGCCCGGCGATCTCTCTGTGGCCAGGCGCTGCGCCCGGTGAAAAAGGCGATCTCCCCCCCGAGACCGACACGACGAAGCCGACCGACGGACTGGTGGCCGGCCAGCGGGTGATCCGGCTCGGGAATGTCCACAGCCCGACGATGACGGTCTACGTCCCCCCCGCCGACAAGGAGACCGGGGCGGCCGTGCTCGTATGTCCGGGCGGCGGCTACAACATCCTGGCAATGGACCTGGAGGGAACGGAGGTTTGCGAGTGGCTGAACTCGATCGGCGTGACGGCGGTGCTGCTGAAATACCGGGTCCCGAAGCGCGCCGACCTCGAACGGCACACCGCCCCGCTCCAGGATGCGCAGCGCGCGATGGGTCTGCTGCGGCAAAGGGCCGTTGAGTGGGGCATCGACCCGAAGCGGATCGGCTGCATGGGGTTTTCGGCCGGCGGCCACCTCGCCGCGGCGCTGAGCACAAACTACGAGACTCGCAGCTACCCGGTTTTGGACGAAGCCGACAAACAACCGTGCCGGCCCGACTTCACGATACTGATCTACACGGCGTATCTGACGGAGAAGAACGAAGGGGATAAGCTCGCGAAGGAGATCAAAGTGACCGAGCAGACGCCGCCGACCTTCCTCGCGATGACTGAGGACGACCCAATCCGCGTGGAGAATGCGCTCTTCTATTATCTGGCGCTGAAGAACGCGAAAGTGCCGGCCGAGATGCACCTTTACCCCACCGGCGGCCACGGCTACGGCCTGCGCGCGTCGAAAAACGGGGTGACAACGTGGCCTGCGAGGGCGGCAGATTGGTTACGGACGGCAGGCTTGTTGGACGTGAAAAAATAACGGTCACTGGGATTCCGATTGCCAGAGGTGCTGTTTGCGACTACTAGGCACGCCGTTCGCTCACCAACCTGCGAACATTCTCCCTCACCAAAAAACATGTTTTCTCGTATTCCATTCGATCGCGTGAACTGGATCACCAGTTCCTTCCTCATGGGCACCCTCCTGCTGACGCTGACTGCGGTGCCGGCATATATTTGGCACTTCGGCCTGGACTGGTTCCAGATCGCGATGTTCTTCGTGATGTTTTGCGCATGTGGATTTTCGATCACTCTGGGATACCACCGGCTCTTCTCGCATCTGTCCTTCCAGGCGCACTGGTCGGTGAAGCTGTTCGTGCTGGTCTTCGGCGCGGGCGCCTTTGAAAACTCGGCGCTGATGTGGTGCTGCGAGCATCGGACCCATCATAAACACGTCGATCACGACGATGATCCGTATGCGATCTCGAAAGGTTTCTTCCACGCGCACGTTGGCTGGCTGCTCTTCAAGCTCCGCCCTGAGCTGACCTACGAAAACGTGGCCGACCTGAGGAAGGACGGGCTCGTGATGTGGCAGCACCGGCACGTGCAGACGATTGGGCTGCTCGTGGCGTTCGTTCTTCCGGCCATCGCCGGCTTCATTTGGGGCGGCTGGCAGTCTGCGCTCGGCGGCGTGCTCATCGCCGGCGTCGCCCGGGTCGTGGCGCTCCAGCACGCGACCTTTTGCATCAACTCCCTCTGCCATACGATCGGCAAACGCCCGTATTCCTCGCAGTGCAGCGCGCGGGATTCCTGGATCACGGCGATCGTGACCTTCGGCGAAGGCTATCACAACTATCACCATGAGTTTCAGCACGACTACCGGAACGGCGTGAAGCCCTGGCAGTTCGATCCCACGAAGTGGATCATCTGGACGCTCTCGCGCCTCGGCCTCGCGGGCAATCTCCGCCGAGTTCCCTCCGAGCGGATCCTGCTCTCCGAGCTCGGCGAAGCGCAGCGCCGGCTCGAAACGAAGCTCGAATCTTCTCACCTGACCGAAGACGCCCGCAAGTTCATCAAAGACGCCTACGAACGCCTCCAGGCCACGGCCAGTGCGTGGGCGACGCACAAGGCGGAGCAGATCGAGGTGACCCGCGAGATGCTCGTCGAGCTGCGCGAGGAAATCCGTTTTGCCATGCGAACCCTGAAGTTTCAGGGCTTCGAGGGCATCGTCGCGGCGTAGGCCCTTCGACGGATCCCGACGAAAGGGCTCATGACGGCCCGACAACCCTCGTGGTTCGCGCGAGCGATAGAGCCGTTCGCGGCGGGGCTTTGGGTGCTTTTCATCCTGTGGACGATCGTCGTCGCGCTCGTTTGGACGACGGGCTTCGGCGAGGCTGAACTCGCGGCGCACATCGCCAATCCCGGCCTCCGCGATGCCTTGGCACTTTTCCTCCATGCGCTGGACGCCACGTGGGTGACGCTGGCCGCGGCGAACATTTACCTGTCCATGGCCGAGGAGGAATCGCTCGCGACGGCCCGTCGGCGGGCACTGCTCGTGATCGCCGTCGTCGCAGTCATCGCGACGCTCAGCACGACCACCGGCCTGCCACTCGGAGCGATCCGTTACACGTCCCGGCTCGGGATGCAGATCGGCCCGGTCCCGTTCGCTCTGCCGCTGCTGTGGTTCGCGATCGTCGCGGGAGCGAGGTCGCTCGTCCTGCGAATCGCCCCGCGCGCCAGCCACGGGCAAGTGTCGCTCGCCGTGGGCCTGCTGACCGCGCTCACGGACGCCAATCTCGAACACCTCGCCTGGAAAACACGTGCCCTGTGGATTTGGTATCCCGCCGCGCTTCCCGCGCCCGCATGGCCGCCCGTGCAGAATTACGCAACGTGGTTCGTCGCAGCCGGCGCGCTCGCTTTTACCATGCGCGAGGAAACCGCCGCCCCCGCCCCCGGGAAATCATTCCCCCGCCCCGCGATCGTCTTTCTCATCCTGAACGCCGTCTTCCTCGCGACCCACGTCATCCACGGCTGAAAAGTCGCTGGCAAATCCGCCAGAGGCTGGCATGGTCCGGCACTTTCTTCGACCGATGAAAATGGGCCTTTTCCAAATGATCAGTCGCGCCTTCCGCGATGAACCGAAGCTTCACCCGATCGAGCAACAGCTCGCCAAACGCTGGATCAAACAACGGTTGCTCCTCGTTTTCCCTGAGCTGCGCGGCAATCCCGCCGCACTCGAGCGCGCCTACCAATCGCTGAGCCTCGAACCAAAACCCGGCACGGAGGAAGGCGATGCCGATACGGTCTTCGAGATGTCGGCGCCGGGAATGTCCTAGGAACTCGCGCTCGAATATCGCCGGAGCGCGAAGTGCCAGAATGCGCGGCTGGCAAACATGGCAAAGAAAGCGGCCCCGGCGAGTTGGGCGAGGCCGGCCCAGGGGGATTCGAGCGCTCGGGCGATCGTGCGGGCAGGCACATTCGCCACGAGGATGACCGGGACGATGAAGCTGAAGATGAACTTAAATACGCCGCGGAACACGCTGTCGGGATAACGCGCGATGTTGAAGACGTTGTAGTAGCCGTAGATCAGCCCCTGCGCGCGCATGATCCAGAAGGCGAGCGTCGAGAGCGTGAACAGCACCGCGTAATGGACGCAAATACCGAGGGCGATGGCGACGAGGTAAAGCGCGACCTGAAGCGGCGCCGGCACGACGGCGAGCTTGGCCAGGCAGAAGACGACGATCGCCACGCCGACGAGGGCGTTGATCATGTTATCCATGCCGAACTTCCGGGTCGAGACGGCGAACTGCGGGTCGACGGGGAGCAGGAGCAGGATATCGAGCCGCCCGGTGCGGATGAGGTCAGGGAGTTCCGCGAGGTTCACGTAAAAGAATCCCTGGAAAATCTGCGAGGTGATCTGGTGTGTGCCGATGAGCAGCACACACTCCCATTTCGACCACCCGCCGATGTTGTCGACGTGACCGTAAAGCACCTCGAGGAAGACGAGTTGCCCCGCGAACCAAAGGAACTCGACGAGCATCCAGAGGATGAAGTTCGCCTTGAAGCTCATCTCGCGGATGAGGGAATTGCGGATCATCAGCCAGTAAATTTCCGCGTAGCGGGACAAGCTTGGGAGCCTGCGTTTTGGATTCAGGTCGGCGGACACGGGCGGAGAGATTACGCGGCCAAGCTTCCGATACAATGACTGACCGCGGACGCCGACAAGCGGGGAGCCTCTGAAGCGATAGCTCCCCGCGCCGAGCGATCTTGCCGGGCCCTTCAGCGTTCGTCCGTTAAATGCGGGGCTTCATCCGATATATCGGCCAGTCCATCAAACGTTCGTGGAAGTCTTCGATTCGCCGGGGAGAATGCGCATGAGCTCCGCTGGCAGATGGAGGGCGCCTTCCCCAGTCGATCTCGGTTTTCCCCACTTCTTTATCTCTCCTTCCATCATGACGTCGTACCGCACTGTAAGATTGCTTCGCTTCGCGTTTGTTTCATCCGTTGCCACTTTGCTGTGCGCTCCCGCCAGCCAAGCTGTTCCATCCGCGGCGCGAGAGTGGAACGAGCAGCTCCTGGCAGCCATTCGGATCAATGTCCCGAACCCTCCTGCCCACGCCCGCAACCTCCATCATACAGCCGTGGCGATGTACGACGCCTGGGCGGCCTATGACACCACCGCCGTGGGCTATATTTACAATGAAAAGATGTCGCCGCTACCCAGCACATCCGCGGCAATCGAGGCGGCGCGCCACGAGGCCATTAGCTATGCTGCCTACCGCGTCTTACGGAGCCGTTTTGCATCGGGAGCCGGCGCCTCAACGACGCTTGCGAGTTTAGACGCCAAACTCACTGCGCTTGGTTATTCACCCGCCGTCGGCCAGGCGGCCACCACGAGCGCCGCGACCCCGGCTGAACTAGGCAAGCGCATCGGCCAGGCGATTCTGACGTGGGGTGCCAGCGACGGATTTTCCCTGACCGCATATCCGCAAGCCTACACGTCCGCGATCAATCCCAATATCGATCCCGCGCGGGCGATGAGCGTGCTCGGGAATAATGGCGAGTTTCCGAGCCGGGCAAACATGCCGTTGGGCGTCGGTATCCCGCTCAGATCGAATACCGCACAGAACTACTCGCAAGATACGAACCCCAACTTTTGGCAACCGCTCGCGCTCTCTGCGAGCGTGACGCAAAACGGAATCCCAACCCCGGGCGGCATTCAAACCTTCGTCGGCGTCCAATCGCTGGCCACCACCCCATTTTCGCTCACTCGTACCGATCCGCTGCTGCCGTGGATCGATCCCTTTGGAGGGCCATCGCGGCTCAGCGTGACCGGTCAACCGAGCGCGACGGATGCGTTGTATAAAGCCGGCGCACTCGACGTCTTGCGGAAAAGCGCTCAGTTAAACGACCCAACGCCGATCAATATCTCCCCGGGAGCATTTGGAAATAATTCGCTCGGTTCCGACGCCGGCACCGGCTACGCCTTAAATCCGGTCACGGGCCTTCCCTATCCGCCCGACGTGGTCAAACGCGGGGATTTTGCGCGTGTGATTGCGGAGTTCTGGGCTGACGGCCCGAACTCTGAGACTCCACCGGGCCACTGGCACGTCTTGGCCAATGAAGTGGCCGATGATCCGCTCACCGTTAAAAAGGTCGGAGGCGTCGGCGCGACATTGAACGCCCTTGAATGGGATGTGAAAGTGTATTTCGCCCTATCAGGCGCCGTGCACGATGCGGCGTGCGCGGCCTGGTCTCTGAAACGCTTTTACCACGGTCCCCGGCCCATCACGATGATCCGGTACATGGGAACGATGGGACAGTCGTCGGACGTCGGCGGACCTTCTTATCATTCTCAGGGGTTGCCTCTCGAAGCGGGCGTGGTGGAAGTCATCACCAACGACACCGCCGCAGCCGGAGAAAGGCATGAGTATGTTTGGGATGTTTACACGCAAGCTTACGACCTCGGCGTGCTCCATGTCGGTGAAGTCGTCGTCTATTCTTTCCCAGGTGAGCACGTCAACAACCAGCCCGCACCTTCCATCGCCACGAATCAAGCGACGGTCCGCTGGATGTTTGCGAAAGATTGGTTGCCCTTCCAGCGCAAGACCTTCAACACCCCTGCTTTCCCCGGATACGTCTCCGGGCATAGTACCTTCTCGCGTTCAGCCGCGGAGGTCTTGACCCTCATCACGGGTAGTCCGTCGTTCCCGGGCGGGTTTCACCATCACACGACCCTGGCGAATTCCATGCAGATCGACCTCGGGCCCAGTACCGACGTGGACCTTCAATGGAACACCTACTACGACGCCGCCGACCAGGCCGGCCAGTCGCGTCGTTGGGGCGGCATTCATCCGAGCGAGGATGATTACCACGGTCGCATCATCGGCTCGACGTTAGGGAAAAACGCTTACCTGTTGGCGCAGAAATATTGGAGCGGTGCCATCGTGAGCGAACTTATGCTGCCGCAAATCACAACTGCCGGTGCTGGCGGCGTCAAAGTGACCTGGACGGCTATTCGCGGCATGAATCACAAAGTCCAGTCCTCCCCCAACCTCATCGCCTGGAGTGACGTGAACACGAACGCCATCTCATACACAAATGGCGCGCTGACTGGAGACACCAGTGGAACGTATACCGACACCACGCCCGGCCCCGGACAAAAGTTCTATCGCATCGTACGTTCGCCCGCACCATGAAGCGAAAGATCGCCCCGAAATTCCCCGATCGGATGAACTCCCGCCCATTCTCCGCCTTCACTCTCGTTGAAATGCTCACTGTGATGGCAGTGATCGCGATTCTCGCGTCCCTCATTGTTTCCGTGAACGCGTATGCGCACAAAAAAGCCGCACTATTGCGCGCAGAAGGCGAGATCAAGGCGATCAGCACGGCATGCGAAAACTATAAAGGCGATTTTGGCGCCTACCCGCAGGATGAGGCGGTTTCCGGGTCCGACTCCGATACCGTAACGCTTTGCCCGCAACTGCATGGCAATCCGCTGGATCCAAAATACGGGAACGCTTCCCTGGTCCTTTACAAAGCGCTCAGCGGCGACGCCAAGCAGGGGAGCAGCCCTACGCCGCCAGCGTCGAAAACAGACAAGCCCGACGGCAAACCCGAGACGAAGAGCTACTTCGAGTTTCGCCCCTCTCAACTTCGAACGAACGCGCTGGGAGAGATCCAGGGTATCCAAGATCCGTTCGGCAATCTTTACGGTTACTCGACGAATGCAGCTTCGGCGGAAGCCACCTATCGCCAGAAACTTCAAATCAGCCCCAACGTCCCGCGTCCCAACACCGGCGGCTTTAACGTAACGTTTGACCTGTGGTCTACAGCCGGCGTCATCACGCGCGATGTAAGTAAGTTAAACGACGACCGCAAGCGCTGGATCAAAAACTGGTGAGAGCCCTCACCCGCCGACCGCTTGGTATCTCGTGACGCCCCTTGCCCACATGACACGGGCGACGACCCACCAAACGGCAAGCCAGCCGGCCTGAATCGCGAGGCCCTCCGCAAGCGCCGCGCCTTGGACGCGTTCCATCGCGATTTGAGCGGGAAAGAAGAGCTCGTACGTAAACGGCGACCATTTCAAAAACGGCTGAAGCCACGCCGGCATGATATCGAGCGGGAAGACGTGGCCGCTCAGGAAATACTCAAACGAATAGAGCAGGAAAACGATGGTGGAGATTTCCAGAATCCAAAACGCGAGCATCGCCAGCGAGTAGGCGATGAAGAACTGGAGAAAGCCGGCCATGAGCGTCGAAAGCGCGAGCGCAGGCCAGGTGATCGCGTGTTCGGGAAATCGGATATGCTCCCGGAAAATGACCGCAAGAACGATAATCGGCACGATCACGACCGCGATGTAAAGCAGCCGATAGCTGAGATACGCGGTGACGCGATAGAGCATGTAGTTCAGCGGCTTCGTGAGGTAGGCGCTGATTTTGCCGTCGCGGATTTCCGCCGCGATCTGCCACTCGTCCTCGGTCGGAGTGATGAGGTTGTCGAGAAAGACGGTGACGAGAAAATAGAAGATCATCCCCGCGTAATCGTAGCCGCTGATCGTCCCCTTTTTCTCCGCG
>JAYTDO010000306.1:0-3514 GCA_043735935.1 Chthoniobacteraceae bacterium
TCCAATGAGTGATTCCGCCAAATCCAGCAAGCGGACGCTGGAAATCCTTTCCGCGTCGCAGATGTATCGCGACTACGAACGCGCCTTCATCCAGGGCACGGGACTTCCTCTGCGGCTGCAAGGGCCGGAAATGCTCAAGCTCATCCGCTACACAAAAAAGCAGGAGAATCCCTTCTGCACCCTCATGGCGAAAAGCAATGAGAGCTGTGCGCAGTGCTATTCCTTACAGTGCAAGGTGGAGGAGGAGGCGCAGTTTGCCCCGAAGACGCTCAAGTGCTTCGCGGGACTGTGCGAGACCGCCGTGCCGGTGCGCGTCGCGGAGAACGTGATCGCGTTTCTCCATACCGGACAGATCCTTTTGCAGCGGCCCGAGAAACTGCAATTCAAGCATATCACGGCGACACTTCTGAAATGGGGCGCGGAGGTCGATTTGAAAAAGTTGGAGGAATACTACTTCAACACGCGCGTCCTCACGCTGAAGCAATACGACGCGCTAATCCGCCTGCTGAATACCTTTGCTCAGCATCTCGCGTCGTGCAGCAGCGTCCTCCTCACGCAGAGCCAGCAAATCGACTCTCCAGCGATTACGCGCGCTCGCACCTTCATCGCGGATCATTCGGACGATGAAATGTCGCTCGCCGCCGTCGCGCAAGTCGTAAACATGAGCGCGACCTATTTCAGCGAAAAGTTCAAGGAGCGGACCGGGATGAACTTCGTCGAATACGTGGCTCGGACGCGGGTCGAAAAGGCGCGCAATCTCCTGCTCAATCCGAACCGACGGGTGAGCGAAGTGGCGTTTGAGGTCGGCTTTCAGTCGCTCTCGCAGTTTAACCGCACTTTCAAAAAAGTAGTGGGCGAAGCACCCCGCGACTACCGCACGAAGCTCCCGCTGGCGGAGGCTTGAGGGGAGGCTGGCGCGTGCAACGCGACCCGAAGAAATGCGGAGTCTTTCCGGGCGGATGCGGAGCAGACCACTCCTCGATTCGCGAAAGTCTCCATACCGGCAGGGCACCTCTGCCCATCAACACCAAGCTAAATCAACAAACAAAACGACATCATGAAACTGACCACCAAACTGCACCTCGTGCTCGCCCTTGCGGCGGGCATGTTCACCACCTCAGCGATCGCCGGGCCCGGCCCGCACAGCCCGAGCGACTTCCCCCGCAAAGTCGCGACGAAGGAAGAAGCCATGACCTGCTGCACCGAGAAAGCCAAGGTCGCCATGGCCTGCACGAGCTGCAAGACGCTGGACGTGAAAGACGGCGAAAAAGAAAAGACGGGCATCATGGCATGGTTCGCACCTGACTCGACGCACGATTGCTCCGGCTGTGGCGGCAAAACGACGATCAAGAAGGTCGGCGGCGATAAAGGCGTGACGATTGGCGAATACACGCACACCTGCACGAAGTGCGGCGACAAGTCCGCCTACGTCTGCACGGATCACAAAAAGGCGTAACCAACCGCCGCGGCTCGATGCCCTCCACATCGCCGTCCAGCCGCGCGGGGCTGGACGGCGCGGGGTCGCCCGTTCCCACAAAATGAATGACCTGACGGTCGAACTGAACACGGCGAGCGGCCGTTTCTTTACCGGGATCGCGACATCCATCGACGTGCGCACGGAGGATGGCAGCGTTCACATCGGTCCGAACGAGGAGAGCTATCTGAACATGGTTCACGCGACCGAGATCACGCTCCAGACCGCGGACGGCCCTTGCGTCTTCGTGCTCGAGAATGCGGCAGCGGGACTGACGGGCCGCACCTTCTCCGTCCTCGCGGAAAGCATCCGCCGTGTTGAACCGGAGGCCCTCGCCGAGCCCGCTTCTTGAGCGAAAATATCCCCCATGGACCTTAGCACCACCTACCTCGGAATGAAGCTGCGCACGCCCTTGGTGCCGTCGGCTTCGCCCTTGTCCGAAGACCTCGACAACATCAAGCGCATGGAGGACGCGGGCGCGTCGGCGATCGTCTTCCATTCGCTTTTTGAAGAGCAGATTCGCGCCGACTGTTACGAGCCGCAAGAAGGGCTGCCTCGCGCGCGTGAGCCTTACCCGGAGGCGCTCACCTATTTTCCTAAGCGGGCAAAGTTTGAAGTTACCTTGGAGGACTACCTCGCCCACATCGCGCACGCCAAGGAAGCGGTAAAGATTCCGATCATTGGCAGCATCAATGGCTCGTCCTTTGGCAGTTGGCTCACCTATGCGAAGCAGATCGAGCAAGCAGGCGCCGACGCGCTGGAACTAAACATTTACTCGCTGCCGACTGACCCGAACGTCAGCCCCGACGAGATCGAAACCGGATACCTGACGATTCTCGCATCCGTCAAAGCGCAGCTCAAAATTCCCGTCGCGGTAAAGCTCAGCCCCTACTTCACAAACCTCTCGCAGTTTGCCCGGCGGCTCGATGAGACCGGCGCGGACGGTCTCGTGCTCTTTAACCGCTTCTACCAGCCGGACATCGAGTTGGAGACCCGCGAAGTCTTTCCGAATGTGATCCTGAGCACGCCGACCGCCATGCGGTTGCCACTGCGCTGGATCGCAATCCTGCGCGGACGCATCCAGGCGAGCCTCGCGGGCACCAGCGGCATTCATCGGGCGACTGACGCGCTCAAGATGCTCATGGCTGGCGCGGACGTGACGATGCTCTGCTCGGCCCTCCTCGCCCGCGGCATCGAGCACATTGCCACGGTCGAACGCGAGATGCGCGAATGGATGGAGCGGCACGGATATGAATCGGTAGAGCAACTCAAGGGCTGCATGAGCCAGGAGAACTGTCCAGACCCGGCCGCCTTCGAGCGCGCGCAGTATATGCGCGGCGTTTCTACGGCGCGGGTCAGGGGTGCTCGGACCGAAGTTGTGGAAGGCGCGACGCACACGAACAGCGTATTGTATTTGAACGCCGGGACGGCGACTCGCAGGGAGTTGCGCGAAAGGGCCGTGGAACTCGCGGTCACTGACGGCCGTTCCGCGCAGGACGCTTCGGTATCCGACTGGGAACAGGCCAAACGCGAAGTATCGCGCAACCCGGATACGGCCCCGGAAACCATACAACCCAAAGCTTAACTATGAAGACAACAGCAACTAAGGAAGCACCCTCACCGACCCCGCCGCTCACCGGCTCACATCTGCGCACTTACCAAGCGATCTTTCAGCATCCTATCTCCCGAAACCTGGGCTGGCACGATGTCCACGCCATGTTTCGTCAGTTGGGCGAGATCAACGAAGAAGCGAACGGAAATCTGAAGGTGACGCGCAACGGTCAGACCTTGGTCCTGCATCCACCTCGCACGAAGGATGTCTCCGAAAAGGATGAGGTCATTTCCTTGCGGCACTTTCTCGAACGATCGGAGACGATACCTTCGGAAACGAGTGACGCGGAAGCTCACTGGCTACTTGTGATCAATCATCATGAGGCCCGCATCTTCCGTTCTGAGATGCGCGGTGCCGTCCCCGAACAAATCCTGCCGCACGAGCCGGATGACTTCTTTCGCCATGCGCCTAACTCGAAGGAATTTGCG
>JAYTDO010000307.1:0-11706 GCA_043735935.1 Chthoniobacteraceae bacterium
CGCACCTTCACCCCACGCAGTTCGCGTCTTCGGTTTCAGTCCTCTCGGACGAATCTCCCTAACCAAATAGGAGTCGGCGCATCTCGTTTCCACATCCACAACCATCCCGATGCCACCCGGCATCCGCGCAATCCACGGCTATGCCAAAGCCGCACGTGCGACGCTCTCCGATCCATCCTCCGCCCATTTTCCCGATCAACGGCAACGCCATCGCGCGCCTCCAGGAACCAGACATTTTATGACAGAGAACGAAGAACAGCCCCTGCTCATCGAGCCGGAAAGCAAAACGAAAAAACCTTCCAAGAGCCGCGCGGCGAAACCCAAGACAGCCGCCAAGGCGTCTATCGCAAAGTCTCGCCCCAAAGCGCCGAAAGCCAAACCTGCCGACGACGAGCCAGAGGCCGTCCCGGCGCCCGCAAAAACGGCCAAGCCGCGCGCCACCAAAAAGGCCGCGCCGAAGGCCAAATCTTCGAAAACCAAGTCCGATAAACCTGCTGAAATACAGACTCCGCTCAAGGCCGATCCCGTCTCGCTACCCGTCGCACCGACGCCAGCCGCAGCACCCGCATCAGGCGAAGAATGGCGCCCGTCCGGGCCGAAGGAAATGCCGATCCCGGCAGCGCCCTCGGAATCTGCTCAGGCACCAGCCTCGGAACCGGCGACGGCCCCAGCGACGGGTGCCCGCCAGTATCCCGTTTACATCCCACGCCACGTCGCAAAACAGCTCGAACAAAGCGGGCAGGCCGTCCCAGTGGCCGTGACCGCGGAAGTCGCCGCCAGCATGCCGATGATCGCAGCCGCAGTCGCGGCCGCAGCAGCCGACGCCTCGCATCCGCCGGCCCGCCATCAAGGACGCCAGCAGCGCGAGGATCGCGGAAGGGATGATCGCGGACGCGACGACCGCGGAAGGGATGATCGCAGGCGAGATGACCGGTCGCGAGAAGACCGCTCGGCGCCGGAACCCGTTGAAGCTTCGGCAATTGATATCGGTTCAGCCGAGGACATGGGCGTGGCCGAAGGCATCGTCGAGATTTCGGGAAAAGGATTTGGTTTCATCCGCGATCCAAAAAAAGGCTTCACGCAGAATGCCAGCGACGTCTTCGTGACGCCCGAAATCGCCCGCACGTTCAATCTGCGCGACGGGCAATGGGTCAAGGGCCAGACGCGCCGCGGAAACCGCGGGGCGCAGCTTTACCGGCTCATGGAGGTCAATGGCGAAGACCCCGAAAAATCGCGCGATCAGCCCGCGTTTGAGGAACTCACCGTCGTCAGCCCGCTGGAGCGCTTTAATCTCGAAACCGTCCCGGACCGCCACACAACCCGGATCATCGACCTCATGGCGCCGATCGGCAAAGGCCAGCGCGGGCTCATCGTCGCTCCGCCGCGGACCGGCAAGACCACGCTCCTTCAGCACATCGGCGATGCGATCGTTAAAAATCATCCCGAGACGAAACTGATCATCCTCCTCGTGGATGAGCGCCCGGAGGAAGTCACCGACATCAAACGCACGGTGCCGACCGCCGAGATCATGGCCAGTTCGAACGACATGGACGTGAAATCGCACACCCGCATCGCGCAACTCGCCATCGAACGCGCCAAGCGCCTCGTCGAGGCGGGACAGGATGTGTTCATTCTGCTCGACTCGATCACGCGGGTCGGCCGCGCATTTAACAACGCCCTCGCTGGCGGCGGACGCACCGGCTCCGGCGGCCTCGACAACCGCGCCCTCGAAATCCCGCGCCGCCTTTTCGCCGCTGCGCGCAATACCGAGGAGGCCGGCTCGCTCACCATCGTCGCGACCGCGCTCATCGAGACGGGCAGCATGATGGACGACCGCATTTTCCAGGAGTTCAAAGGCACCGGAAACATGGAGCTGATGCTCGATCGAAAGATCAGCGACCAGCGCATCTACCCGGCGATCGACATCTTCCTCTCTGGCACGCGCCGCGAGGAACTGCTCATCCCCGCCGATGACCTGCACAAGATCGGCGTCATCCGCCGCGGCCTCTCGGGCTACAAGCCGATGGAAGCGATCGAACGACTCCTTTTCTTCATGAAAAAATTTCCGACCAACGCGGAAATGTTGAAGAACATCCCTGGGTGACATGAGCGGCAAAGTCCGCGAAATCGAGGTCGACGAAGTCCTCCCCAAGGGCTCGCGAGGCCCGACCAAGGACGATCCCCTGATCGCGCTGATCGCACGGTTGATGGACGACCAGTTCGTCATCCCCGGCACCCACATCCGCTTCGGGCTCGACCCCATCATGGGCCTGCTGCCCGGCTGGGGAGATTCCGCCAGCGCGCTTGTCTCGGTCGTGCTCATCCTCCAGAGCGCCCGCGCAGGCGTCCCCCGCATCGTGCTTGGCCGCATGGCGCTCAATGTTCTCATCAATGCAGTCCTCGGAGCCGTGCCCGGCATCGGGGATGCATTCTCGTTTTGGTTCAAATCCAACGCGCGCAACTACGACCTCCATCGCAAACATGCGGGCACGTCGCAAAGATCCACCAGCGGCGACTGGATCTTTGTCGGCGCGCTGCTCGGCGGCCTCGTCGCGATCGTACTCCTGATTTTTCTCGCGACCCTGGGACTCGCGATCCAGGCGGCGCATTGGCTTTTTGGGAACTAGGACGCTAACGCCGAGCCGGCGGCGCATTCTCCTTCGCACCCGGGAGCGGCTTGCCTGCGGGCAAAGCCGGCTTGTCGCCACCCGGCTTCGCTGCCGGCGCGTCGTCTTCGTCGTCGTCCATCGGTAATTCTTCATCGGCGGAAACCGGTCCCGCCTCTCCCTGGATCGTCGCATCGTCGAAGAAAATGCTTCCTGTCGTCTCACCATCCTGCGGCGGCGTGTCCCACTTCCACGTGATCTTGATGAACGCCGCATCCGCTGGGGACGGGAATTCGCCGAAGAACTCGGTCCATTTCGCATTGGTGAAAAGCGGCGGTCGATCCGGGCTCCCAGGCAGTGGCTGGATGCGCACCCCGGTTGCCACGTCACCCGTCTGCGTCTCTCGGTCGGCTTGGAAAAATTCAACGAAAAGCTTCAGGAACGGCAGCCGTTGATCCAGCGTCAGCGGTCCCTTTTTCGGAAGTCGGCCCCAGATCGAGACGCGATAGGGTTTCCCCGGCAGGATGCTCACAAAGCGGCTCTCAAGGACGACCCCTTGCTGCGGCGCGCGAAAATGATCGAACTCGACGTAAAGCGACTGTCGGCCCGTCCGCGCCAATTCCGTGGTTAATCCCGACACCAACGCCCCGTCTTCCGCACGACGCGGATGCACAAACATCCGCCAATCCGTGCCACCGCCGAGCATGGGGCTGCCACCCTTCGCCAGCGGCGTCCGCGCCGCCACGCGCGGGGATTCAAAACTGCCACTCGGCAACAACTGGTCGGCGTGGGCGCAAACGAGCCACAGCGCGAGAAGCAGGGTGGTGCATGACGTTCGATTCATCGGACGCACGGAAGATTGACTAGCTTCGCCCGGGGCGCGAGTTCACTTTCGCCCCCACGCGTTCATGAAAATCCTCCTGACCTACGGCCGCGGACATCTGGAGATCGAATTTCCCGCCGATCGCACGACGGTGATCGAACCTACCCCGCAGCCAGGCTTGCCGGACGAACGCTCGGCGCTGCTCGACGCGCTCGATGCGCCGATCGACGCGTCGCCTTTGGCATCGGCGATTTCCGACGGGACGCGAATCTGCATCGTCCATACCGACATCACCCGCGCCACGCCCAATGAGCGCCTGATCCCGTGGCTGCTCGAGTATTTGGAAAATGCCGGCGCCGCCCGCGAACAGATCACCCTCCTCAACGGCACCGGCACGCACCGCCCGAATACACGCTCCGAACTCGAGCAAATGCTCACCCCCGCGGTCGTCGCGAACTACCGCTGCATCAACCACGACTCCGAAGATTTAACCGCGCACAAACAGTTCGGCTTCACGAAGAGCGGTGCGCCCGCCTTGATCAACCACCACCTCGCCGAAGCCGACCTGCGGATCATCACCGGATTCATCGAACCCCACTTTTTCGCGGGCTTCAGCGGCGGGCCGAAAGGAATCATGCCGGGCGTCGCCGCCATGCAAACCGTGATGAGCAATCACGGAGTCCAACACATTGACAACCCGAACGCGGCCTTCGGCGTCACCGACGGAAATCCCCTATGGGAGGAGATGCGCGACATTGCGCTTCGCGTCGGGCAGAGTTTTTTGCTCAACGTCGCGCTCAACGCCCGCCGCGAGATTACCGGGATTTTCGCCGGCGATCTCCGCGCCGCGCATCAGGCAGGGATCGAGTTCGTCCGGACATCCGCGATGCAACCGGTGGATGAGGCTTTCGACATCGTGGTGACGACCAACAGCGGCTACCCGCTCGACATGAACCTTTACCAGGGCGTGAAAGGAATGGCGGCGGCAGCGCGGATCGTCAAAGACGGCGGCAAGATTGTTCTCGCCGCGGAGTGCACGGAGGGCGTGCCCGCCAACAGTGCCCATGATCGGTTGCTACGCAGCGTTTCGAGCGGCGCGGAATTGCTCGCTCGCCTGGCGCAACCGGGAAGTGTGCAGCCCGAGCAATGGCAAGGCCAGATCCAGGCGCTGATCCAGCGGCGGGCTAAAGTCTACGTCCACAGTGCGCTGCCGGATGAAACGATCCGAGCCGCTCTGCTCGAGCCCTGCCGCGACATCCCATCCCTGATCGCCAGCCACCCGACGGCGCGCGTCGCGGTCTTGCCGCACGGTCCACTCACGATCCCCTACCTCACGCGCTAGGAAAAAGAAAACGCCGACGTTTTCACGTCGGCGCTTTCGAATTTCAAGTGGTCTCGCCGACCGTTATTTCTCGGGCGCCGGTGCCGCTGCTGGCGGGATCGTCTGCTGGATGTTGTATTTGGCAACGATCGCCTTCGCCTTTTCATCGGTCTTGCCGAGCTCGATCAAATCCATGGCGAGAGCCTGCAGCTTGCCCTGCAAATCCACCGATTGTTTCACGGCGACCTCCCGCTTTTCGATCGCGTCAGCAAATTGCTTCTTCGCCTCCGCCATACTGGTGCTTTGCGAACGGATGTTTGCGATCTGCCAGATCAAAATAACGAGAAGGCTCGCACCGAGGACCAAGATCGGGATGACCGGACTGCATGCCGGCGCTGCGGGGGATTCGTATTCGTCTTCGCTCATTTGGCAGGGGTGGCTGGTTGGTTTTCGGAAGGTGCGGGTGTCCCAGGGCTGACGGTGTAACCGTGCTTGGCGAGGACGTCTTTCATGGCTTTGTCTTCGATAGAGACTTGGGCCATGTCCCGCAGAATATTCGTCCCGACCTGCTGCGCCGCCGTTCCATTGTTGATCTGATCCTGCTGCGCCTGCATCTGGGCCTGCTGCTTTTGCAGTTCGACCTGTTTGCTCTGATTGGAATTTCCGAGAAGGACGGCGGTGACACTCAAGGCGAGGCAAAGGGCCGACACTGCTACGGAAATGTAGAAGTGGGAGATTTTCATGGGGCGGTTTTTGTCGTGCAGCAGGTCCGGGGCGTCAAGGAGCAATTCGGGTTCACCGTGCTATGACTTTTTCAACGGCGCGCAGGACCCGCGCTGAATGAGCTGCACTGGAATGACCGTCTTTCGAGGTTCGATGATGTTTCCCTCGGCGACGAGCCGATCCACTTCTTCGATACCGAGGCGCGCCACTTCCTCCACGGGCAGGCGAACCGTCGTCAGCGGCGGATAGAGCAGGGACGCGGCAGGGTCGTCAGCGCACCCAATCACGCTCAGATCTCGCGGAACCACGATCCCCAGGGAGTTGGCGCGGGCGATGACGCCAGCCGCCACAGTGTCGCTGACACAAAAAACGGCAGTCGGCTGCGGGTTGCGCGAAAAGAGGGCGTCCAGAGAAGCAACACCAGCTCCAGCCGTAAGATCGCCGTAGACGACGTTTTGCGCCTCGATGGGAATCCCGAGCCGGTCGAACGCCAGACGGACGCCTCGATTGAGGTCGATGATGTCCGCCTCCGTCGAGCCGAACGGTCCGGAAATGATGGCCAGTTTTCGGTGGCCGAGTTTAAAGAGATACTCGATCGCCAATTGCGAGGCGCGCGGAAAATCCGGTACGATGCTAAAGACGCCCGCCAACGCCACATCGTGGCCAAGGACGACCATGGAGCATCCCCTCTTGAGGGCAATCTGAAGGAGGGACTGATTCGGCGTACCGAGAAACAAAAACTTTGAAACCGTGCCGGAGGTGATCGGCGCCGGCAGACGATCAGCAGCGAGGTGGTAGTCAACTTCCTCGTCGTAAAACGCGATCGTGAGACTGTGCGAGGTCTCGGGGATGGCAGCCATCGCCGCCGCCGCGGTGCGCGCGACGAGCGGATGCGCGAGACCTCCGGTGTATTTCGACGACACGAGAAGCGCGAACTCCCCAAGTTCGGGATACATACGCACGACGGCCCGCAAGTCGTTCGGAAGGTATCCCATTTCGCGGCAGGCCTTGAACACGCGTTCCCGCGTCTTTTCGCTCACGCGAATGCCGTAATCGCGGTCATTCAACAGCGATGAGATCGCACCCTGCGAAACACCGGCCGCCTTCGCGATTTGTGCCATGGTGATCGTCTTCTGCAAGTCGCCAAGCTTTCGCGGCAGCCGATGCTCGCCTGTGACGGGATCGCCTGAGCTGGGCGACGCTCCCTCGTTCGGCAAGTTCATATGCTCGCAGCGTTAGCGACTGCGCGTCTTTCCACAAGATGAAAACCGGGCATGGATAAGAAATTTAGGGATTTGAACCAGAGCACTCTGTTACAGCCCCGATGCCCGCTTGCTCTAGCCTTCCGGAAGAATCTGCTTCTTCAAACGCTCGATCCCGTCTTCCGCCATCTCGCTCGCAGGATAAATCTTTTGGGCTTTCAAAAACCACGCGAGACTCGATCCGACCTGCTCCTTCTTTTCCAACTCCTGCGCGCCCCGGATCGTGCGGACAAAATCGGCAGCCTGTGTTGTCAGGTCCGCGCGCACCTGGTTGAGCTTGCTGTCCTCCGGAAAACGTCCGGCGATCTTTTCCACACTTTCCCAACCGCCGGCAAAATTCCCCTGCCGTTTCATTTCTTCCGCACGCAAGATCGCCGCCTCGATGGTCTGCATGTTCAAAAGCACCTCACGCAGAAGCGTCTGCCGCTCCGGATTCAGCGCCGTCGCGGCAATGAATCGCGCCTGATTTTCGAGAATCTGCCGATAATTCTTCTGGCTGAGCAATTGGTCGAAATCCAAAAGCGCCTTCTGCTGGACATCGCCCTGGTCGAAAATCTTCTGCGACACCTCGGCCAACGCCGGATTCAACGGCCATAATTCCGCTGCCGCCGCGATTTCCTCTTTCAGCGTCTTTTCATCATTCTTGAGTGCCGCATTCCGCGCGCTCGCGAGGTGCAATTGCGCCGCACGCCGCGACGCCTCGATGCCCGCCTTGGCCTGCGACCCATCGAAATCCTTGGCGATCTTCGCCAACAGTTCGAGAAGGGCTTCCGCGGTCGCGTAATCCTTCGCTTCCATCGCGCCGAGGAGCTGGTTGGTCTTTTGGACGAACTCGAGCGCGCGGCGTTTTTTCTCCCGGGGCAACGTGCGAATCTCCGGCACGTACTCGCCTGCGAGCAGCGCCTCCCCCAATCGCTTGGTCGCGCTTTCGAGTTCGTTGTTTTCGAGCAGGAAAAGATAGGACCGCACACCTTCGCGCACATCGCGGATGGCTTCGTTCGCGAGGGAATCGACCGTTCCGACCGTCGGCGGCATCCCGGCGGACTTTTCAAACAAATCCTTCGTGTCCTTGCCGACGTTCAGCTTGGTATCGCCATCCGTAAATACCGCGCGGTAAAAGCGCGTGGCCATGAGAACGTGCTGGAATCTCCGCTGCAAAAAAAGCTGCAGGATGAGCGCCTGAAATTCCACCTTGGTCTGGATTTCATTGACCTCGCGCTTGAGCTGGTTGGCTTTGATCTGCGCCTCGATCTCGGCGATGCGCTTCGTGTGCTCGGACTGTTTTACGGTGTCCGAAAATGCCTGATTCGAGCCCGCCGGGCTCCCCTGCTGCGCGTTGTTCCCGCCCTTCGGCGCGGGTGGTGGGCTTTTGATCACGTCGCCCGCGTCGGCGTGCTTTGCGTTCCAATACTGTTGGTTGCGTTCGGTATCGAGGGCGGAATTCGCGGCGACGAGGCGGTTCTGCGCGCGCTGCGCCTTCCACGCGCTGTAGACCGCGTCGGCGATCGAGTCGCACAGCCGCGCATCGATGTCGTAGGCGGAGCCGCGAGGCAGCAGCCGGAACGCACTGTCGATATTCGCGGTCGTCGCGTTGCCCGGCGCGAGCAGGTTCAGGACCTGCGAAACGATCGCCTGGTAGTTGCGCGAATTCGCATCCGTCTCCTCGGGCGCATTGAGGTATTTTTCAAAGCGAGCCTGAAAGATCCGGTTGTTATTGATATTCCAGCTCTTCCCATCCCAGGTGAGCAATTCACTCTTCGGGTCAAATCGCGGGACGTCCTTTCCCAAGAACGATCCGGTCTGACCGCCCGCAGGTTTTGCGGCGGCCGGGGACGGGCCGGTCGCGGCTGGAGGTGGACCGAGCGGGGCATCTGGCACCTGCGCGTGGACGCCGAGCGCGGCGCTGAGCAGGCATGCGGTAAGGCGTGGGACTTTCATGGCTAAACCTTTTTCACGTCCTGCGCCTCAAGGATGCCCTTGTCGCCGACTTTGATTTTGAAAAAATAACGCTGCCCGCGCTCAATGTTCACAGCATTGAACTGCGGCGGGACAAGAATCGGCACGACATCGGCTCCGACGTCCACGCTGAAGAGGCGGCCGACCGTCGGTGACCAATCGAGGGCCTTCGAGATGGTCGCGTCGAGCTTGTAGACGTTGCCTCGAAGCGCGTTGGAATTCTCAAGATACTCGCCCACGGGAAATCCCGTCATCGTCCGATACGGATCCGAGGCTCCTTTAAATAACAAATATCCACCGCCGATCGCGCCGAGCAAAAGCACGACGGTGACAAGCATCCATACGGGATGTGCGGAGGAGCTGGCGCGACGAGCCATGGTGGAAAAAACTAGGGGCGGGGTTAACGGTTGGCAAAAAGAAACAACTTCACCGGATGGGGCCGAAATGGCGGGTGAAAGGCCAATAAACGACGATGCCGCGGCCCATGATATTTTCCTGCGGGACCATGCCCCAGTCCCGGCTGTCGGAACTGTGAAAACTGTTGTCGCCCATCGCAAAATAGTGCTTCGGCTCGATCCGAAAGGTTTCGTCCGGCGCGCCGAGCAAATTCATCCGCGGGTAAAACATGCGCCCGTCGGCGGCAATCTGCTCGGAGCCGTTTTGGTAGCCGCGATAGCCATCCTTCGCCGCCATTACTCGCTCGAATCCAAATCCATGGGCGCGCTGACCGTTGACGAAAAGTTCGGGCGGGCGCACTTGCAGCGTGTCTTCAGGAGTCCCCGCCAGCCGCTTGATGTAGAACTGCGAAGGGCCCTGCATGTTCGTCATCCGGTTGTCGCCGGTGGGCACGTTTTGCGTATTAAACACAAAGACGTCCCCGCGCTGCGGCAGACGAAAATGGTAGCTCATCTTGTCCACAAACACGTGGTCTCCCGTCTCGTAATACCCACGCGCGATCACCTCGCCCGCCTTGAACTCGCGCAGCGGGCGGATCAAATCCCGCCGCAACGTCGAGATCGGACAATCGACGACATAACTGCCGTGCAGCCCCACCAACTCCGTGCGCGACACCAACCCCACCGAGGTTTCCCAATTGGTAAAGGGCAGCGCCTTCACCTCGCGAATATTGGTGATCACGTCGTCGGTCTTGGCCACCACATTCACCCACGTCCGCCCCCATAGCGCGAACTGAACCGCTCGCGTGACGATGTTCGGCGGTTCCTCCTCGGTGGAATACCCCAAGATGCCATTGAGCGTCGGCTGCATCGACCCAGTCGGGATCGTGAACGGCTGCAGGAAATAAGTCCGGACTCCGAGCGCCACGACGATGGCCACCAGAAACACCTCGCAATTCTCCCGCCATCCGGCGTCCGGTTGCGCCTTCACCAAACGGCCGCACTGAGTATCGATCACCTGCGCGGCCTCTCCGATCGCCCCACGGTCGCGACTCCGCACGGCCTCCTCCAGCTTCACGATCCCCGCTTCAAATTCGGCGATCGCTTCGGCGCTCCAAATGTCCCGTTTGTACGCCAAAAGCTTCTTCGCATCCTTGGTATATTCGCGGCCATATTTCACGTGGCGTGGGGTCAGGAAAAACATCGGATCGCTTGCATAGACGCACCCGCCATCCTTGGCAAGGGTCGCGCCAACCGCTTACAAACCCGTCGGGTGATCGATAAACTCCCACGGCACCCGAAATTTTTTCGAGACATGCCCGGCCAGCGCTTTCACGCCAGATGTCTCCGTCGCATAGTGCCCGCCGTAGAGCACATTCACCCCGAGTTCCTCAGCCGCGGTGTAGCTCCAGTGCGGGCCCTCGCCAGTAATAAACGTATCGACTCCCTCCGCCGCCGCCCGGGCCACCTCACTCCCAGCGCCGCCGGTCACGATCCCCACCCGCCGCACTTTGGCCGGCCCGCCGGGGCACACCCGCACCGGCCCATCGACCGCCTTCTCCATCCGCCGCACCAGTTCCGCCAGCGTCAGTGTCACGCGCGCTTGCAGCCCGGTCGCCTGTCCTTTGTGGAAAAAGAATGGCTCGCAGCCCTTGCAACCAAGCGCCTTGGCGAGCAGCGCGTTGTTGCCCAGCACCGGATGAAGATCGAGCGGCAAGTGCGAACTGTAGATCGCCAGGTCGTTCTCCAAAGCCAGCTTCACCTTCCGCCGCACAGCGCCCGTCAGCGGCTGCACGCCGTTCCAAAACAACCCGTGATGCACGAGCAGCAGCGTCACCTTTCGCGATACCGCCTCCGCAATCACCGCTTCACAAGCATCCACCGCCGCCGCGACTTTGAAGACCGCGCCCGAATTCTCAATCTGCAATCCATTCCACGCGCCGGGATAATCCACGACCTCGCCGGTGCGCAGTTCGCGTTCGAGATGATCGACGATGCTCTTTAAGGCAGGCATGGAGGGAAGGATTGGTGATTGCTCCGCGCGGCGCGGGGCGTATTATTTACACATGGGTGCAAGGCAAGGCAGTCAAACATCAACCCAAGACTAAACATGCCAATGATCGAAGCCAATCCTCCCCGCGAAGAAACCCGCACACATTGTCCATTGTGCGAGACACCGCTGGACCCGCAAAACCCCAACGAATGCCCGAAGTGCGACTGGATCGTCGGCTACCGGCGGCGCAACTACAAAGGCAGCCCGCGCGACATCGCCGCCCTCGCCCTCAGCATCGTCCCAGGGCTTGGCCACATCTACAAAGGCCACAGGCTCACCGGCGCGCTTTTCATGCTAGGCGCGGTCTTCGCCGTCGTCGCCTGTAGCGTGGTCGCCACAGCCACTGCGGGCTTCGGCCTCCTGCTCCTCCCGTTTTATTGGGCGGGCGTGATGATGCAGGTCTTCTGGCTAGACGACCGCAACGCGCCCAAATAGCCGGCGCCCGCGGACTCCGAGTCCTCTCGGAACCGACGACCCGTGCAGTCGGTCCGACCGCGCATTTTCTGAATGCGCCGGGGCATTTTGAATTTGTTTCCGATTTCGGGTTTCGAAATTCGGATTTTCCCC